>CAZWQX010000097.1:0-14329 GCA_964635965.1 uncultured Cryomorphaceae bacterium
TTGGCCGCGATTTTATGCTATTTTGATTAATATCTTCACGGACCCCAAACGAGAATGATGAATAGACTACTTCTATTAATTACTGCTGCACTCTTAACGCTCAACGCTTCTTCACAACAGAAGTATGAATATCTCTGGCGCATATCAGGTCCTGACCTGGAGAAAGACTCCTATCTGTTCGGAACGGTGCACCTAGCTGATGACAGAGTGTACAACTTCAGTGATTCCGTTTTACTGGCCTTTGAATCAGTGGATATCCTTGCTAAAGAACTGTCACGAGCCGATATTTTCGAAGCAGGTCTTAGGGCGAGAAAGGACAAAAGAAAACAGTCGAATTTCAGAGAAGAGTTTTCGGAAGAAGAATATGAGAAGATCAGAGAGTCCTTCTTGAAAAGAACCCAATTCGATCTTGACAAAATGCCAAATGCAAACCCTGTATTGATCAATCAATTACTTCGAGAGGCTGAATCTGAGGAGAAAAACAGCGCTGAATATGTATTGGATCAATATTTTGAAGAATATGCCTTGAGGATGAAAAAACAGGTGGTCGGTTTGGAAAAGCCTGACCAAGGTATTCGTGCCAATCGCGGATTCAGCGATCCAATGGAGCGAGAATTCTTCAAACTGAGAATGCTTACAAACTTCGATTCCTTGATGAATACCATGAGCTTCAACCAGCGAAGCATTGCAGATAATGGGCTGAACGAATTGGTTAAGAGGTATCAAGAAGGTGAACTGGCTGCCTTTGACAAAGAAGACCGTGAAGATTTCATGACCCGATATTCCATGGAAGAGAGGAACACAATAATGGTTAATGGTCTCGACACATTAATGCAACAAGGTTCTGTATTCTGTGCGGTAGGAATTTCCCACCTCCCGGGTGAACTCGGAGTTATAAAAAAGCTTGAAAATAAAGGCTATAAACTGGAGGTTGTTGATGCAAGTTTCACTGGAATTACTGAAGAGCAGATGCAGAAATTTGAAAAGCTGCCTTCGGGAAAAATTGAACGAATTCTTCAGGGATATAGTGCTGAAATGGGAGGCACAGCCGAAGATGTGAGCTTGCCAAATAGCAATATCAGGGTTTTGGTTCATCAGAACCGGAATACGGGTTCCGGCCAATTAATCATGACCTTTGAACAAGGTGACATCTTTAGTTCAACCGAAGAACAACTCGACCTGATTGTTGAGAACTACCAAACTCAAAATAACTTTGAAATACAGTCGGTAGAGAACATAAAACATGACAATGTGAAAGGAAGGCAGATCATTCTTTCTTCACCAATTGGCTTTGAGGCGGTGATGTGGATCTTTACAACAAATGGACACGCTTACGTTTTCATGGAAATTATGCCTTCTGTAGAAGATTTTAAGGCCAAGAAATCACCTTTTTTTAAGAGTATAAAGTTCTTCCCTATCAATCAATTTTCAGGTCTTTCATGGGAAAATGATCTCGTTGAAATTCCGGAATTACGAACCAAATTATTGCTTCCCACTCCGTACGAAAGCTTACTGGACTTTGGCAGCCCGTTAGAGCTTGGCTCTAATGAATTTATGTCCACCTCTACCATTTCCGCAATAGACCGCGAAAAAGGCTATTCGTTGAATGTGGTTCAGTACTCCTACCCTGTGGGTTATCACGCTCAATCAACCGAATTTATTCATCAGGCCACGATCGAAGCTTATCTTGAAATAGAAAATACCGAATCAATTTCGAAAGACACACTGTACAATGACGAGCAGATGTATGTCTATGAGGTTTTATCGGTCGCCGACACGGGTAAAATCCATGTGGTCAGTTTCGTTCGTGGTCACATCATGCAAAACATGGTGGTTCAGAATATGGGAGATCTTTCACCTGAACAAACCCGATTTTTGAAAGAGTGGGAATTGATTCCTTGGGAATCACCTGTGCTTTCGACCCAAGAAACGGATTATTATAAAGTATTAAAATCCGGCGAAACCAAAGCCGATGAAGAATACCAGTACTATTCTTCAATTGTTGATTCTGCTTGGATTAGCAGTAGTCTGGATATGAATTCAGGTGTATCTCAGGATTTGATTATTTATGAATTGAATGAGCTGACTTACTTCCCCAATGAAGATTCGCTGCTAAACTATTTTCTGGTTGACACCTCTTATTCCTACTCTGAAATAATCGATGGACCAGCCAAGTTTAACAATGGATATCGCTACACCTACACGGATATAGAATCCAATTTGTACAAACACGTTTATCTGACATGGAAGAACCGGCATCTCTATGAAATTAACTATTCAACGGCCAAGGATGTAAATCACGATGCGACCGACTCCATTTTTTCTTCCCTTGAAATTCTCGAACGCGAAGATGAAGAGCCGTTTGATATTTTTACTTCTAAGTCAAGGATGTTAAAAGAGGCCCTATTTTCTGTCGAAACGGCCACCTATGAGTCTGCATTAGACCTTTTAGGGGATTATGATCTGACCGCCAGTGAAGCTTCCGAAATTCTAACTTCTTTAAAAGAATCGTCTCCACCTTTATTCGATGATGATTGGTCATATCGAGGAGTAATTAGACACCTACTTGAAGAAAATGGATTAGATTCTCTTTCAATAGCTGAAGATCTATTTAAAGCCAACCCTTCATTTGAGCCGATCATTCTTGGTGCGCTTTCTGATCTTGATACCGATGAGGGTTACGCGTTATACCGAAAACTATTCCCCCTCCGAACTACACCTTACGATTACCGTGATTTTAGCGGGTACAGCAACAAAAAAGAATTTGTTAAACCCGATATGGAACAAATCATGAAGGTTTATTTAGAAAATCCAACCATTGATAATCCCATCTATGTGCTGGAAGGATATTTTGAAGAAAACCCTTCAGATCGCGAAGCGCTGAATGAGTACGGACAGTTTTTCGTAAACGTCATCGAACAGAACTTGGACACGTTTGATATTGATGTGGAGTACTATTATCCTTCATACAAATATGCATCACTGGTAGAACTGGCTTTATATGCAGGAGTTGATCCAAAATCCATGAATTCAACAATAAAGGCCCTGGAAAAAACCAAGGATGGGTCTTGCATTGCATTGGCCGAATTAATCAAGATTGCCCAAGGAAAGATGATAAAGCCCTCCGACTTGGAAAACATCTTAAATGACCCTGAAAAAAGCGGAACCTTTTTATTGGGATTTGATATTCTGGGCAAGGAAAGATTCTACGAGCTGGTTAGTCATGAAGATCAAAGCAAATATGAGCTTTTAAGTGAATTGGATTACGAAGGTTATAGTGAGGCCGAGCTAAACTTTGTCGAATCATATTCTCATCTTTTTCAAACGGAAGATCAAGATGAAATACAAGATCACACCGTTCACATGTTCTACTATACCAATGAGTATGACGATGGACCACAATTAGCCTCTTGCGTATACGACGAACAAGGTCGATTGATCTATAGCACGATATACATCGGTCAATATGACCCTGAAAACAAAGAAAAATCTAAGACTACCGTAACCGACGATTTTGAAGAATACTACGGGGAGTGGTAGAAAAAAACCTCCTTTAATAAGGAGGTTTTTTAACCAATTTAACCAGTCATCCTTTTTTAGATCGGTAAAGATGAAACCGTTAAGACCTTACTTAGACCGTGGCATGCTCTAATTCCGGTGCCAACGGAAAGTCAATTTCAAAACCGGTGATATTATGAAGGTAGTTGCTAATGATTTTATCAGCTATCGCGATCACGACATCAATTAAGTTTGCCTCGTCATATCCTGCGTTGAAAAAATCTTCTTTCGCCTCATCACTCGCTTGACCTCTGTTTTCAACGACTGTTTTAGTGAATCGCGCAAGAGCGTCTAATTTTGGATCAAATGGTGCTACACCCGAACGTACATCCAGAATCTGCTCATCGGTAAATTTCAAGTTTTTCGCAATTGCCGTGTGAGCTGATTGACAATAGCGACATCCGTTTACCTGGCTGGTCACCAAATTGATTACCTCTTTCTCTTTGGCTCTGAGCGTTGATCTTCTGTTCTGAAGAGCTAAATAGTCTCCAAGAGCAGTATCGTTTTTAGCATAGTATGCATATAGATTTGGAACAAAGCCTAACCCTTTATTAAGGTTATCAAAAATGGCTTGATTTCCTTCTGATACTTCTTCTCTTGTTGGTACTGTGAACGTTTTCATGATTTTATTTTTAGATGTTTTGTGATCTGTTTTTGTTTTTGCTGATACAAAGGTGCAGCGAGATGAGTGGGAAGAACTCTACCCGATTTCCCGAGGAGTTGGCAATTTTTCCCTTAGATGACTTATCAGCTCAAAAACACCTCTTTTTCCTTCTCATTTCTTCCCGAAAAGGCATGAATATGCCCATTTGGCGCAATCAGTCAAGTGATTGGCTTGAAGTGTCAATTCACGCCATGATCCATTCAAGACTTTTGGATCATCAACGAAATCAAATACGAGAAGTCATGAAAATTCTAAGCACAAACAACGGTCAAACAGTTGGAGCTAATTCGGTAATCAATCAAAACAGAAGGTCTTTCAAAACAATTTACTTGGGTGTGGGGCTGTTCCTTCTGGCTCTTCAAAGTTCCGCCCAATTTGTCGTGGAGCCATTCGTGAGTGGAGATAAATTCATTCTTGAGTCGTGGTACTTCAATACCGTTGACGAAGCTCATCGTCTGAGCATTTTCACCTTAAATGAAGCGAGTTATGATTACAACACGGAGAACACCTCGATATTATCATATGGGGTTGTAGGGTACGACCTAAAAGGTGGATTTGGGCCTGTAGGAGGATGGAGAATGTCGCAACAAGGTTCTGCTGCTATTGCCGGTGTACAGTATGGAAAATACGGTGAAAACTTTCTTTTATACAGCAATGTGAACGCTGAACTAAAGGACGATCCAAGTTTTGAATTTTATGTGCTGGCGCAGTTTCGTCCGCAAATCACAGATAAGTTCAAGGCATTCAGCCAACTTCAAGTCTCAATGAACTTCACCCAAGATGATCATGCATACAGTCTTTACCGACTTCGACTGGGTGCCGATCTGGGAAAGATCCAAACGGGATTTGGATTGGAGCAAACGGCCGCCGGACCAAATTGGGCCTATAATGCCACTCCCGGGGTCTTTTTACGAATGGAATTGTACTGAAACTCAATAAACCAAAAAGCCCATTCTTTTATGAATGGGCTTTTTTATGGAGATATGTATCTCCTTAATTAACTATTACTCCACTAATGTGATGCTGCCAAACACATCGGAATTAATGTATCCTTGGTCGTTATTGAAACCATGTGTCTCTTTTGAGCCCATAAAGTTCTCTCGGGAGTTATTGCCGTCGTTATCGCCATAGGCCATCGAGAAACCTATGACCTTACCTGCAATTAAATTTACCGGAACATTATTCATGCTGTCCTCATCAAATGAATCATCATAAACTTTTATTGCCAATTCCCACAGGTACCTATCACCATCATTAGTGCGCATTACTTCAATATGTTCATCAAAGAAAATGGGCTCTTGCTGAGTGCTTTGGTCTATTGAATGTCCTTCAGTAGAAACGTGGTATGCAAATGCTTGGTGATTAAACTGATGATTCCCTCCTGATTGATCTTCGTCAATGAAGACTTCCACATAATCTCCTTTCCAGTAATTGGCCAAGCCATTGATCAGGGTTGGGCTTAGAGAATCATCCACTACCTCGACCAGAATGTACAGTCGATCTTCATCCCAAGCAAGTTTAAATCGACCGTAGTAATCAGCTGAATCCACATCGAAACCAAGCCATTTATAATTCATATTCCGCCAATCTTGGTTCATCCAAACATCCTCTTTGCTACACCCATCTATTTCCATCTGCTCAGATGTTTTCGTCGCTTGGTACTTGCCCGTCGGATTAGATGTTGCTTGGTCTTCTGTTGATTCAGGGAAACATTCAACCTCTTGTGGGTCCGGTGTTGGCTCATTATCCTCATCCTCATCACAAGAAGTAAAGAAGAACGACAACACTACTAGCGGTACAATTAAAACTGACTTGAAAGATCTCATAACACAATAATTCTTAATTCTTCTAATTGATTAACTCGGTGAATATGGCAAATAATTCATTGACAATTAACATAACCTCAATCAATTGAAGAAGAGCAACAAATCATTTGGCACTTCTTTTCTCTTGACCTTAGTATTTTTGGCTTGTGTCAACTTATCTAAAAAGGAGGAAGAGACGAATAATTCTGCATTACGCAATATCCTGGACCGTTGCCTTTTTATTGCTTTCGTTTGTCCGCGGCTATAGGACCGTAGAATTAGGAAAGCTTGAGTTCGATGCCATCCCAAGTCTGATCATCTCCATCACTCTTGGTCCTTTGCTAGGAACCCTGTCAGGGTGGGCTCAACTCTACATGGAAGATCGATTTTACCGTAGAATAACCGTTTACAAATTCCTCATATGGAGATTGGTCTACACCGTCTTTCTGATCATTCTTCTGGCAATACTGTCCTACTCCATTTATTCAACTTTTTTTGGAACGGATATCGGCTTAGTTGAATTCGCGATGAGCGATGGTGCACCGGCTATATACTTGTATGTCTTGGTTGTGGATCTCATTATAAACTTTACGCGTCAAATTAACATGATGCTTGGTGAGGGTAACTTGTCCAAACTTCTTCGAGGAAAGTTTTATGACCCTTCAGAAGAGAAACGAATTTTCATGTTTCTGGATCTCCGATCTTCGACTTCCATCGCCGAGAAGCTGGGGCATATCAAATACAGTTCATTCATTCAGGACTGTTTCAATGATCTCACCACGGTAATAGAATTCGGAGCCCAAATTCATCAATACGTAGGTGACGAAGCGGTATTGACTTGGAGTTATACGGAAGGAATAAAAGATGGCAATTGCCTAATGGCCTTTTTCGCCTACAAAAGAGTCTTGAATTCTAAATCAGATTACTACCTATCTGAATATGGCATGGTCCCCGAGTTTAAAGCAGGTATTCACGGAGGAATGATTACGGTAACCGAAATAGGTAAGTATAAAAGAGAAATTGCTTTTCACGGTGATACCATAAACACTGCAGCCAGGATAGCCGGTAAGTGCAATGAACTCGGTCAGGAATTACTCATATCTAACGTTTTGGCAAATGAATGTGATTTGACAAAATTTGAACTTCAAGATGCCGGAGACATCAAACTTCGAGGAAAACAAGACGCGATGAGAATCAGCGGCGTCCGTTTATCTCCATAAAAAAAGCCGATCCACATGGAATCGGCCATTTTTTGGTGATTGATCAGCTATCAAATACTTGCAGGCATTTCTTCATTCCAGATACCCGTTGAAGCCGTCTGCTTTGCAAATTCGCTAAAGTCATTGGCCTTTCTTCCCAATACTTCTTCAATATCATTTGATAGGGTCTGATTATCAGGATTGCCCAAAACTTCTTGAAATAGGTATCCAAATAACCAGACATATGATTCGGGCAAACCTGCAGATTTCATAGCCTCCTTGTAGTCGTTAATGCTGATTGGCTGAAAGCTAATGTTCCTGCCGGATGCTTTTGCAATCTCATTAACGACCTCTTGAAATCGCATTTTTCTCGGGCCCGTAACTTCTATTGTTCGACCGTTAAAGTTATCGTCGATTATAACTTTTGTCACAACATCTGCAATGTCTTGTGCATCCACAAACGGAATTTCAGCTTCAGGCATCGGCAATGCCACATGTCCGGCCAGCAGTGGCTCCAATAAAAAGCTTTCGCTGAAGTTTTGATTAAACCAAGATGCCCTTACCAAGGTGTAATTCAATCCTGAGTTTGCGACAATTTGCTCACAACGTTCAGCTTCTGTCTCTCCTTTTCCTGAAAGCAAAACCACCTTTTCTAATCCTTCTTTCAAGGCTGCATCCGTGAGTGCTTTAATGGCTTCCTTAGCACCGGGAACGGCCAAGTCGGGATAATAAACGATGTACGCGCGGTCCATTCCTTTTAAAGCAGGCGCAAAGGTAGAGTGATCTTCCCAGTCGAATTTGATTTCACCTGTTCTGGATGGTACAAATACATTTTGATTGAGGTTTTGGAGGTTTTTTACTACGCGGCGACCTGTTTTTCCGTTTCCGCCAATGATTAGATAATTTGTTTTCATGATGTTATTATTAATTGTTTGATTTTAAATTCTTATTTCGTGTATTCAATAAATGCTGCAAGGAGTGCGAGGATGAATGATAGTACAGCGAATGCGGTGCGTCTTGTATGAAACTTATTCCACTCGATCTCATACTTGGCTCTAAACTCTGCCATCTTTTCCATGCTTAAGTCGGCTATGTTCAAAGCGTCTAATTGATCATTTAGCGGCACATTACCTCCCACCGTGATCCCAAATGTTCCTATGAGATATGTCAGGGTTGCAAGAATCATCAAGGCAAAAACCATTTTCTGAGATGAGAAGCTGAATACGCTGGCAACTAACAGTAGAAGAATGGGTCCAAAAAAGATTAGAAAGAATCGTGGGTTGAGAATTTCGCGATTAATGGATTGCATGGTTTCCAGGTAGTTGAGGTCATTGATTTTTAAGGTTCCGGGTATCACTGATACTTGCCATGCATAGAAGAATCCGGCCGATAGGCCTGTAAGGATTAGTGATCCAAAAAGTGTGATTGATTTGATTGAGATTTCCATGATTTCTATGTTTTAAAGAGTTGTTTAGATGATTATTCGATGCCCAAAGAGCTGATCCAGTCTTTGAGAACTGTCTGTTCTTCGGTAGTTAGTTTGATGTAGTCACCCTTGGGCATTCGCTTGTAAACAAAGACCATTTTATTGATCTTCTTGGCGCGCTTGTCCATGTTCTTCTCGCTGAAAATCATGAAGGGATTTTGCTTGCGATGGCAGACGTTACACTTGTTTTCGAGGATATTGAAAGCTTGTGTTTTGAGAGGATTGGAGTCGCTGAAGACTTCGGCTTTTGTTGCGGCCTTACTCTCTCCGGCATTGGACCAAATCAGGGCTGAGAATACAGTGAAGAGAAGGATTGTGATTGTTTTGTTCATTTCGCTTCGTGTTGATTACGAAGCAAAAGTCACGGATTAGTGAGGGGTGAACTTGACCGTTGAAGCCAATCGTTTGACACTTTGTGCCAAATGATCCTTTTTAGTTGTTTTTGCGGTAGTCGAGAGGCGACATTCCCGTCCATCTTTTGAAGGCACGGTTAAATGCACTCTGCTCAGAGAAGCCCGTCTCAAAGGCTATAAACCCAATACTGTACTCTGGTTTCTTTAAGTATTCTTTTGCCGTAGTCTCTTGGGTCTTTCGAATAAGATCGCGAAAAGTGACACCATTATCTTTTAAACGACGAGCAAGTGTTCGCCTACTCATGCTCAAGTGTTCGCAAAGAAAATCCATTCCCGGTATCCCACTTGGCAGTGCCTGACGAAGCAATTCCTCGATTTCCGGAATGATCTTGCTAGAGCTAACCGTCAGGTTATTGGTTTCTTCGTCTATCCGTGTAAGAAGGTATTGGTTGATTAAATTATCCGCCCTGGCTGTTCTTAATTTCAGATCTTCCGTATTGTAAGCGATGTAATAGTGATCCTGTTCAAAAAGAAGTTTGCATCGAAAAGCCTCATTGTGGCTTTTGAGATCAGAGGGTGGTTTGTGTTTAAAGGATACTTCGATTGGATGAATATCTTTTTCCGAGGTCTGTTTTAGAACAACTACCGTGGCTGACAGGCTCGCTTCGGTTGAGAGTCCTTCGCCGGGCCTGTATAATTCCCTATCGAGATAAACACGCGAAACCCCTCCTATTTCTTCTATCCTCCAGAAAAAAGTATTTGAAAGGAGCTTAAAATACCGAGCACTTCGTTCGAAGATTTCACCAACCCAAGAACACGTTCTCCAAGAAAGACCCAAAACCCCATAATCATCGATAACCATTTGCTGCCCCACACGCACCGAGAAACCCGGTCCCCGTTTTTCATCTAAAAACTCATGTAAGGCAAAGAATTCATCTGCGGGGATAGCTTGTATTTGGTCGATTGTATCAAACGGTGTGGGAAGTTTGTTTAACTCCTCCTTTGAAACACCTTCTGCTAAAGCGCAATTGAGCATCTTGCGATAGAGGTGTACGGAAACGTATTTCATGCTGATTGGTAGTGGTTGCTAAATAAACCTTTATAATGGTACAAAAGTTCGTTGAAGTACTTGTGGCATATACTTTTATTCAACTCCAAAATAAAACCCCCTCCGCATTTCACGGAGAGGGTTCCTCTACTTAAACAATCAAACTAAACCTTACTTTATGATGTCACTTTACTACTAATGAGTAGTACGGTGTTGGATTCATTGGACAGAAATACTCGTATTCCCCGGCTGCCAAAGTCACTTCTTTAGAACTCGAGGTCTCCCCGTCTTTGATCATCTTTTGCACATAGGCCTCTTGTATATGATCACTCATCTCTGTTTTGCCTTTTGGAACAATGACAAAGCCTACTTCGTGGTCTACTCCATTATTGGATACTTCGAAAACATAGGTTCCGGCTTCAAGCGTAAGTTCCGTTTGTTCGAATGCTCCTTCGGTTTGAGTTAGCTCAACGGTTTCTGCTTTTTGAGCGAATGTTGCAGTGGAGAAAAGAACTGATAAGGAGGCAAAGGCGATAGTGATGTACTTTTTCATGGTATTTTGTTTTTGACGTGTTGTTTTCGTTGACAGGTCAAAGATGGGGTAATATCAAAGCCTAAGGCTCGGCTGGATTTCCCGATGGGTTGGCAATTTTTCCCTTCCCAACCCTTTACGCTTATATTGAATCAAAACCGGTTTTCGCTTAGCTTTGAATTCATTGTATGAATTTCTCGGTATTCATAAGGTGTTTCTTAACGGGGATTTTGTGGGTAGGGCTATTCCCGGCGTGTTCGTTGGCTCAAACATTGACTTTGCATAATGATTTCATTCGGATCATGCCAATTGGAGACTCGAATACTGAAGGACCGTTGGTTTACATCGATGGGTTAAACCCCGGTAATGGAACGGCAGGAGGATCTTACCGCGCGAGATTATACGATAGAATCATCAGTGAAATTGGTGAGATTCCTGACTTCGTCGGCTATAGAAGTTCGTCATTTTCAGATGGCGATGTTATCATTGATCACGATCATGAAGGCTATGGAGGGTATAGAATAGATCAAATTGCAGACATTCCTCCTTTTGCATTGTTCGTGAATCCTTTTCCGTTTGAATTAACTATTGAAGATAGACTGAAGGCGTACAAGCCCGCAGTGGTTCTTTTAATGATTGGTACTAACGACATTTCTCAAGACTTCAATCTTTTTCCTCAAAACGGTGAACCGGGCATAGTTGGTAGATATGAAGAACTGATCGAAAGAATTTTCTCAACCCTTCCGAACGTGCACATATTGGTTGCCTCTGTTCCACCTAGGAATCCTGGAATTCAATACGAGCAAACTATTCAATTCAATACCCAATTGGAGGATCTCGTTAATTCGCAATTAGCTTTAGGTAGAAATATAGGTTTCGTCGATGCATTTACACCTTTATTACCATGGGTGAGTGGTGATTTCTCAGGAGTCCATCCGGATAAGAATGGCTATGATAAAATTGCCGATGCCTTTTTCGAAGCCCTGGCCCCGATTTGGAATGACCTCGAGAACCCTGGTCTCCATTCGAATAACAACCTGGATTGTAAAGAGCTCGTAACAAACGAGTTCAACTTTCCGCCTGAATTCGCAGTTCAAGACGGATATCTAAATCAGCTTTCATCCCCATTCCTCGGAGAGGTGACGGTCTCTGGTTTTTCTTTTAACCCTTTTATTAACGCTGAAGAATTTTTGATCGATGGTTTACCCACGGCCTTTTCAGAGGAAAACGACACTTGGGATATCACTTTTGAATTTGATCTAAATCAGGGGAATCTTTCGGAATCAGGATTTCGAATCGATAGCATAGTCGCCTTTGAATTTGGGAATTTCGCAGATGACATGAGGTTTGATATAGAGTTCGCGTTTGTGAATGATCCATCTATTTTTAGTGAATTCGGTTCATTCAATACGCAAGCGGTTATTGATATTCAAACCGGAACCAAACTAATCATTCAATCTAATGAAGGATTACTCGCCGATTCTGTAGCCGCGGTTAAATTCAAGTTTTTACCGGGACCGGATATCACGGCAACCTATCGCTATTCTGAAATGGCAATATACGGCATACCCAATTTCGCAATATGCGACGTCCCTTCCGAACTACAGAGCAATGCACTTAATCAGTCCACTGTAGAACTTTCTTGGAGCGATCAAAGCAATGCCGGAGTGTTGATCCGAGGAAGAGAATCAGGTACCAATATCGTACAGGCAACCACCATTCCCGAGGGACAAAATACGTTTGTAGTCACAGGACTTGAACCGGGAACTTCTTACGAATGGCAAATTAAAAGTCTTTGTTTGCAGGGTGAGTCAGAATTCTCTGAAATCCAGGAATTCACGACTCTCTCTACTGCGAATAATGAAGGGGTTCTTCAGTTCGATTTGAGAAGGAATCAAATCTGTTTTTCAAGTGCCGAATCGTTCGATTCGGCAACTTTGACATTGTTCGATTTGATGGGTAGAACAATTGAACTCAAACACTTATCGCGAAAAGCACCGTGTATTTCTATCCCTTATCAGCTCAAACGGGGCCTTTACATCTATCAACTTCGGATCGATAAGGAAGAAAAGGTTGGAAAAGTTTTTATTTCGGACTAACCGTCAGATTCAGTTCGAAAGCCCAAAGGAGAAACACCCTCAATTCGCTTAAAGAACCGGCTGAAAGTTTGGAGGTCGTCAAAACCCAGATCAAATGCGATTTCCTTTATGCTGTCATCGCTGTGTCGAAGTTTACGCCGCGCTTCCATAGCTATTCGATCGTGGATATAGTTCAGCGGTGTCTTTGTTCCAACTTTGGCAAAGAGATTACTCAATGTCTTTGGCGACTTGAAAAGAAGATCTGCATAATCAGCCACTTTGTGTTTTTGGCGAAAGTGTTGTTCTATCAAAAAGTTAAAGGAACGTATCAAATCGACTTGTTCGTTGTCCAAGACTCCGTATTGCGCCTGTTCTTTGTAAGCTCGAGTCGCTAGAATCAGATAACGTTTGGCCAACATCTGTAGCATTTCCAATTGAAGGTCATCGGAGGTTGAGAGTTCATTTTCGATTACTGTCCACAACGCATCAAAGGCATGACGATAGGTATCATTGAGAGGGATAATGGGAAGTTCAGATGCACCAAAAAACAACAAGCCCTTGCAACTAACTTCATCATCATGAGTGAGGATACAATAGAAGTCTCGGTTAAATCGAAGAAGTCTGCCACGGCTAAACTTATTTACTTCGATTTCGTGAAACTCAGTCAAACAAATCATGGTGTTCGGCGCAGGAATCACTACCATTCCATCAATCACCAACTCCGTATCATCTTCTTCAACCCAGATGAGCGTTAATCCCGATTGGATTCGCTCGGTAATCAAATGGGCATTCCCATCACTAAGCTGAATGGCGGTAAAGAATTCTCCTGAAGGGCCCTTAAAGTTTTCTGTCAACATGAAGCACAAAGAAAAGGTTCAGAAACCAAAAATCGGGTCAAAGAGACGACGTTGGCATTAATAAGGCACAAATAATTGAAGGTCAGATTGCTATTTCAATTCAAAACTGAACGAACCATGATTCAAGTGTAACACACTGAATTTTTTGTATGTCAAATGCATAAATAATTACTGATGTCTTATGTGTTTTAAATCTCGAAAATTACTTTTGCCAAAATTCAAACTAAATAAATGACGATGATTAAAACGATTAAACCATTATTGTTTTTCGTATTGGCTCTGGTATTCGTCGCATGTAATGATGACGACGATGGGAACAACAATCCCACCCCTGAAGCATCCGGTGATATAAGTGCTACGATATTCCGTATCAGTTCTACCGGTTTAACTCAAGAGGAATGGAGTCTTCCGATTGTAAATGCGACAATTGATTTTGACAATTTCATTATCACTGCCAAAAACAACAATACGGGTGAAAGATTGGTATTCACCCTACCGCCCAATCTCACGAATTTTGCAAATATCTCGAACACAACCAGCGACCCAACTTTGGGATTTGCTACTTGGAAATCTGCCGGTGCAGCGACACAATGGAGCAGTCTTGATTTTCCTTCAGATGAAGATCACGATCTTTCGGTATTCATCACTGCTGTAGATACGGCAGCTAAAACATTCGATGCCAGCTTCGCTGTTTCGATTTACAACCCGAATGACAGCACCAACTTTGTGTCATTTGCCAGTGGAATGAT
>CAZWQX010000098.1:0-14283 GCA_964635965.1 uncultured Cryomorphaceae bacterium
AAGACATGGTGTAAAGAAACTAGTTTACGCCTCATCATGCGCAGTATATGGAAGCTCAGATAATGTTCCCCTTAAAGAGTCAGAATCCGTAGTACCGAAATCACCTTATGGATTGACTAAGCTCAATAATGAGCGTTACGCTAAATTCTTTTGTGAGGCCTATGGTTTGTCTTCGGTAGGTCTTCGTTTCTTCAATGTTTATGGTCCCGGCCAAAAACCTGACTCGGCTTATGCAGGAGTTATTTCCACTTTTATGGATCGTGCTATGAGGAATGAAGAAATACTTATTTTCGGTGATGGCTCTCAAGTGCTTGATTTTGTTTATGTCGGAGACATTGTGCAGTCCATGATTCAAGTTTCTGAGAGCGATATAGATTTGAATGTGTTCAATATTGGCAGAGGAATTGAGACCTCTATTAATGATCTATTCAAGGCAATCGCTAAAATTACGGGATACAAGAGAAAACCTATTCATAAACCACCTCGATTGGGGGATGTACTAATCAGCAAATCAGATCCATCAAAAATCAAAGCAACAATAGGCTTTTCAGCAAAATGGCCTTTAGAGGAGGGACTTGTTGAATTGTACAAAAGCCTGGTTGGTCTAAAAAAGTAGGGTATGGAGTATCCTAAGATCTCGATTGTCACTCCATCTTATAATCAAGGCCAGTATTTGGAACAGACGATTGATTCCGTTCTAAGTCAAAACTATCCAAATCTGGAGTACTTTGTGGTGGATGGTGGGAGTAACGATAATTCAAAACAGATCATTGAAAAGTATGCGAAACATCTTACTTGGTGGGTCTCAGAAAAAGACGATGGCCAAAGCCATGCAATCAATAAAGGGCTAAAAAGAGCAACAGGGGATATTGTAAACTGGATCAATTCAGATGATTATTATGAACCTCATGCTTTGGAGCACGTGGCAGCTGCTTTTCAAGACGGAAAAACTAATATGGCCTGCTTTCGAGCCAATGTATTTGGCACCGAGCGGAGAATCTCTCCAGGGACTACCATTTTTGAAGGCAACCTTCCTAAAACCATAGCTTTTTCAAGAATTGATCAACCTGAGACGTTCTTTAGCATGGAAGCTGTAAAAAAAATGGGCTTGCTTAATGAAAACCTTCATTATTGCATGGATAAAGAATGGCTGATGCGCTACCTATTCCATTACGGGCTGGAAGGTATTAAGCGCTCGGAGGAAATAATTTTAAATTTCCGATACCACAAGGCGTCAAAATCAATGTCACAGCAAGATGGATTTTATGAAGAAAGCGATTTGATTTACCTCTCTTACGCTAAGGCATTTAAAGTTCAAAGGGGTTTTGATGTATTGGAAAGTCAGTTGAGTGGTAAAAGGAATATAGATGCCAGAGGAATTATAATCCCTTCATGCGTTGAGGAAAGGTTGGCAAAGGATATGTTGAACTGCTATCTCTTCAAAAGAGCTATTGAACATTATGAACAGCTCAGCCTGAAGGTTTTTTTAGAACTCGCCGGGGCTGTTGATTCTAAACGGTTATCTAAAGAAGATGCTTCTTTTCTGCATTCATTGAGAAGCCGCGCACGTATATTTCCTAAACCTGCGCTTTCCTTAATAAGAAGAATTACGCGCTAACGAGTCTTTATAAAAACCTCGGTAGGTAGCTGCAAATAGCAATGCATTCACAGTAATACAATAAGCCTTTCCGAAAGGTAGTAAGGTTTCTAAATACTTGAGCACTGGCTCAATTGCCATAAGAAATGCCCCTTTAACTCTATTTGATCTGGAGAAAGCAACACCAAGATCAGTATGACCTTTATCAAATGCGATACGCCTGGTATGAGCACCGGTCCTGTATCGACCCACTAGACTTTCTGCGGTTATTCGGTTAATTTCATTTTGCCAAACCAATTCATTCTTGCATAAGTAGCAATTTACACCAAGGGCTGATAGTTTCTTAAACAGTATCATATCTTCCACACCCGCAAATGGTATATTGTCATAACCTCCTGCTTTCTGTATCCAGTGTTTTTCGATCGAGAAGTACTGGCTCGTGAGTCCCTCTTCTTGAATAATGTCAGGCATTTTATCAATATTATAATTAAGCCTGTGCTGATTGCTGTATAATCCCTTCTCAAGTATATATAAACCAAATTTGTGTTTTGGCAATTCATTCATAAGGTCGGGAGGATACTCCCAAAAAAAATTGTAGGCATATGGACCACGCTTACTGTGCAGCTCAAGTGTTTTTCGCAAATGACTCGACTCAATAATAATATCATCGTCCATAAACAAAAGCAGGTCCGCCCTTGCCTGAATCCATCCACAATTCCTGGCATTAGAGGCACCTTTACCCCCTGAGCGAATCAAATGAAACGGATAATCACCGATGTCAATGTTGCCTTCCTTGCTGTCATCTACTACAATTACTTCTATCGCAAGTCCTCTAATGGCCGCTTGCAAGGCCTTAAGAGTCCTAGGCAGTATGGACGGTCTGCCTACAGTGGGTATAATAATGCTAAGTTGAAATGTTTTGGAATCCATTTGGAGGTTAAAGAAATAAACTCTGGGTTCATTTGACAACCTGAACAATATCAAAAAGTATAGATTTACCCGTCCTATTGGTATTACATGCGTATTCTCTTCTATTTTCCAACTAATAAGTCCTCTGTTTCCCTGGAAACTTTAATGATAGCCTTTAAGGAAAAAGGCCATCAGGTGTACCTTATGGGTTGGGAAAAAAAGGGTGCCATACATGAAAATGTCGAGGCCCATGGAGTTCAAACTTTCACCTTCAATCCTACAAAAAGAAATGCATTTACATATTATCTGAACCACTTCTTACATCTGACTCGATTTATTAAAAAGGAAGGTATCGACTTGGTTTATTCACACACTCAGCCGGTCAATTTTGTTGCGGCTTTTGTTCAGTATTTTGTAAAAGCCAAAATAATTCTCTGTCGTCACCACAGCAACTCTATGGTAATAACTCAAAATCGAAACGGACTGCTTTTTGACAAGGTAATCAACTGCCTGGGTAAATATTTTATTGTACCCTCTATAAAGGTGCTTGAGCAAATGAGGGATGCAGAAGGTGTCACAAAGAAAGAAATCAGGCTCATTCGGTATGCCTATGATTTTTCAAAATATGCAGATCCAAACCCAGAAGCAGTTGCCGAGATAAGAAATGTATACTCTGCCGAGCTTTTGCTGGTAAAAGTTGCCAGATTTATTTCGAACAAGCGTCACTCCATTCTATTTGAACAACTCAAACTACTTGCGGCAGATGGCCTGGACATTAAGTTGTTGGTGCTAAGTGAAGGTCCGCTGGAGAATCAGCTTAAGCAGCAAATTGAAGAACTCGGTTTGGAGAGCCATGTGTTCTTCATCGGCTTTACGACTAAAGTGATTGATTACCTCGCCGCCGCTGATATGGTGATACACCTCTCAGATTCAGAAGCCAGTAATAGCCTCATTAAAGAAGCAGGGCTTCAAGAAAAAATTGTGGCAGTTTGCCAAGATGTGGGTGATTTTGATGAATACATCAACCACGAAGTCAACGGCTTCAAAATGCCAAAAGACGATCCATCAAAAGCTGTGAATGATATTATAAGAAAGGTGTATGCCAATAAATCGCAATACGCATACCTTGGTAAAACTTTAAAGCAAGATGTGCTTACACGCTTTTCTGTGGAGCATCTTATTGATCAATATGATGAAGTAAAATGAGTTTAGGGTCTAAATTAAAATCTTTAGGGTGGTATGTGCGTCGCCCTCAGTTCCTACCACATTTATGGTATCAAGTTGCCTTGAAGTTTAAATCAAACGAAGAGGTTCATCGAAATGGGGCAACAGAATGGTGTGAACAAGTGGCTAAGCCAGTCAAAAATGTACTGAAAGAGCTTGGTTTATCAAATCGTTTTGACAAGTTTGAGGAGTTATTTCCTGACATTTACGAAGAGGCCTTAAACGAACAAAATGATTGTCCTGTTGAGATGGGAGGGCAAGGGTTTCTTGATTTATTATACCATATTGCAAACCAATTTAAAAATCCGATCATCGTTGAAACCGGAGTTGCCTATGGTTGGTCTTCCTTGATCTTTCTAAAATCTATAAATAACAAGCCAAATACGAAACTCATCAGTATTGACTTGCCCTACCTTCAGAGGAACAATGACGATTTTGTAGGCTGTGTGGTTCCGAAACATTTGCGCAGCAAATGGATCTTGATTCGTAGCTCAGACCGCCAAGCTCTTCCGTCAGTTTTGAATGATTTAAGTCGACTCACGATATGCCATTATGATAGTGATAAAACGTACCATGGACGTATGTGGGCCTATCCAAGACTGTGGAACAAATTAGAAGAGGGAGGCATCTTCATTTCTGACGACATCAATGACAACTATGCGTTCCGTGATTTCTGTGATAAACTAGGCAAAAAGGCGAAGGTTGTAAAGAATGATGGCAAGCACATTGGAATTTTAAGGAAATGAGTGATATCGGAGTTAGATTTTCGATCATTGTTCCAACTTACAATAGGGGACAAATGCTCCTTAAAACTCTATCATCACTCACCAGCCTATCCCATAAATCGTATGAAGTAATAGTGGTTGATGATGGCAGTACGGATCGCACTGAGCAACTAATTGCTGAAATTGACGATAAGCGATTGCGTTATTATAAAGTAAACAATAGAGAGCGGGGTGCAGCCCGAAATTATGGGGCAAGGATAGCCAGAGGTGAGTACATAAATTATTTTGATTCAGATGATTTGGCCTATGCACAGCATTTAATTTTGGCTGAGAACGTTTTGAAAGCTCATGGAAGTTCAGAAGTTTTTGCACTTTCATATGATATTCAAGATGATTCAGGAGAACTTCTTAAAACCAAAATTTTAAATTCACAGGTATCTGATTTTATTGCTGATGGAAATGATTTGAGTTGCAATGGTGTGTTTATAAGGAAAGACATTGCGCTAGCACACCCCTTCTCTGAGGATAGAGCCTTGTCGGCATCGGAAGACTATGAGCTCTGGTTAAGGCTTTCAGCTCGTTATTCTTTCCCTTGTTTTCCCAGCGTTTCTCATGCAGTTATTCAACACGAAGAGCGAAGTACGATGAATTTCAATCCTAAACCTTTAATAAAACGAAAACTCTTAATGCTCGAATTAGCTGCGGCTGACAGTGAAGTTTCAAGAAGCTATGATTTTGGCAGGCTGGGATGCGCGGCCTATTCTTATATAGCATTGCACATTGCTCTTTCTGGAACACAAAAAAGGTATGCAGTTCGATGGCTGTTAAAAGGACTAAAGTTGCGACCTACCCAACTTTTTTCTCGTCGATCAGCAGCTATTCTCAAACATATACTGTTGCGCTAATATGTCGCGTGTACTTTATCTAAGCTACGATGGACTTACCGACCCTTTGGGCCAAAGCCAAATTCTGCCTTATCTTGTCGGTCTTGGTCAAAAAGGGCATGGCATCACCATCATCTCCTTCGAGAAAGAGCGCCCTTTTGAGCGGCTGGAAACTCATATCCAAAAGATTTGTGGAGAGGCCCGATTGATTTGGCATCCTCTGCCGTACAACAAAAAACCACCGATTGTTTCCACCCTCAGGGATCTGAAGAAAATGGAAGGAGAAGTGCGGCGTCTCCACCGCACGCAGCCCTTTGATCTCCTCCATTGCCGTTCTTACCTCACTTCCTTGGTGGCCCTCAAACTCAAGCGTGAGCTCGGTCTCCCTTTTATCTTCGATATGCGTGGTTTTTACGCCGACGAACGGGTTGACGGTAAAATCTGGAACCTTTCCAATCCCCTCTATCAACGAATCTACGATTACTTCAAAATCAAGGAATACAGCTTTCTTGAAGAAGCCGATGCCATTGTATCCCTGACCCACGAGGGCAAAAAAGAAATTGAAAATTGGTACATCGAAAAGGAACAATACGGCGGAGGATTACACGTGTACAATTTTGACCGCGCCCTGAAAGTCCAAGGCAAGATAACCGTGATCCCGTGCGCCTCCGATCTTGAACATTTTGATTACCGTCGCCTATCCGAAAACAAAAAGAGCTGGCTGGGAGCCGTGCACGGCATCGATCCCGAAATGGACTACCTCGGTTATGTGGGTTCACTTGGCACCTGGTATATGGCCAGGGAAATGCTCCTTTTGTATAAAGTGCTTTTGGTCAACAACCCGCGCTTGCGTTTTTTGATTTTATCCCACGATGATTTGGGCTTTTTGCGAAGGGAGGCGGCAAAACAGGGCATTCCCCAATCCTACCTCGTGCAGGTTTCCGCTCAACGCAAGGAAGTTCCTGCGCTGATGAGTCTTATGTCGGCTTCCGTTTTTTTTATTTTGCCCGCCTATTCCAAAAAGGCTTCCAGTCCCACCAAACAGGGAGAGCTAATGGCCATGGGGGTGCCGATCATCTGCAACGCGGGGGTGGGCGATAGTGCCGCGATCGTGAAAAAGTTCGGTTGCGGTCACGTAGTGGAGAAATGTGATGAAAGCCATTTTCAGGAGGTGGCGGATAACTGGGAAACCATCAAAGCCATCCCGAAAGAGCAAATCAGGATGGGTGCCAAAGTTTACTTCTCTCTGGAAAAAGGGGTGGATGCTTACGATCGGATTTACCGCAATATCCTTGTCACGGCATGAGGTTGTTGGTCATCTGTCCCTATCCCCAAGGAAAGGCCCCATCCCAACGCTTTCGGTTTGAGCAATACCTCGACAGGCTCGAAGTGAAATACGCAATGAAGTCCTTTTGGAAGGATTCTGAGTGGCCAACGATCTACCAACAGGGTGGAGTGGGCTTCAAAATCACCCGGACCGTTCTGGGTTTTTTACGTCGGTTGTGGTTGTTATTGACCGTGGCCCGATACGATAGAGTATTTATTCATCGTGAAGCGACGCCGATTGGACCCCCTTGGATGGAATGGACTATTGCAAGGATTTGGCGCAAACCCATCATCTTCGACTTTGACGACGCCATTTGGCTCCCCAACGCGTCTAAAGCCAATGAAAAGCTGGCGGGAAAACTCAAATTTCATGGAAAGACCGCTAAAATTTGTTCATGGGCGACCACCTGCTCGGTTGGCAACTCTTTCCTCGCCGAATACGCTTCTCAATTCTGTAAGGACGTACGCATTATCCCCACTACCATCGATACAGAGCATCACCACAATCCGGATTTGTATACACGCGTGGGTTCAAAATGGGTTAAGAAAGAAAGTGCTTTCTCGGAAGATAAAAAATCGGATGAAAGGCCTTTAGCCTCTAGCCGTTGGCCTATGGCTAATGATCTTGATAGTGGCAACCTTGTTTCGGAAATAACGGATGTTGAATTACAAAACGGCGAGCAAAAGTCTACGGGATCTTCCCTAACTGAAGAACAGCTAGAATCTAGAAGCCTGAAGCCTGAAGCCCCTGAACAGTCTACGGAGTCTTCCTCGACAGAACAAGAGCTAACAGCTAACAGCCAGCAGCTAACAGCCGTCGACGTACACAATGACCCTCGAAAAGATTCAGAAAAAATATCGAATTCCTCCAATACCAATCTTGTAACTATCGGCTGGACCGGTACCCACAGCACCATCAAACAGCTCACCCCATTATTCCCCCTCCTCGAAAAAATCCATCGGCAACACCCCTTTCGCTTTCTTTTGATCGCCGACATTCCACCCGATGAAATACCCGACTTCGTAGAATTCCGCCCATGGAACAAAGAAACCGAGATTAAGGATCTGATGGATATTAATATTGGATTAATGCCCCTTTACAATACTGACTGGGAAAAAGGAAAATGTGGTTTTAAAGCTCTGCAGTATATGGCTTTAGGCAAACCCGCCGTGACCTCGGCTGTGGGAGTGAACATAGAAATTATAGAAAACCAGGAGCAGGGATTTCTCTGTGAATCTTTGCCTTTCAATCAAACCCTAAAATGGAAAAATGCGCTGATTGACCTCATTCAAGATGAGAACAAAAGAAAAGAAATAGGTGAAGTAGGACGAAAAAGAATCATTTCGGCTTATTCGGTGTTATCCCATATTGAGGCCTACCGACAACTCTTATCTTGAAAACCCTGGAACCATGATTTTCCTGTTTTTTTCCATTCTTCTCGCCAATACCTTCTCGTAACCAATCTGTTTGGCTTCTTTGTATTTATAGCGAATAATGAAAAGCGCCGCCACGAAGAAAGGCACACAGGGGATTTTATAACGTGACAAGGCGCCAAAATTGTAAGATGAAAAACCCACCGCGAAGCCGAAGAAAATGGCGAATACCACGCACATCAAGAGAAAAGAATCATTCGAAATGAACCGGTACACCTTAATTGGGCCGACTTTGAGAAAGGTGAATACGGTAAAAACTAGAAAAAGCAAACTCTCGATGGCTTGGGCCAGCATAGCGGGTCCATTTACTTCCCATAAGTAAGGCCGGAAAAAAGTGACGTTCACCGCCGCGGGGAAAACCTTGAGCATGCCCTGCCAGGAAGAGGCATCGTATTCGCCTAAGGTGTAACTCGAACCTCTGCCATGTAAATCTGCAGAGTTTTGGCCTTCAACGTAGTGCCAACCTTGCATACTCTGAGCCGTGGTAACAAAGCTGTCCATAGAGTATCTTTGACTGTATTTACCCAAAAAATCAAGAGAATAAACGACCACGAATACAGAAATAGCTACTACAATTGGAAGGCTAGCAGCTCGTATAAACCCGTTTTTGACCTTGTCTCGTAAATAGAGGGTTCGCCATAATCCAATAGCGGGAACCAATGAGATCAGTACGTAGGCTTTTACCATAAAAGTGAAATAACCCGCGACTGCAATAATGATCAAGGATTTTACTTGCCAAAACTTCCCCGAGGCTATTTCATTGATGTGATAAAGAATGAGTCCAATAGCACAAAGTATAAAAGAATCCTTACTGATGCCCGAGCCCCAAAAAGCAACCGAGGGAATAAAGAGTATAGTAAAAGCCATTTCCTTTTCCATTTGTGGAAATTTCTCTACCATAATCAAAAAGAAATGCCATACGCCCCAATAGGTAAACAGGGCTATCAACAGGGTGGTGGAAAAATAACTCCCCAGCGCCAAAGCGTTAAAAGCGGACACGAGATTCACCACGTAGTACTCCCTGGGGTCTTGAAAAGCCATCCTCAAAACATAGTCTAGCGCCTCGGAGCTGGTGCCTTCGAACTTATGATTCACAACTTCCCAATACACCGAGATGCCATCAAAAATGGAACTTACCACCAGCGAAGAGTCTCGAAAGTAGCTGCGCGTATCCCCCCCATAATCATAATAATACGTATAAACCAACGCAAAGGCTAACCCCCCGAACAACTTCGCTGAAAGCCCTTTGATAAACCACTTTTTGTACAAAGGATGATGTTGGTGCTTACCAAGTATTCGATACCCGATACCGTAACAAATAATCAGGTAAACAACGGTTAATATGCCATCCAAAAAGGTCATGGAGCGAATATAATCAGTTTACCCTGCAACTACTCTTCTTCAACCCTATTCTAAACTGGGCTTTAGGCTAGTGTTACTCTACACCAACCCCATACCTTCCCTATACCTACTCCTATCTCGGTAGAAAACTGAATGGGCAATTGTAAATTAAAAATTTAGCTACCGAACACGGAATTCCGGTTACAGAACACCGCCCACCAAAAACTGCACATTGTTCACTGCCAACTGCCCATTTCTAAGGCACCTCCCACGCCACCTCAACCCTCCCTGAAAACGGGAACCCCTGACTTGACTCATCAAATAAAATCGTGGTGATCTCAAAAACAATTTTGGCGAAAGAGCTCGTTGGATTGGCTGGCTCGGAATACTGCTCAATAGAAACCAATTGAACCGAGGAATTTACATCTTGCTCGGGATCACTGGAATACTGATTTCCACTTTCATCAGTGTAGACTAACTCTGTTAATGCTCCTGTGAATGGATCGACACTGATTGGTACAAAATCAGTTGACTCGATTGTAATAACAGGTGCACAATCAAAGATTGCTCCGCCGAACGCGAAACAAAATGAATCCGAACACCCATTTACTGAAAGATCGGTTACTTCTAGACAAACTTCGTCAATTGGTTCTGCAGGAGAACTATTTATTAAGAGTTCAGGATCGGATGCCGGTCCTACCGTTACCGTGTCGTAGGTCCATGTGTAGAGAACAGAGTCGGGATTGAAGTTTTCACCCAATGTGGCGGTAATCAAAAATGGATTGAAGAAAGTCGTTTCGACATTTGCGTAACACGGCGGATTAATGCCGTCATAGAAAATTGTTCGTGGTAGGGCCTCTAAACAACCTGGGCCGTCCACTTCAAAATTTATCTCGTAGCTGCCTGGGTCGGTAATGTCAATTTCGAAATCGTTTTCAGGGGCAAAGTTCAACTGAGAACCATTCAAGAACCAATTCCCGGTAGAAAAATCATTTCCCGGATTTACATTGAGTCTCATTGCAAATGTCGTATCACCAGAGTCTTGATACATGTCATATGTCCAAGATTCGGCTTCTACAAGCCAGTCCATCACGGTTGATGGGTCCAGTCCCATTGGGGAGTGAACCGTTAATTCTAATCCGGGACCGCAATCCACACAGTCGGGTGAATTCAGTTCTGAAATGAAAGTTATGGAGGTATCCGTCTCAGTGGTTGATGGCTGCATCACCAGGCCGTTAACCCCGGCTGCCAACTCGAAATTTGTGCCATCAAACTCGAAATTGGATACGAATACGGGATCACCGCTCTGCTGGTGAGGCAGTGGATCCTTCTTGCACGATGCAAGTACAATGAGTCCAAGAAATATGAGAAATCGAGTCAATCTCATCGAATGAAGTAGTTGATTTTGAAATATACACTTGCCGGCGTATCCTCACTCGGTATCCAATTTTGAGGAGAATAAGAACCACCGACTTCTAATTCAAATCTTTCGGTGATCATACGACCATAACCTAACTGCAGGAAGTACATGAATTCAGGAGCTCCCGTGTCGTACAGATATCCTGATTCAGGAAGATTTGAAGGACCCAAGTCATCAAAATTATCGAGTTCTTGAGAAGCATTTATTATGAAAGAGCTTTCAATTCCACCGCACAATCTATTTACTCCTCCAAAATTCCAGTTTAAGTGCAAAGGAATTTGTACCAAGTCTATTCTTGTCGTGGTCAATTCACTTTGCGAAAGGTATTGGTCAAAACCAAATGTCACTCCCGTTGCGGACTGTTTCCAATTCAGATCTCCCGAACGGAGGTAACCGATTCCCCCACGGAAAGATAGGGGTGAAGGTCCGCCGAAACTTTTTTCTATACCCAATCCGATACCCACAGATGTTTTGAGAATGGAATTTTGTTCCATCTTGAAATAGATATACGGACTAAACGGTTTTGTTTTGATAGGTGTGATTTCTCTCTTGTCACCCTCCATTTTAGGAGTGGAGTTTCGATCAACAGCTTCAGCTTCTAACATTGCCATTTCTTCGGGAGAGAAAATTAACTCGATTGACTCCTTCTCTTCCGAATTATCAGGGACTGATGTTGATGGATTAGCTGATTTTTGAGATCCGGCAGCGACCGTCAAGGTTTTGCCTCCTTGGGTTGATGATCTGCTACCTGTCCCATCTTTAAAATCGTTACCTGATCCAATGGAAGAAGATTGTGAACTCACAGGAGTCGACTTATTCTCTGAACCATCAGGAACGCTATTCATGGCTTGATTGATACCTGACCTTGAATTGCCAACTTCTTTGGACGCAACTTCATCATTCTTGATAGCGCCTGTTTCTGAAGGATTTTGGGCGACTTTTGTCGAACCTGTATTATCGGAATTTTGAGATTCATTATTCGTTTGAACAAACTGTTTAGTGGTAGAGCTGGCTTCGCTTACTTCGAATTTAACGTCGGATAAATGTGTTGATGATAATTTTGTTTCGTCTGAAATAGTTCTGGGAGTATAGGCCATTTCTCCTCCTGCGAAATAGAAGAATCCCGCGGCAGAAGTAACGGCAATTAAAAGGGCAACCAACCCAATCCACAACCATCCACCTCTGCGCTTTGGGAGTTGCGATTCAAAGGTTTTCCAATCGGAATCGGTTACCGTTGAGCGATCATTGCCTAAGGCCTCACGAAATAGTTTATCGATGTCTTCTTCTTTCATTTCGCAATTTTTTCTTGATCCAAAACTGTCAACATGGACTGCAATTTCTTGCGTGCATCACTGAGGTGCCATTTGCTTGTTCCTATCGAAATACCTAGCATTTCTGCGATTTCAGCGTGTTTATATCCCTCAATGGCATATAGATTGAAAACGGCTTTTGAAGAGGGGTTTAGCTTGTTGATCATCCCTCGCAATTCCTCTTTTCGAGTATTTGATTCTCCATCGTGGTAAGGGGTCTCTGCCTCTGCCATTTCGTTTTGAATCTCACGCTCGTTGATCAATTTTTCTTTGCGCATATAATCAATCGTTTTTCTCACCAAGATGGTCTTTAGCCAAGCCTCTATTTTCTCTATTCGGTTTTCATCAAATTCTTTCAATTTTTCCAAGGCCGTCAGCAAACTCAAGTTCACTAAACTCATTGCCTCATTCCGGTCGCTTACATACCTCATTGCCACTCCCAACATCCAACTCGCGCTGTCCTCATAGAAGACCCGAATGGCCCGTCTGCGTCCTTTTTTGCACTCTTGGATTGTTTTTGAATTCAGCCCCATGAAAGCGAAGTAAGTGCCTCGAATTTTCGAGGCACTGTACTACATAGTTAACCTATTTAACTAAACTATTCTGCTTATTTACTGAGATTCAGCTTCTGTACCGCATTACTTCTTTCACCGCTAAAAACCATCAGATAGATTCCTTGTGGATATTCACTGAGATCAATCTGGAATTGGTTAGAACCGGTAGAAAGATGTGCAATTCGTTCAAAAATTCTTTTTCCCGTTAAGTCGTGGATTCGCAATGTTCCCGTAACTTCTTCATTGCTGAATAATTGCAGGAAGAAGTTTCCTGTGGAAGGATTTGGGAAAACGGAAGTTTCTATCACATTGATATCATCTCCGTTGGAAAGAACACTACCGGGAAAAGGCACTACACTGAACGTGTATCCATCAGATTTGGCCTCATTCAGTTCGGGCTTTCCTTCTTCCATAATTCCTGAACCAAAAATATTTCCATCCCAGTCTTCGGTAAGTACCAGACAGAGAGTGTCAGAACAATCTTCTCCGGTTATTGTCAGACAGACTTCATATTCCATGAATTCATCATAAACATGAGTGGGATAAGGATCCGTCGAAGTATTTCCATCCCCAAAATCCCAGAAGTATGTTAAATCGGTTCCTGATGAAGAGTTTACGAACACAACCCCTTCTCCCAAGCTATCAGGATATGGAAAGAATAATGCCTGGCATTCCAATGTGCCACCCCCGGGAGTGTTTCCCCCATCAATGACATCCACGTTCATGCTGGCGTATAATTCGCTACCGCTGGCCATTAAAGTGGTTAATTCTACCAGGTAACTACCGGGTTCAGGAAAGGTGTAAATCACATCTTCGGTGTTAAAACTCTGACCGTCTATCGTCCAATCATAAGTCTCGACGATTCCAAAAGCGCTGGAAATAAAACTCCATGTTTGACCCGTTTCATCGACGGGGATGCCTCCTATGAATAGGTATTCTTGAGGTGCATTCGAGGAATCTCCGTCACAAACAAGTGACACGAAAACCGTATCTTGAAATTCGTTGAATTGATAACTGATTACGTCCGGACATGACCATGCCGAAACTCCGTAAATGTCCGTAAGTTCTAGGGGGTCAACGTCAACGACAAAATTCCCCAGGTTGTCAGTCGCAGTGATGGCAACAGTGTCACCTGGGAATGCAGCATTCGGCGTATTAAAAACATAAACCGTGTCATTTGGAATTCCTTCACCTTCTGAGTTGGACACAAAACCATAGATTCCTGTTACTTGTGAATGAGACAGGAATGGCAGGAGCAAGAGGGTAAAAATGGTGAGTAGCTGTTTCTTCATTTTGTTCTGTTTTTGCCCTACTCACGAAGCAAAAACCAAAAGGGTTGGGTGGAGGTGAATTAAAAATTAAGAATTCCGCCTTCGTTATCACTTCGGCGGACGAGTGAGAATTGTCAATTAATAATTATGAATTAAGAATGATGAAGCGAGCGGAGCGAGCTCATCGACTAAAAGGAGATAATTATGAATTAAGAATTAGGAAAGTAGAATGGTGTCCGTCCCTGATATAGGTTGACCGCAAAAGTCAATTTGTATCATGAAATCAAA
>CAZWQX010000099.1:0-14163 GCA_964635965.1 uncultured Cryomorphaceae bacterium
TTGAAATTCTCAAGACTGCACTTTACCAAGCAAGAGATGGTAGAGCTCATATCTTGAATGAAATGCTTAAAACAATTGATTCACCGAGAGCAGACTACAAGCCTCACGCTCCGAGAATCATCTCTTTCATAGTTCCAAAAGACATGATTGGTGCTATCATCGGTCCTGGTGGAAAAATCATTCAAGACATCCAGCAACACACCAATACTGAAATCGTAATCGAAGAAGTAGATGAAGGTGGAAAAGTGGATATCGTTTCCAGCAACAAGGAGGATATCGATGCTGCCGAGAAAAGAGTGAAGGACATCGCATTCCCTCCTACTGCAGAAGTAGGCGAAGAGTATGAAGGAAAAGTCAAAACCATCATGCCTTACGGTGCCTTTGTTGAAGTTGTCCCGGGAACCGATGGACTACTCCACATTTCAGAATTGGAATGGAAGCGAGTAGAGAAGGTTGAAGATGTCTTGAAGGAAGGTGAAACCGTTCGTTTCAAAGTGACCGGAAAAGACCCGAAAACGGGCAAACTCAAATTATCGCGTAAGGTGCTTTTAGAAAGACCAGCCAAGAACGGCTCAGGAGATAAAAACTAACACATCTATGATGAGTTGATTTTAAGCACATTAGCGCGCTACAAGTAGGGACACCCGCTCGATTTTTTGTAACCTAAAACGAGCGGGTGTCGTTATATCTGCGACACAGTTTTTCATTAAACATACTTGTAGCACACTTACATGAGACAGCTTAAAATCACGAAACAAGTCACCAATCGCGAAACCGCATCCCTAGATAAATACCTACAGGAGATCGGTCGAGTTGAACTTCTTTCGCCTGACGAGGAAGTAGAGTTGGCACGTCGTATCAAGAAAGGTGATCACCAAGCACTTGAACGACTAACCAAAGCCAATTTGCGATTTGTCGTATCTGTTTCCAAACAATACCAAAATCAAGGGTTGACGCTACCTGATTTGATCAATGAAGGAAATCTTGGTTTGATCAAAGCGGCTCAGAGATTTGATGAGACGCGAGGATTTAAATTTATTTCCTACGCAGTTTGGTGGATCAGACAGTCGATTCTTCAAGCATTGGCTGAGCAAGCTAGGATAGTGAGACTTCCACTGAATAAAATTGGTTCAGTAAATAAAATCAACAAGGCATTTGCAAAACTGGAGCAGGAATTTGAACGTCCTCCTACCAGCGAAGAAATTGCGGAATGCTTAGAAATGACTTTAGAAGAGGTTCAGCAATCTATGCGTAACTCATCAAAATCGGTGAGCATGGATGCGCCACTTTCAAATGATAACGAATCAGCAGGTAACATGTATGAGGTATACAGTTCTGCGGATAATCCTTCACCAGAGGATAATCTGATGTCGAAATCATTGGGGCTGGAAATCGAACGATCGTTGCATTCTCTTACCGCTCGTGAAGCCGATGTAATTCGATTATACTTCGGTTTAACAGGAGAAAACCCGCTCACATTAGAAGAAATTGGACAACGCTTTGATTTGACGCGCGAAAGGGTACGTCAAATAAAAGAAAAGGCACTTAGAAGATTGAAGCATACTTCTCGAAGCAAGATGCTCAAAACTTATCTAGGTTAGTCTTAATACATGCTATGAAAAGAAGGGGGTGAAATCACCCCCTTTTTTATTTCCTTTGCAAAAAAATTACCACTTGCATGGGACATCTGATCGCTCCTTCCATCTTATCGGGAAACTTCGCAAACCTCATTACCGACATTGAAATGCTTAATAATAGTGAGGCTGATTGGTTTCACATTGACGTGATGGATGGTGTTTTTGTCCCTAATATCTCTGGCGGATTTCCTGGGCTAAAAGCTAGAAATGAGAATACGTTGAAGCCTTTGGATGTCCATTTTATGATCGGCGAGCCAGATAGATACATCACCAGATTTAAAGAAGCAGGAGCAAATATTCTAACTGTTCATTTAGAAGCTTGCAACCACCTTCATCGTACAATCCAAGCCATCAAAAGCGAAGGCATGAATGCAGGAGTTTCTCTGAATCCCCATACGGCAGTAAATGACTTGGAAGATATCATTTCAGATATCGAATTGGTTCTGATCATGTCGGTTAACCCCGGTTTTGGCGGACAAAAATTTATCGAGAACACATACCGCAAAATAGAGCGTACTAAAAACCTCATCGAAAAATCAGGCTCAAAGGCAAAAATCGAGGTTGACGGTGGAGTAAATTTAGACAACGCACCGAAGCTTATCGAAGCAGGAGCCGATGTATTGGTAGCGGGGAGTTTTGTCTTTGGTTCTGACAATCCGAGTCAAACCATATCCGATCTTAAAAACGTATAAGTTACTCCTTGCCGTCGAGGTAGTCTTGAAGGTAGGAATAGGCTTGGGTCAACTTTCCGGATAAGTCAGTTTGAGTGGCTCTTTCAATTACTTTGGATTGACTTTCCCTAAGCAATTCGGGTATGACATGATCCACCAATTCACGACCAAAGTCTTCAGAGGCATCTTTAGGCAATTCGCAAGGAAGATTATCGACTGCCATCACCCCAATAGAAGTTGGATTCATAAAATCCGTTTCTGATTCTGATTCCGCATTGTATCCATACAAGGGATTCTCAATTGTTGAGGGACGCAAGGTACTGGCCACGGGACCGTCAATATCACAACTGATATCGGCGACAAAATCCAAGTTGAACTCCGCGCTTTTGGCATCCTCTCGGGTGAAAATAAAAGGCGCATTTGAGTCCCAATAATGGCAAGCAATGTATAAGTCCGCCACTGAAGCGAACCTCATAAAATTTGAATCGAACCGCTCAGGATGTTCGTAGAACTCGCGATTTTCAAAAGAAGAACCATCTTTTTTCTTGTTGTAATCCCTAACGCTGAGTTGAGTGTATGCAGGCTGATTAAAATCAGTGTTGAGAAAAGCTTCAGAACCTACTTTTTTCACGTTGGCGAAATCCAATATTTCCATAGCACCTCTAGCCACACGACCTTTACCCGTCAAAACAATTTTAAAATCATCAGGTAGATTAACTTTCGCCAATTCTCTCTCTACTTCTTTTCGATCCTCACACTGATAAGCAGGTTTCAATTCATACCTGCCTGTTTTTTTACCTGCGGCAAGAAGCGCATTGTAGGCTCCGACGATTCCGGCGTATCGACCAAAACCGATCAAACGCTTACCGCTTTCATCCGTCAATACTTCATAGTCTATTAGTCGGATTTTCTTATCCACTATGGCTCGAAGAAGGTCTCTGTTATAGGGTTGTTTCTTGAAAGTATGCGAAAAGAACAAGTAGGTCTTTTCGGGAATCAACATCTCTACAGGCACTTCTTTGACCCCAATCAAAATGCTGCAGTCATTTACGTTGTCAACAACTTCAATCCCTGCGCTTCGGTATTCCTCATCCGAAATTGCTCTTATTTGGCTAGATTGAACGACAACTTCAACACCAGAGTGATTTCTCATGATCTCCGCACATTGAGCAGGAGTTAAAGGAACTCTCTTGTCTGGTGGATTTTTTCCTTCTCGGATAACGCCAATTCGAACCATAGCAGCATTTTTTGGAAGCGCGAAAATACAAAAATCCTATCCTGTTAAGGTAAAGATTGCAAGTACTCCCAATACGACCAAAAGAACCGTGGCACCATAAAGGAGAAGGAATAAGATAAACCGCCATAAGACAGCTAGAAAACTAACGTTCATTACCCTTTTGAGTGAAAGAAAGAGATTGGCCATCGCCCAGATTCCGAAAAGGGAAAGAAGGATGTTATTGGCAAAGTAAAAGTCATAAGCTGCTAGCCAACGACTCAGTAAAAGGTAAACGGATAGGGTTAAAAAGGTAAACGAGTGAAAGTGAAGTGACAGAATAAGATTGGCCACATAACCTTGGTGTTTTTTTCTAAAGACTAAACCGAGTAGGGCAGCAAATAGTGGCAATAGAAAAAAGAAAATTTTAGGGAGGTAGTCCCCAAAGAAGAAATCCCAAAAACGCTCCTCAGATTCGCTCTGATAATCGAGATTGCTATGCCAATTCAGAATCAGGAAGAAAATAAGACTGATGAAAATGTACAATCGAAGCGGCGGGATATATTTCGTTCTTTTTCCGCTCAAATACTCGGAAGTCAGGAATCCTGGTCGAAACAACAAAGGCTTTAAGGAAAGAGCCAATTTTGAATCATAAGCTAAATAATCCCCCAGAAAACTCTTGATGATATCGCCTACTTTCTCTCCTTTTGTAATTCTCTTTTGGCCACAATTCGGACAAAAAGAAAAAGAAGGTTCCAGATGCGCCCCGCATTGAGCGCAATTATCGTCGTGATATTTATCCTTATTATCAGCCAATACTCTTACAAAAAAAGTAACTTTTGCGTCAATACGGCGTCGTATAGTTGAATAGGCCAACCAAAATGAAAATCAGACTCGCATTGATCCTTTTATTCTCTATGATGATTACAATGGGAGTAAACGGCCAAAGTGAAAAAGAACCCGAGAAGGAAGAGCCTAAGGTAGAGACAGAAACTGAGGAAGTTAATGGCGTTTTTGAGATGTTCGGCTATTTGGGAAAAAAGCTGGCCAAAGAAGTAGGAAACCGAATGAATCTGGAAGAGGATGAAGAAGAAACCGATGAAAAGAAAGAGGAGACCTACAAACGAGTAAAAATTAAGATTGGGCCAATTAAAATTGAACGATTGGATCGAACATAGATAGAAGTCTATCTTTGCCTTCCCAATTGGGGAAACACAGTTCCCTATTTGTATTAAATAAGCTCTTTGATTTATGGGGCCGACCGGTTTTGACAACATGAGTTGGTTGTTTGGTAAGCGTGTCGAGCGTTGGAAGTTTGCTCGTACAAAACAATTTCCAAGCCTATAGTTGGCGAAAACAACTACGCACTCGCAGCTTAATCGTCTAAGACGTAAAGCTTAATTCCGCGCGAAGCACAGTAACGCAGAACGAGTACCCTGCGACTTATCTGTCTGGTATGGGTTGCAATATGGGTATCAATTACTACGACTAGGTGATGGAGGGGCTTGATCCTTCACCGAAACTGAATTAAGTCTAAGCCATAAGTAGGTCGTTCTTCACCGGCTTATGGTCGAAAAATGAAGTTTGGACTACGCACGTAGAAAGCCAGATAGTCCCATGCTTGGACGAGGGTTCGAATCCCTCCGGCTCCACCTTCGCCCGCCGAAGCTTCGACCACAGTCGGAGCGAAGGCGGGTTTTTTATTTCAGGATTTTCTAATCAAGCAAAACGATACTTGAACGGCAAGCTTCGGTGGAGACCTCCACCGAAATTAGGTACATTCAATTCATGTATGTCGTTTACATTCTCAAATGCTCCGACGATACCAAATATGTGGGATGCACATCCGATATAAAAGAGAGGATGAAGCGGCATCGAAATGGTCATATCCATTACACGAAATCAAGACTCCCTATCAAAATATTGACTACCATCCATTTCGCAGATAGAAATACAGCTTTCGATTTCGAAAAATACCTGAAAACCGGAAGCGGACGAGCATTTATGAATAAACGATTGATTTGAATGACCACCGATGCGCCGGCAGCGTTATGGGTTTGATCCACTTCACGGGTTAGGTGGGAACACCGAAGGTAATCCTAATAAAAATCAACATTTGTTTCACGCGAAGACGCAAAGGCGCGATGGTTATTCCAAGCATGGCTTACTCAATCAGTTGGTTTCGGGAAACCAACGCTGGGCCAGCAGCGGTTTGGGTTTAATTGACTTCGAGGGTTAGGCGGGAAAACCAGAGGTGTCTATACAAAAAAGGACAGAAGCTATCTCCTGTCCAGTTGTGTCTTATTCCGATTCTTCTAGTAAGAAGCAGTGAAATTTGAAAACTCAGGATCTTCACCTAAGAGTGGTTCCATCGCATCGAGAAAAGGACGAGCGTCACTTTTCTTACCCTCATCTTTCATGAGCTTGGCGAATTCGATTACTGCATAGCGGTATGCGGGCTTTCCTTCAATGGAGACATCCCCTGCCGACCACTCTGCCAAAGCCGTTTTGGCTTCCTCAAATGTAGTTTCCGCTTGGTAAGTGTTATTACTCTTCACCTCAGCTGTTCCTTTAAGAAGAAGGGCGCTTAAGTCTTTCGGGTCAATTCTCCATACATACTTCGAATACGTAATACTTTTTCTCCAATTCTCCGTTTCGTATTGGAATCGTGCTTCTTGCATGATTTCAGCTTTCAACTCAGCAAGGTAGCGATCAAACTCAGGCATGTACTTGTTCTCCTTGTCATACCTTCTTGCTTTAGAACCATATTTAATGGCGTCCCTAAAAGCACGAGGATAATCTTCGGCCATCTCCTCGTTCTTAGAGATTTCAAAATAGGCCATTGAGGCGTAGATGTATGGTCGAGGATCGCGACGCGTAGCCTCTTTTTCCATAAACTTCTCTGCTTTTCCCGCAGCTTTTTCATAATCCCCATCAATCACCATGAAGAGAATTTCTTTAAAGTCATCGGCGTATTTATCCGGCTGCTCTTCATCTTGGGCAAAAGATACTGTGGCAACAAACAAAAAGCTTAAGGTTAAGAGACGGGTAATATTGATTCTAAATGAGTTCATATCGAAAACAGTTCTTATATCGATGATCTAATCTTCATGACTCCTTTTCAAGAAGTTTAGACTGTGATTCTCGGGGTTATTTCAAAATTTGTGCCGCAATTTCGTGAATTCCGTGATAAGAAAGCAATTCATTCAGGAAAATGACTAGCGATTGATGCGAACAATTCCCGGTGTGAAATCGAGTTTCTCTATTCTTTCGGATATCTCCTCACACTGGTCACTGTATGCGATAAAATAGAATTTTCCAGACTTTCGAGTAACATATTCTTGGAACATTTCCCACTTAGTTAAACGATCATCCCAGTTATCTAACGAATCCTGATCCAACAGCTCAAAGATGAACGTTCCAAAGTCCTTTTCCGCGATCATATCGGGAACGTACCCCGCCTCACTCGCCTTTCTGAAAATAGCTTGAGGAGGAGGAAATCCCTTTATAGTCGTCTTTATTTCATGGTAGCCCTTAAACCTTAAATAGGCAATTGCACCATTTAGCATTCGTTCGCGGTCTTTGGAAATAGCTGTCTTTGCCATCTTAAGATTTGAAACAAAGATAAAATCTTCAAAAAAATGGATCAAAAGGAAGTATTCTCAACTGGGATTGCCAAGATTGAGAATTACATTTTAAGGAATAAGAAGCACCAAAAAGCGCTCAAACGAAACATTGAGATAATGTAAATCCCACGATTTCTTAACTCAGCAAGCAGAACAAAATCAGGGGCTTCGCATAATTTTGTAGCCCAAACAGTGATGCATGAAACGGATTCACGTAGTTGCAATAGATGATGTAAGCGATATTCTGGATTTGATTCAATATAACTTGAATAAAGAAGGTATGATCGTTGACACATTTACAGATAGCTCAGAAGCAATCAGGTATATCGCAGAAACTTCACCCGACGTTGTTGTGAGCGATTGGATGATGCCTAGCCCTGATGGTCTCGAGGTTTGCAAAATCCTAAATGAGAACATGACAACCCGAGATATCCCAATTATCATGTTAACTTGCAGGGGTGATCTTCAAGATTACAAAAAAGCTATTGACGCGGGAGCACAAGATTACATTGCCAAACCCGTTAGAATGGATGAACTGGTGAGACGGATTAAATTATTGCTCCCTCCAGGAGAGATGCAAAGAGCCCGTTTGGGATGAATTTTAGAATTTTAGTTTGTTTCATTTGTCTGTTCTTCCTAACAGGTTGTAAAATGAAAACGACTCAATCCAATATTGACCATAAGCTCAACGAGGAAGTGATTGATGGAGATATAGATCTTCAAGGTCATCGAGGTTGTCGTGGCTTGATGCCAGAAAATTCTTTACCTGGATTTCAAAAAGCGCTTGAATTAGGTGTTAAAACACTTGAAATGGATGTGGTCATTTCTAAAGACAACAAAGTTGTTCTCTCACATGAACCTTGGTTTTCGCATGAAATTGCACTTGATTCAACAGGAAAAGAGATTTCTCTGAGCGACGAAACCACTCACCGAATTTATGGGATGACTTACGATGAAGTTGTGAAGTACGACTGCGGAAGTAAATCTCATCCAAGATTTCCTGAGCAAGCGAAAATAGCCGTTTCTAAACCTCTTTTAGCTCAAGTGATTGATTCCGCGGAAACATTCTCGATAAATTCTGAGAGGCCTCTACCCTATTACAACATCGAGACAAAATCCAAGCCCCAGGGTGATGATATATTTCATCCAAAACCTGAAAAGTTTGTCGATTTGCTGATTGGGGTCGTAAAAGAGAAAGAAATCCTTGAGCGAACTATCATTCAATCATTCGACATACGGACACTACAGGTATGCCATGAAAAATATCCGGAAATTGCCCTCGCTCTTTTGATTGAAGACAAGGGATCTCCTGAGGATTTCCTGGAAAATCTAGGATTTACACCCGAAATATACAGTCCTGATTACGCATTGGTTGACGAAGAGCTGGTTGCTTTTTGTCGTGAAAAAGGGATGAAACTCATACCTTGGACAGTAAATGAAACCGATGCAATGGAAAAACTGATCGAGATGGGTGTAGACGGTATCATTACAGACTATCCCGATCGTTATCCTGGCGCGGTTGACTAAAAACCGTTATCCATGTCTATAAGTCTGAGGAATCGCACAATCAATCGCGAGTTGAGTTGGCTTTCCTTTAATCATAGAGTTCTTCAAGAAGCTCAAGACGAGTCGGTACCGCTTGTTGAAAGGTTGAGGTTTTTGGGAATTTTCTCGAATAATCTCGATGAATTTTTTCGAGTGCGCGTAGCCACAATGAAACGCGTGGAGGCGGTTAGTAAAAAGAAAGAGCTCATTGGAAACAAAACAGCGGCTCAAGTATTAGATGAAATTCAAGAAGAAGTCGTTCGCCAAAAAGAGCTTTTTGCAGTCATTTATCGCAAAATCCTGGACGAGCTCAAGAATCACGACATTGAAATAGTAAAGGAGACCGACCTGAATGACGAACAGGCTGCATTTGTGGATGAATATTATCGCGCCCAGGTTTCTCCGCTTTTGGTGCCTATAATGCTCAAAAATTTGGATGAATTCCCATACATCAGGGACAAGTCCATTTTCCTTGCGGTCAAAATGACCACTCCGAAAAGAAACAAACCGGGCACAGGGAAACAATTTGCCTTGATTGAAGTTCCATCGGAATTGACTCCCAGATTTATCGTTCTCCCAGAGGCCAATGGAAAGAAATACATCATGTTCTTGGATGACGTGATTCGTTTCAATCTGGATAAAATCTTCAGGATTTTCGCCTACCAATCTTTGGAAGCCTATACCATCAAACTTACCAGAGATGCTGAATTGGATCTAGATGACGATGTTTCCAAAGGTTTCTACGAGAAAATGAGAAAGAGCCTCAAACAGCGAAAAAAGGGTCAACCCGTTCGTTTTCTCTACGACAGCGAAATGCCTCTGGACTTGCTAACTTATCTCTGCAAGAAATTGGATGTTGATGAAGATGACAATATCATTCCAGGTGGTCGATATCACAATTCCAAGGACTTCATGAAATTCCCGAACGTCGGAGGACCTGAATTGGAATGGGAAACACTAAATGGAAGCGATCATTATCTGATAGAAAAATCAAACGGAATCCTTAATGCCGTTGATAAACAGGATATTCTTCTTCATTATCCCTATCAACATTTCAGAGGGTTCGTACACTTTTTAAGAGAAGCAGCTATTCATCCTTATGTCAGAGAAATCAAAATCTCGCTGTACAGAGTAGCTAGTCGATCAAGAGTAATAAATGCCTTGGTAAGCGCTGCAAAAAATGGTAAACAAGTGACTGCCATGGTAGAGTTAAGAGCGCGCTTCGATGAAGAGGCCAATTTGGAGTGGAGCAGAACGCTTCAAGATGCGGGGGTGAAGGTCATTTTCGGGATCCCCGATATGAAGGTGCATTGCAAGCTCGCGGTAGTGACTCAAGTATATAAAGGAAAAATCAATCACCAAGCAGTTATTGCGACCGGAAACTTCAATGAGAGTACAGCAAAGATTTACAGCGATTTGGCATTGTTTACTACTCAGGAAGAGATTTGTGAAGAAGCTTTAAAGGTTTTTGCATTCATTGAAAAACCGTACCTCAATTTTAGGTTTAAACATCTTCTTGTGGCCCCTGCTGCAATGCGAACCAGATATATTAAACGACTGAATCGAGAAATTGAAAATGCTAAAAACGGTAAGAAGGCATACGCATTTATAAAAGTGAATAGCTTGGTTGATGAAACGCTAATTAGAAAGCTATATCAAGCCAGTAGAGCCGGAGTAAAAATAAGATTGTTGGTTAGAGGAATCTGTTCTTTGATACCTGGCATCAAAGGAGTGAGCGAAAATATTGAAATCCACAGCATCATAGATAGATACCTTGAGCACACGAGGGTTTTCATTTTTGGAAATGATGGAAAGGAGGAAATCTTCATCAGTTCAGCTGATTGGATGGAACGAAATCTCGATTACCGTGTTGAAGTCAGTGTTCCAATCTATGACTCGGGGGTTCAAGAGGAAATCAAGGAATTCATGGAGCTGCAATGGAGAGACAATGTGAAGTCTAGAATTATTGCAGGCGACCAACCAAATCAGTACGTCGAACCCAAGAAGGGAGAAAGGTCTATAAGAGCCCAAATGGAATTGTACAAATTGATCGAAAAAAGGCAGAAACGATTGGCGGAAAAAGACGGATAGAGGAGATCAGTTCATTCTGCACCACGCCGTCGTTCGATTTCAACAGCTCGGCTCATACTAATCTTTTCGCCATTGTAAAATGGAACGACGAAGGAATTTGAAATAGCATTTTCCCGGACGTAAGCGTTACCTGCACTGGCATCCGCATAGCTAAAGAAAAGACCTGCATAAAAACGGGCTAATCCTTTTTTAACCGTTTCACCTGAAATTGGAAATAAGCCTCTGAAATTCTCTCTATCGACATCCTCGGGATAGTAGCCCAGCTGAATCTTGTACACCAATCCATCGGGCACCTCTTCGTTCATGATTACTTCTTCCTCAGGACTTGATTTCTCAAATTGAGATAGATGCTCAGGAGCTTCTACACCTTTTACGTCCTCGAGGTACTTTCCATCGAGCAAAGCCCTTATTTCCTCAATTCTAAAAGATGCATCTTCTAGCCTGTTAGCCGATCGATCGAGCTGAATCTTAACTCGTTCCATTGACTTCTTGGCATCATTCCTCTCTGATTTTCTTTCAGCGCTATTCGCTTTGGCTTCGAGTTGATCGTAAATCTGCTCAAATTCCATGAGCTCCCCTTCCAATGCGTTTGCAGCATGTTGAAAGGCAGCTTCATCGGCCTCAAGCCGAAGAACTTCATCTTCAAATTCTAAAACTTCATATTGCTCAGTAATAATGTTTTGATCGTCATCACCACGCAAAAGAAGAGAAGCATTGAAGAAATCCATTACGGCGTTACTCAGGTGTAAGGAAGCCTCTCGACCGAAGTAGTTATGCGATTTAATGTCGATCATCGGATAAAACTCCCGAATTACTGAATCAGCTATACCAACCTTTTTCTGACCGGAATTCAGAAAATCAAGAACTCTGTAGTTATCCGAGTTGACATAATTTAGTGATGTATCACTAAGCATGAGCGATCTTTTCATGAAGAAAAGTGCCGTATCGGCAAACAATCGAGAGGTATCCACTATCTCGACAATTGTTGTGAATTTGCTGTAATAGTAGCCTTCTTCGGCATACCTGGCAGCAGCTATAGCAGCATTTTTAGCCCGAGCATTTTTAAAGTAATCGCGCTCAATAACATCCTGCCCACCCAAAAAAGTGGTTGTCAATAGAAGAATTATTAACAGAAAGTAGGATCTCATGATTTAAGGCGTAATGCAATGTTACAACCTAAAAGTGGTTTTTCGTCCTGAAAATACTGTGGTTTTCAACAGTCAAGTTAGGAGAATTAAGTGAAGTAATTGGAGGTGAATCCAATTAAATTCAACAGATTTGAACTTGTGAAAAAGTGCGCCTTAATTTTCAGCCTATTTTGCTACCTCTCCTCACAGGCAGGAGACCCTTGGGTGGAGAAGTACCGAAAGTCTCAGTCTCAATCCCTGATGCTTTCTTCAGCCATTAACAATAAGAACGGTGAGCCGATTGAGTTTTTCAATGGTTTTTCGGTAGGAGGTAGTTTTGGACTAGCACTGTTTCACGGAAGTTTGGCTGACTACGACATCTTCGCCCCTTTTGAAAATTTTGGTGACTATTACCAATTTGGATGGAGAGTATACGCTGAGAAGAAGTTCAAATTCGGTTTGGGGGCTAAAATCGACTTTGAAAAAGGTACACTCGGAGGAGGAAGAACTCCCGGAAAGGAAAGCCTACCGATAGAATTTGAATCGGAGTACTCCACAATTAACGCAAAAGCGACCTTTGACATTCTGAATGAGTTATTCGGAAATGACAAAGGGCTTAAAGACTACAAGTTTTATCTCAATGCTGAATTGGGTTTTGGATTTACTTTTTTCAGAGCCTTTTCCACGTGGAAAGCTGAAGGAACTCAGCAAGGTGAAATAAGAGACTATGTAGGCTATACGGTTGTCGATGAGAATCCCCCGACACAACGTTACGTGCTTGAAGAAGAAGACAGCCCTGCAGTAGCCTTCAACATTCCCGTAGGTTTCACTTTAGGTTATCGGATTAACTACAAAACCGATGTGACTTTCAGTTATACCCTGAATAACCTGAATACCGACCGCCTTGACAGTTGGGATAGAGACTTTTCAGCAAACGACAAGTACTCCTACTTCGGTGTTGGATTGAGATATAATCTGAATCGCGAAAAGGAGCAATATCCCAAGAAGAAAGTCAAAGAGGAAAAAGAGAAGAAGGATAAAAAATGGAGTCTTTTCGGTTCGAAAAAAGAAGACGTTCAACCCAATGATGTTCAACTGGAACAGCCTTTGCAATCCAGACAGTCCAATCCCATTACTCCGGATCAGTCAGACGATCAATTGGACGACATTAAAATGAAGATGTTCGAATTGCAGCTCAAGTTATTTGAGATGCAGTATCTTTTAAACGGTGGATCAACTGAAGGAACCGAATCTCCCCAAGTTCCCTCTCCAACACAAGGAAATAAGTAATTTCACCATCCTATTCTAAATCCGCCCTCGACGGAAATAATCCTGCCTGATAAAAAATCAGGTGTGTATTGTTCATTCCCCGAACTGTCCAAGTAGTCGAGGTTGAGAAAGACGACGGCACCATTAACAATTTCCCATTCCGCATTTAAGTTTACTCCTGTCTGACTCCAATCCACTGTCTCCATAAAATCAAGTCCTGTTACATTCGCGTTTCCATTGATGATTTCATAAACATGGGGCTCCCCCTTACGTGCATACCAAGCTCCCAATTTAAATCGCAGGTTAGCCAAAGGAGTATAGGTTAATGAGCCGTAGATTTCATCGGCATTCTCCCCCAGATAATGACCTAGGTTGTATTGATTTGAAGCAAATGTGGTGGACTCTACTTGATGTCTGTACGTCCAAGGATTTGTGCGAGTATACTCTGCTCCCAGATGAACATCAGGAAGAACGTTGAACCACGTACCTCCAACCTTCAGGCTCATAATATTCGTATGATTATCGGAATCCCAGAAATTACTAAAGCTGACCTCATCAACGAAAAGAGAAACATATAGCTGGGTGTTCTTAATGGCTCTCGAGCTCACATCAATAAAGAACTGGGCGTTTTGACCTAACTCGTTGCTACCCGTACCCGAATAGGTATGATCCACCGATTTGAAAAACATAAATGGAATAAAATACTCCAAGCGAACCCCATTGTCACTGTAAACGATTGAATTACCAAAGGTGAAATCAATATTCCATTTTGATTTAATGGTAAGATAGTTGGCGGCAATGTTCTTATTCGTATAGATCCGTCGATTTCCGTTAGGGGTTAAATAAGTGCGAGAACTATCCAACACCTCAGATACGAGCCACCCGTGGATATACTGAAATTCAAGCCATTCGACAGGGTAAAGACGGTAGTTAATCATGGCATAGGAGGGCGCTCTTCCCGAAAAGACGTTTGAATGGCGGATA
>CAZWQX010000100.1:0-14153 GCA_964635965.1 uncultured Cryomorphaceae bacterium
TTAAGCAGAGTGTGCGTGATCTTGGTGGGCTCAGCCTGGACGAAGAGAGTAAGATGGAATGTTTACTACCTCACCATTAACCGTTACATGACGGTGGCCTACCAACTGACGGGCAGCTCTCCTGGTAGGGGCAATTCCCATTCTGAATACCACATTATCCAATCTCGCCTCGCAAAACTGTAGCAAAAGCTCACCCGTAATACCGACTTTTCTTGAAGCTTTGTCGAACATATTGGCAAACTGACGCTCTAAAATACCGTAAGTGTATTTTGCCTTTTGCTTTTCAGCTAGCTGAACTGCGTATTCTGATTGCTTAGAACGACGCTTGTTCGGACCGTGAAATCCAGGAGGATAATTCTTTCTTTCTAACGCTTTATCAGGACCGAAGATTGGTTCTTTAAAACGTCGAGCGATTTTTGATTTGGGGCCTCTGTATCGTGCCATATCTCTTAGTGGTAATTTGCTCTTATTCCTTTATTAAACTCTTCGTCTCTTCGGAGGACGACATCCGTTATGAGGCATCGGGGTTACATCAACGATTTCCGTTACCTCAACACCTGAATTGTGGATTGAACGAATCGCAGATTCACGACCGGCACCAGGACCTTTAACGTAAACCTTCACCTTACGAAGACCTAGTTCAAAGGCAACCTTTGCACAATCTTCTGCAGCTACTTGAGCAGCGTAAGGAGTATTCTTTTTTGACCCTCTAAATCCTTGCTTACCTGCCGAAGACCAGCTGATCACTTGTCCTGAGGCATTACACATGGAGATGATGATATTATTGAATGTGGCTTGGATATGGGCTTCTCCCATTGCATCCACTTTTACATTCAGTTTCTTTTTCGCGTTTGACTTAGCCATCTTACTTGCTTTTCGCTAATCAATTAATTACTTGGTTGCCTTCTTCTTGTTAGCAACGGTTTTACGCTTACCTTTTCTCGTTCTCGAGTTATTCTTGGTTCTCTGACCTCGAAGAGGTAATCCTGAACGGTGACGAATTCCTCGGTAACAACCGATATCCATCAAGCGCTTAATATTTGTTTGGATCTCAGAGCGAAGTGAACCTTCTACAGTGTACTCGTCGCTAATTAGTTGACGAATTGCAGCTGTTTGCTCATCTGTCCAGTCAGTAACCTTAATGCTGTGATCTACCTTGGTACGTTCAAGTATCTCTGAGGCCTTGGTTGGTCCAATTCCGTAGATGTAAGTGAGGGCAATAACTCCTCTTTTATTCTTGGGTAAGTCTACTCCAGCTATCCTAGCCATAATAATTCTTTTAACCTTGTCTTTGCTTGAACTTTGGGTTCTTTTTGTTAATCACGTACAACCTTCCTTTACGTCGTACGATCTTACAATCAGCAGATCTTTTCTTTAAACTCGCTCTTGTTTTCATCGATCCTTTATTTGTACCTGAAGGTGATTCGACCTTTACTTAAATCGTAGGGCGACATTTCAACTTTAACCTTATCACCGGGCAAGATTTTGATGTAGTGCATTCTCATTTTTCCCGAAATGTGCGCCACGATTACGTGTCCGTTTTCGAGTTCAACTTTGAACATTGCATTTGACAATGCTTCTACAATTGTTCCATCTTGCTCAATAGAGGCTTGTTTCGCCATACAATTCTTACTTAACTTTTATCCTGCCATTCCGAAAGTTGAAGAACGACCTGCAAGCTTGCCTGTCTTCATCAAACCGTCGTAGTGACGCATTAATAAATAACTTTCAATCTGTTGGAGCGTATCCAATATTACTCCCACCATAATCAACAGAGAGGTACCACCGAAGAAAATGGAGAAGGCTTGTTTAACTCCTGCTTGCAGCGCAAAAACAGGAAGAATAGCAATGATTCCCAAGAAGATGGCACCTGGAAGAGTAATCTTCGAAAGCACTCCATCAAGGAAATCAGCGGTAGATTTTCCCGGTTTCACACCTGGCACAAATCCTCCATTTCTCTTCAAATCATCCGCCATCTGGTTAGGGTTAACCGTAATGGCCGTATAGAAGTAGGTAAATGCCACCACCATGAAGAAGAATATCAGGTTGTACCAAAAGCCGGCAAAGTTAGCCAATTCTACGATAAATCCTGACTGTGTATCAGAGTATTGTGCAATGTAAAGTGGCACGAACATAATCGCCTGAGCGAAGATGATCGGCATTACCCCTGCACTGTTCACTTTCAAAGGAATGTACTGTCTTGCTCCCTGGCTGTATTCTCTTCCACCCAATTGCTGTTTAGCGAATTGAATAGGTACTCTGCGAACTGCTTGCACAAGAGCAACGGTTGCTCCAATTACTACTAAAAGTGCCACAACTTCGATCAATAACATTACCGGACCATTTCCTTCAGGACCAGTAGCAGCTACAATCTCTTGGAAAAATGCGCTAGGCAACCCGGCGATGATTCCAATCATAATTAGCAATGAGATACCATTACCCACACCGCGATCTGTAATACGCTCACCCAACCACATTACGAAAAGTGTTCCCGTGGTAAGGATAACGATTGCCGTAGCCCACCAGAATGGTGTATCGTAAAGTCTCGCTTCAGCGGGAACTGATGCAGCAATATATCCCGGAGCTTGAAAACAAGTGATAACAATTGTAAGGAATCGAGTATACTGATTGATCTTCTTGCGTCCGCTCTCTCCTTCCTTTTGCATCTTCTGAATAGAAGGGACTGCAATACCCATCAACTGCATGATAATCGAAGCAGAGATGTAAGGCATGATACCTAAGCTGAATATTGAAGCACGATTGAAAGCTCCTCCGGTAAAGAGATTCAAGAGATCAGCCAATCCCCCTCCACCTTCATTGGCAGCAGCCAAACGAGCAGCATCAATTCCAGGAAGAACAATGTATGATCCTATTCGGAATACCAAAAGCAAAGCCAAGGTTGTCAAGATCCGCTGGCGCAGTTCTTCGATACTCCAAATATTCTTAATCGTTTGTATAAAGTTCTTCATAATACTTCGCTACCTATTCTACGATTGCCGTTTCTCCGCCTTTATCTTCAATTGCTGCCTTAGCAGTTTTAGAAAAAGCATGAGCCGTTACTGATACTTTTGCTTTTAGTTCACCTCTTCCGAGAACTTTGATCAGTTCATTTTTCGAACACAATCCATTGTCAACGAAAACCTCAGGAGTAAAAGATTCAATTTTCTTTTCTGAAGCAAGTCTTTCAATCACGTCAAGGTTGATCCCCTTGTAACTAACTCGGGTAGGGTTGGTAAATCCAAACTTAGGAAGACGTCTTTGAATTGGCATTTGCCCTCCTTCAAAACCTCTTTTCTTGCTGTATCCGCTGCGAGACTTAGCTCCTTTGTGACCTCTACCTGCGGTGTCACCAAAACCACTTCCTTCACCCCTTCCGCGGCGACGCTTGTTTTTATTTGAACCTTTGGCTGGTTTTAAACTACTTAAGTTCATCAGTCAGTTCTTTTATTCAGTTCTTACTTATCTTCAACTTTAACCAGGTGGCTCACCTTGGCAATCATACCTAGGATCTCGGGTGTAGCCGTTTTGGTAATGGGTTGATTCAATTTTCTTAAGCCCAATGCTTCCAGCGTTGCTTTTTGACGCTTAGGTTTTCTGATTGCGCTTTTTACTTGTGTTACAACGATTTCTTTTGCCATGGTTGCTCTAATTATCCGTTAAACACACGTTCCATCGAAATTCCTCTCTGGCCTGCAACTGCACGAGCATCACGCATGTTTGTGAGTGCATCTAGCGTTGCTTTAACCACGTTGTGTGGGTTAGATGATCCCTGCGATTTGGCAAGTACATCTTTAATCCCTACACTCTCAAGAACTGCACGCATCGCACCACCTGCGATAACACCTGTACCATTTGAAGCAGGCTTCAAAAGAACTCGCGCTCCCGCGAATTTTCCGTATTGGCTATGTGGAACCGTGTCATTCACAATAGGAACTTTAATAAGGTTCTTTTTCGCATCATCGATTCCCTTTGCTATTGCAGTGGTAACCTCTTTTGCTTTACCAAGACCGTGTCCTACAACACCATTTTCATTACCTACAACTACGATAGCGGAGAAACTGAACGTTCTACCACCCTTAGTTACTTTGGTAACTCGGTTAATTGCAACCAACTTGTCTTTAAGCTCGAGATCGCTCGATTTTACTCGCTTAATATTTGCTTTTGCCATGCCTTGCTTAAAATTTTAATCCGCCTTCGCGGGCAGCATCTGCCAATGATTTTACTCTTCCGTGATAGAGGTAGCCATTTCTGTCGAAAACTACTTCTGTAATTCCTGCAGCAACTGCTTTCTCTGCTACTTCCTTTCCTACGATCGCCGCTTGGTCAATTTTTGGAATCTTTTGTGCAGCCTCGTTCTTCAATGAGTCAGCGGAAACCAATGTCTTTCCTTCTTCATCGTTGATGATCTGAGCATAGATTTGAGCATTGCTGCGATAAACCGTAAGTCTTGGACGATCTTGGGTACCGCTAATGTTTTTGCGAATGCTTCGCTTAATTCGCTGTCTGCGCTGAAGTTTTGTCTTTGCCATAACTCAGTCTTATTTACCTGCAGCTTTACCTGCTTTTCTTCTAATGTGTTCTCCAACAAAACGGACACCTTTTCCTTTGTAAGGTTCAGGCTTCCTGAATGATCTGATCTTGGCCGCAACCTGTCCTATCAACTGCTTGTCATGAGACTCTAGTGTGATGATCGGGTTCTTTCCTTTTGCCTGTTCTGCAGATACTTTGACCTCCGATGGTAATTCAAATACAATTGGGTGAGAGAATCCAAGAGATACTTCTAGCTTCTGACCTTGCACTTTCGCTCGGTAACCAACTCCAACTAACTCTTGCTGAATGGTGTAACCTTCGTTTACACCAACTACCATATTGTTGACCAAGGATCTGTACAACCCGTGCAAAGCTTTGGTTTGCTTTTGCTCGTTTGCTCTTTCCAACGTAACCTCGCCCTCTTCAACGGAGCAAGTAATGGCAGGATTGAGCTCTTGTGTCAATTCTCCTTTCTTTCCTTTTACCGTAACCACGTTGTCTTTAACTTCAATGGTCACACCATCTGGAATGCTAATCGGAGATTTACCTATTCGAGACATTGCTGTTTCTTTTTTCCTAATTAATAAACGTAGCAGACCACTTCGCCACCTACTTTTTGAGCTCGGGCTTCTTTATCGGTCATTACGCCTTTTGAAGTTGATATAATTGAAATACCCAATCCATTCAATACTCTTGGCAACTCTTCGGAACCGGAATACTTTCGCAATCCCGGACGTGATGCTCTTTCGAGTTTTTTGATCGCCGGCAATTTCGTTACCGGGTGGTATTTCAAGGCAATTTTGATAGAACCTTGGGTCGAATCATCCTCAAATTTGTAATTAAGGATGTACCCTTTTTCCATAAGGATCTTCGTAATTTCCTTTTTAATGTTTGACGCAGGGATATTTACCACTCTTTTCTTAGCGGTAATCGCGTTTCTTAATCGCGTCAAGTAATCGGCTATCGGATCTGAATACATAATTTCTTCCTTAATCTATTACCAACTGGCCTTTTTAATACCCGGGATCTTTCCTTCTACAGCCATCTCTCGGAAAGTCACACGTGAAATTCCGAATTGGCGCATGTAACCTCTTGGTCGTCCGGTAAGCTTGCAACGGTTGTGCATTCTCACTTTTGAAGAGTTCTTAGGAAGCTTCTGAAGTGCATCCCAGTCTCCTGCTTCCTTCAAGGCAGCGCGTTTATCGGCATACTTAGCTACCATTCTTTCGCGCTTGCGCTCACGGGCTTTCATTGATTCTTTTGCCATGCTCTCTTACTTTTTGGTAAATGGGAAACCGAAAGCACCTAAAAGCGCCTTTGCTTCTTCATCACTGTTCGCCGAAGTAACGAAAGTGATGTCCATACCATTAATCTTATTTACTTTTTCAATATCAATTTCAGGGAAGATGATCTGTTCCTTCACACCCATGGTGAAGTTTCCTCTTCCGTCGAATCCTGTTGCCTTAACGCCACGGAAGTCACGTGTACGAGGAAGAGCAACTGAAATCAGTCGATCCAAGAACTCATACATTCTCTCACCACGAAGTGTCACTTTCGCACCAATAGGCATCCCTTTTCTCAATTTGAAGTTTGAGATGTCTTTTTTCGAGTAAGTTGGAACTGCCTTCTGGCCTGCGATTGCCGTCATTTCCTGTACGGAAGATTCAACGATCTTTTTGTCGGCTACGGCCTCTCCTAATCCCTGGCTGATAACAATCTTTTCAATTCGTGGGATTTCCATAAAGGATTTGTAACCAAACTCCTTTCTCAAGGCTGGAACAACTTCCTCTGCGTATTTCGTTTTTAATCTGGCGGTATACATGATTAAACCTCTTCTCCTGATTTCTTAAAATATCTTACCGACTTACCATCGGAGTCTTTGCGGTATCCTACTCGGCCACCTTTTTTCGTTGAAGGATCAACTACTAAAAGATTCGAAATATGGATCGGCGCTTCCTTTTTCATAATTCCTCCTTGAGGATTCGCAGCGCTAGGCTTAGTGTGGCGAGACACTTCGTTTACTCCTTCCACAATCGCACGGTATTTTTCGCGATCTACCATCACAACGCGTCCGGTCGTTCCTTTGAACTCACCGCTGATCACTTCTACCGTATCGCCTTTTTTGATGTAAATTTTCATCTGTTTGCTTTTGTATCAGTTAGATCACTTCAGGGGCCAATGAAACGATTCTCATAAATTGCTTCTCACGAAGTTCACGAGCAACGGGGCCGAAGATTCGGGTTCCTCTCATTTCTCCCGCATTGTTCAACAGCACAACTGCGTTGTCGTCAAATCGAATGTATGACCCGTCTTGACGGCGAACTTCTTTCTTGGCACGCACAACTACGGCTCTTGAGACCATACCTTTTTTCACGTTACCTGCAGGCATAGCATCTTTAACGCTGATCACAATTTGATCGCCGATAGATGCATATCTTCTTTTGGTGCCACCGAGAACCCGGATGCAAGCCACTTCTTTGGCTCCGCTGTTATCGGCAACTTTCAACCTGCTTTCCTGCTGTATCATTTCAAATATTATTTAGCTCGTTCGAGAATTTCTACCAAGCGCCAGTTCTTGCGCTTGCTCAACGGACGTGTTTCCATGATGCGAACGGTATCACCCGGGTTGCAATCATTTTTTTCATCGTGAGCAACAAATTTTGTGGTCTTCTTAACGAACTTTCCGTAAAGTCCGTGCTTCACTTTTCGCTCAACCACAACGGTGATGCTTTTCTCCATTTTATTAGAAGAAACGACCCCGATTCGCTGTTTTCTAAGATTTCTCTCTGACATGATTATTTCGTTTCACTGAGTTGTCGAGCGCGAAGCTCAGTTTTCAATCGTGCAATGAATCTTCGCTGTGAGCGCAATTCCATTGGGTTTTCCATGGCTGCAACCGCGTGATTCAATCTCATTTTACCGAACTTCTCTACTTCGATCTCGATTTTCTCAGAGATCTCCGGAGTAGTAAGGTCTTTTATTTCTTTCGCTTTCATGATTCTTATTCTTGAACGTAATCGCGACGAACGACAAACTTGGTTTTAACCGGTAATTTCTGTGCGGCAAGACGCAACGCTTCTTGTCCTACGTCCATTGGAACACCATCGATTTCGAAAAGAATTCGGCCTGGCTTCACGACAGCTACCCAGTGACTTGGAGCTCCTTTACCCTTACCCATCCTTACTTCAGCTGGCTTTGAAGTAATTGGCTTGTCCGGGAAGATGCGAATCCACACTTTTCCTTCACGCTTCATGTAACGCGTAACGGCGATACGAGCAGCTTCAATCTGGCGAGAAGTAATGAATCCCTCATCCATGGTTTTGATAGCAAATGAACCAAATGATATGGATGCACCTCGAGTAGCATTACCCTTGATGCGGCCCTTTTGCATCTTTCTGAATTTCGTTCTTTTCGGTTGTAACAGCGCTGTTATACTTAGTCTTTAATCTTCTTACTTCCTGCGTGATCTTGGCTTTCTGCCTCCGCCACCACGTGGACCTCCTCCAGGAGCATTTCCTTTCTCAAGTGAAGGTGATAAGTCACGCTTACCGTACACTTCTCCTTTACAGATCCAAACCTTCACTCCGATTCTTCCCATTTTGGTGTGTGCTTCAGAGATGTGGTAATCGATATCCGCTCGGAAAGTGTGAAGAGGTGTTCTACCTTCCTTGTAAGTTTCGGTTCGAGCCATCTCAGCTCCGTTCAATCGACCTGAAACAGTAACCTTAATTCCTTCAGCTCCCATTCTCATGGTAGAGGCAATTGACATTTTTACTGCTCTTCTGAAAGAAATCCTTCCTTCAATTTGGCGAGCAATACTGTCAGCTACCAATCTGGCATCCAGCTCCGGTCGCTTGATTTCGAAGATGTTGATTTGAACTTCTTTACCTGTAAGTTTCTTCAACTCTTCTTTAAGCTTGTCAACTTCTTGACCACCTCTCCCGATGATTACACCAGGACGAGCTGTCTTGATAGTTACGGTAACCAATTTCAATGTGCGCTCGATGATCACGGCAGCAACACTAGCTTTCGCCAAACGTACGTTCAAGTACTTACGGATCTTGTCATCTTCAACAATCTTGTCACCGTAGTTGCGTCCACCGTACCAGTTCGAATCCCATCCGCGGATGAAACCGAGCCTATTTCCGATCGGGTTCGTTTTTTGTCCCATATTACTTTGCGCTATCTAAAATGATGGTTACGTGATTTGATCTCTTTCTAATTCGGTGTGCCCTTCCCTGAGGAGCAGGACGTAACCTCTTTAGTATTCTTGCGCTGTCGACGTAAATCTCTTTCACAACGAGATTCTCTTCGTCAGCACTTTTGTCTTCGTTTTTGGCTTGCCAGTTAGCAATTGCCGACATAACCAATTTTTCTAATCTGCGAGCGGCATCCTGAGGCATGAACTTAAGCATGTTCAATGCGGTAAGAACATTCTCCCCTCGAATTACGTCTGCAACCAAACGCATTTTTCTAGGTGAAGTGGGAACATTGTTCAACTTAGCAATTGCCAAGCTCCTGCGTTCCTCTTTTCTCTTTTCAGATGCGATCCTTTTTCTCGAACCCATTGTTAACTCGTTTTAATTCGATTACCGCTTTTTATCTTTTCGATTACCAGCGTGACCTCTGTATGTTCGCGTTGGCGCAAATTCTCCAAGCTTATGACCAACCATGTTTTCGGTTACATAAACAGGAATGAATTTATTTCCGTTGTGCACTGCTACCGTTAACCCAACAAAATCAGGGGTGATGGTGCTAGCTCGCGACCATGTCTTAATAACTGATTTCTTTCCGCTCTCCTGTGCAGCTTCTACTCTGCTCATAAGCTTATAGTGTACAAAAGGCGGTTTTTTGAGTGATCTACTCATAACTCAATTATTTCTTTCTTCTTTCAATTATGTACTTATTCGAAGCCTTCTTCTTGTTACGCGTTTTGTAACCTTTCGCAGGTATACCATTACGCGAACGTGGGTGTCCTCCGGCGTTACGACCTTCACCACCACCCATTGGGTGATCAACGGGGTTCATAACTACACCACGAACTCGAGGTCTTCTTCCTAACCATCGCGAACGGCCGGCTTTACCTGAACGAATCAAAAAGTGATCGCCGTTTGAAACGGTTCCAACAGTTGCCAAGCAAGCTGTTAAGACCATTCTCGTTTCACCTGAAGGCAACTTCAAGATGGCATACTTGCCATCACGAGCAGTCAACTGAGCATAAGCTCCTGCTCCTCTTGCCAAAACTCCACCTTGACCAGGACGCATTTCAATGTTGTGAACTACGGTTCCTAATGGAAGCTCCTTGAGATAAAGTGTATTTCCTACATCAGGAGAAACTCCTTCACCGCTATTAACGGTTTGACCGACTGTCAAACCTTCGGGAGCGATGATGTATCTTTTCTCACCGTCAGCATACTCCAACAAAGCAATACGTGCAGTTCTGTTTGGATCGTATTCAATCGACTTCACTTCTGCAGCAACACCGTGCTTGTCTCTTTTAAAGTCAATGATACGGTAGCGCTTCTTGTGACCGCCTCCCATGTAACGCATGGTCATGCGCCCCTGGTTGTTACGTCCACCCGACTTCTTCATCGGAGCCAAAAGACTTTTTTCTGGCTTCGAAGTAGTGATCTCTGTGAACGCACTCAGGATCTTATGTCGCTGCCCTGGTGTAGTGGGCTTTAATTTTCTTACCGGCATCTCTCAGTTCGTTAAATATTACTGTATATGTCGATCGTTTCGCCTTCGGCAACGGTTACAACTGCTTTTTTGTAAGCGGCTGTTCTACCCTTAACCATACCTGTTTTTGTGTAACGTGACTTTGATTTTCCAGCATAACGCATAGTCCATACTTTGTCGACATTCACATCGTACAATTTTTCGATGGCCTCTTTGATCTCAATCTTGTTGGCCTCTTTATTTACGAAAAAGCCGTAGCGATTTAACTTCTCAGAAACAGAAGTCATTTTTTCGGTAACAATGGGCTTAAGTACAATCTGGCTCATCACTTAGTAGTTCGGTTAAGTGTGTTCTCAATTACTTCTATCGCGCTCTCGGCAATAACCAAAGCGTTGCAATTCATAATGTCGTAAGTGTTTAACTCATTGACACTCACTACTTTATGATTTTTTACGTTTCGGGACGACAAAGATAGTGTTTTATCCTGCCCATCCGTTACCAATAATGGCTTTTGATCAGCTAATTTTAAAGCCGCCATCATTGACACGTAATCTTTCGTTTTTGGTGCATCAAACTTTACATCTTCGATGATGGTAATCTGGTTGGCTTTTGCTCTGTAGCTAAGAGCCGATTTACGTGCCAATACCTTCAACTTCTTGTTCAGTTTGAAACCATAATCTTTTGGACGTGGACCGAAAACTCGACCTCCTCCGCGGAAGAGAGGGTTTTTGATATCACCTGCACGGGCAGTACCTGTTCCCTTTTGTTTTTTGATTTTGCGTCCACTACCTTTTACGTCAGAACGTTCTTTGGCTTTGTGTGTACCTTGTCGGTTGTTCGCACCAAATTGCTTAACGTCCATGTAGATGGCATGATCGTTGGGTTCAATTCCGAATACGGAATCATCCAACTTGACCTTCTTGGTCTCTTTGCCTTCTCGGTTGTATACAGAAAGTTCCATTAGTTTTTCTCCAAGATTAGAAATGAACCTTTAGGACCGGGAACAGATCCCTTTACGATAAGCAACGACTCTTCGGGCATCACCTTTATTACTTGGATATTCTCCAAAGTAACTCTGGCGTTTCCCGTTTGTCCTGCCATTCGCATTCCTTTGAAAACTCGAGCGGGATCAGAAGCAGCACCAATAGAACCAGGGGCTCTCAATCTGTTGTGCTGACCGTGTGTAGCATCTCCAACTCCACGGAAACCGTGACGCTTAACTACACCCTGAAATCCTTTTCCTTTTGATTTTCCGGAAACATCGATAAACTCTCCCTCGTCGAAAATCTCGACAGTTACCTCGTCGCCAAGGTTGTACTCTCCTTCAAAATGAGCGAACTCTGCCAATTTCTTCTTAGGCGAAGTTTTGGCCTTTTTGAAATGCCCTTTGAGTGGAGCGGGAGTATTTTTCTCCTTCCGTTCGCCGAAGCCCAACTGAACAGCTTTGTAGCCATCCTTGTCTTCGGTCTTCACTTGCGTTACAACGCAAGGACCAGCCTTAATGATCGTACAGGCAACGTTTTTACCTTCGTCGCCTACGAACGTACTGGTCATTCCGATTTTTTTACCAATTAAACCAGGCATCTTCCGTTTATTATTAGACTTTAATCTCTACTTCAACTCCACTTGGGAGTTCCAATCGCATCAAGGCATCTACCGTCTTCGAAGAAGAGCTGTAGATATCCAAAAGGCGCTTGTATGAACACAATTCAAATTGCTCACGTGATTTCTTGTTCACGTGCGGTGAACGCAGTACCGTGTAAATTCTTTTGTGCGTAGGAAGTGGAATTGGACCACTAATTACTGCACCTGTAGACTTTACGGTCTTTACGATCTTCTCAGCCGATTTGTCGACCAAATTGTGATCGTACGACTTTAGCTTAATGCGAATTTTCTGACTCATCGTTATGAATGCTTGCTTTTTAAGCTTCTACTTGTTTACCTTTTGCTTTAGAGATTACCTCTTCGGCTACATTCTTTGGAGCTTCCTCGAAGTGAGAGAATTCCATTGTTGATGTTGCACGTCCTGAAGAGATTGTTCTCAATTGAGTTACATATCCGAACATTTCAGAAAGTGGAACTTTTGCTTTAACCACTTTTGATCCTGCACGGTCACCCATTCCTTCAACAATACCTCGTCGTCGGTTCAAGTCACCAACAACGTCTCCCATATTTTCTTCGGGAGTAAGTACTTCCAACTTCATGATTGGTTCAAGAAGAATTGGAGTTGCTTGAGGAATTGCAGTTCTGAAAGCCAACTTAGCTGCCAACTCGAACGAAAGTTGATCGGAGTCAACCGCGTGGAACGAACCGTCCTTAAGGGTAACTTTCATACTATCCATTGGATATCCGGCGAGAACACCGTTTATCATGGCATCTTTAAATCCTTTCTCAACAGAAGGAATGAATTCTTTTGGCACGTTACCACCTTTGATCTCGTTAACGAAGATCAATCCAGGATTTTGTGGATCACCCGGTTCGATCGTAACAACGATATCAGCGAACTTACCGCGACCACCAGTCTGTTTCTTGTAAACTTCTCTGTGGTCAACGCTTCCGTTGATCGCTTCTTTGTATGCAACCTGAGGAGCACCTTGGTTAACCTCAACCTTGAACTCACGCCTCAAGCGGTCAACGATAATGTCCAGGTGAAGCTCACCCATACCGCTAATAACTGTTTGTCCTGTATCCTCGTCGGTTTTTACTTGGAATGTTGGATCTTCTTCAGCCAATTTCCCAAGGGCAACACCCAATTTGTCTACGTCAGACTGCGTCTTAGGCTCGATTGCCAATCCGATAACCGGATCGGGGAAATCCATTGATTCAAGAACGATTGGACTTTTCTCTGCGCAAAGCGTATCTCCTGTCTTAATGTCCTTAAATCCAACCAATGCTCCAATGTCACCTGCTCCAAGCTGATCGATTTGATTCTGCTTATTTGAGTGCATTTGGAATATACGCGAGATTCTTTCCTTCTTTCCTGTTCTTGTGTTCAATACATAAGAACCTGAGGGAAGAGAACCTGAATATGCTCTGGTAAAGCAAAGACGACCTACGAATGGGTCTGTAGCAATTTTAAATGCCAAAGCTGAAAAAGGCTCATCATATGAAGGCTTTCTTGTTTCAGCTTCTCCTGTGTCAGGGTTGGTACCTTCGATAGCTTCGATGTCGGTTGGTGCAGGAAGAATTTCCATAACCATTCCCAACATAGCCTGAACTCCTTTATTCTTGAAGGCAGAACCACACATCATTGGAACCACCTTTCCAGCGATGGTCGCTTCTCTAAGCGCGTCCAAGATTTCTCTTTCAGTTAGTGATTCTGAATCCTCGAAGTACTTTTCCATTAAAGTGTCATCGAACTCAGCAACTGCTTCAAGAAGCTTCTCACGGTACTCAGTAGCTTCTTCTACCAAGTCAGCAGGAATATCAATCTCTTCGAAAGTCATTCCCATATCTTCCTCGTTCCACACGATTCCGCGGAAGTTGATCAAATCAACCACCCCTTTGAAATTATCTTCAGCTCCGATTGGAATCTGAAGTGGAAGTGCATGGCTACCTAACATTTCTTTTACCTGAGTACAAACGTTTAAGAAGTCAGCACCCTGGCGGTCCATTTTGTTAACGAAACCGATTCTGGGAACGTTGTAATTATTGGCTAGTCTCCAGTTAGTTTCCGACTGAGGCTCTACGCCATCAACTGCACTAAATAAGAATACCAATCCATCAAGTACACGCAATGAACGGTTCACCTCAACGGTAAAGTCAACGTGGCCCGGGGTGTCAATGATGTTTACGTGGTAGTCCTTTCCTCTGTGAGGCCAAGTCAAGGTAGTCGCAGCAGAAGTAATAGTGATACCTCTTTCTTGCTCTTGCTCCATCCAGTCCATGGTTGCAGCACCATCGTGAACTTCTCCAATTTTGTGACTGATACCAGTGTAATACAG
>CAZWQX010000101.1:0-14080 GCA_964635965.1 uncultured Cryomorphaceae bacterium
TACCAAACTAACGTTTGAAGGAAAAGATCGTGAATCCGGTGAGGTGAAGTGGACGGCAACACGTGCCGATTTAATCTTTGGATCAAACAGTGAACTCCGCGCATTGGCTGAGGTGTATGCTTCTTCCGACTACAAAGAGCAGTTTGTAAAAGACTTTGTTGCTGCTTGGCATAAAGTGATGACTCTTGATCGATTTGATTTGAACATGTCGGCAATGAAATAGTCGCAATCGAATCTAAAAAATGGCCCCGACAGATTCTGTCGGGGCTTTTTACATCCAATAAATCATAAGAATGGGCAAGTATTTTCGTCCCGCAAGGGACAAAATATTGGAAGAACTTGAATTGGGAGAGTTCTTTAAATGCGCCTTTAGGTACATTATAAAATTATGGTTCCTCTCTGAATCTATATTGCGTACCTACGGCACGCATGCTTTAAACCCAAAATGATCAACCAATATTCAATCCCTACGGGATTTTGAAGAAGGTTATATGTCCGAATCCCTAGATTAGCCGCATAGTTAGTTGTTACCCTTATCATACTGTCCCTTTAGGGACTGTAGGTGGAAAGGTTTGAATTCTATGAGATCTTTAAATGTGCCTTTAGGTACATCATAAAATTTCAGTTCTTCCCTGAATCTATATTGCGTACCTACGGCACGCATGCTTTAAACCCAAAATCTTCAAACCATATCTAATCCCTACGGGATTTTGGAGACAGGTTGAATAGCTGATTCCCTTGATTAGCCGCAGCATCGGTTGTTATGCTATTCTTGCTGTCCCTTTAGGGGCTGTAGGTGGAAAGATTTGATTTCTATGAGATCTCTAAATGTGCCTTTAGGTACATTATGAAATTATGGTTCTTCTCTGAATCTATATCGCGTACCTACGGCACGCATGCTTTTAACCCAAAATCTTCAAACAATATTCAATCCCTACGGGATTTTGGGACCAATCAAAATGATAGATCAGCCTGATTATCCACTTCGTTTGATGTTACGTTACTCTTTATGTCCCGTTAGGGACCACAAGTGGGAAGGGTTAATTTGGAGAGATCATAAAATGTGCCTTTAGGTACATCAAATGACTTCGGTTCTTCTCTGAATCTATATTGCGTACCTAAGGCACGCGTATTTTCAACCTATAATCTTAAACCAATATCCAATCCCAATTGAATAGTCTTTTTGACTAAGAGATATATTTCGCATCTTCATATTCGGATCTAGACCATCCTGAGAGACGATAAGTAAGATTACATTAAGATTACCACTTGATGCTTTGAACCTTTGGAGCTATGGCGAACACTTATACCCAGATACATATTCAAGTCGTATTTGCAGTGAAGTATAGAAGAGCTGCTATCAGCAGAAGTTGGAGGGACGAATTATACCGTTACATCACGGGAATTATTCAAAATAATGGTCACAAAGTACTTCAGATCCATGGTATGCCTGATCATATCCACATCTTAATAGGCTTGAGACCCATTCAAGCTTTATCGGAATTAATGAAACAAGTAAAGCAAGATTCATCAAAATGGATCAATAACAATAAATTGGTTAGAGGGCACTTTTCCTGGCAAGCGGGATACGGCGCTTTTTCCTATTCGAGGAGTCATGTACCCATTGTAATTCGATACATTAAGAATCAAGAAGAACACCATAAAAAGAAATCCTTTTATGAGGAGTATATCAACCTTCTCGATACACATGAAGTCGAGTATAATCCTGATTATTTGTTCAGACCGCCGATCAACGAGTAAAGTCGGGGTTTTGTATCGTTTTGATTAAAAATCCGTTAAGACTACTATGAAAGGGCTCAGCCGATTTTTCTTCGTACTTGCACTGATCTCATTTGTCTCTTGCTCTGAGGAGGATAATCCAATTGAAGTGGATAATACAAGCTTCATTTTTTTTGACGATTTTGAATCTGAATCAGAAACACTTGACGATTTATTTCTAGACGATGAATCGCGGTGGTCTAACGTTCAAATTGTCAGTCCTCAATCGGGTGTGAACCAAATTCAACTTTCAGACGAGCATGGATCCAGGAGCTTAGAGTTTCTTGCCTTACCATCTGATTTCATTGTCAGTAAAGCAGGAATTGAAAAAGGAGGACTTGTCAGCCAAAGAGGAAGTCTGGTCACGTTAAAAGCGGATTTTTACTTACCCGAAGGCAGTTCATATGAGAATGTTCTGTTGGCAGATGTGGAGTGCTGCTCTTGCTGGGATCCCAACGTGCCGGATAATCAGTGTCCCGGAGTACGACTCATGTTTGACGAAAACGGTGAATTCCTTCAATTAGAAAGAGGAAAAATCGGCTATCCTACATTGGGTCAAACCGAAGTAGTTTTCCCAAAAGATGAATGGGTACAAGTTGAGCTCCAACTTACTCTTTCAGATACGGAAGCTGGTGAGAATAGACTCTTCATCAATGGAGTCAAAGCCCTGGATATAAACGCTGTAAATCTCCCGAATCAAGAAGTCTTTGAGACCCTATTTGCAGAAGTCGGGATTGATTTTCATTTGACCGAACCTCTGGGATACGAAAGAATTCAGCTCGGAGTAACGGCGAATCCTGCTGGTGATACAACCAGAGTTTGGGTAGATAATGTGGAGATTGTCGTAAAGTAATATGGGTTGAAGAATGTCCAACTGATCGATCTGATAAATCCCTAAATCTGGCCATTATTAATGGTTGTAAGTGATCAAATTCTTCCGCCGCATCCGTCAACGACTGCTTATCGAAAACAGCTTTTCGAAATACCTGCTTTATGCTTTAGGAGAGATAATCTTAGTTGTAATTGGTATACTGATCGCCCTTCAGATCAATAATCGGAACGAAAGTCGAAAGCAAAAAGGGAAAAACCTCGTCTATCTCAACCAGTTATGTCAAGAAGTAGACTACAATGTACTGAGAAGTCAATTCGTCTTAGACTCAGATTCAATGAAGTCAATTGGTAATATCACGGTGAAGGAGACTCTGGATATTGCTTTTAAACTGGACAGTTTCATTCATGCCGGCATTACAGCTGATGATATCGGAATGGTATGGTACGCCTGCAACCTGCACTACAATAGTCCTAGGATTCAGCGGACCGTCTATGAAAATGGAATAAATACAGGAGCCTTGTTCGACATGGACAAACCTGAACTCCTGAAAGAGATTCAATCGTATTATGCTCTTCTGATTGATGATTTAGAATGGATGAAGGCCAGTAGCTCAGCACTTAAATTTGATTCCGGGCATCTGGAATTGCTTGCCCATGATTTTAGTCATGCTATGACTGATACGGATTTGGGTTTCATGCGTCAATTAAGACCGTTATGCACCGATGATTGGACAAAGTGTTTTGCTATGGAAGATAGACAAGCAATAATAAAAGCTCACCCGTGGATCATAGATGCGGATTCACAGGCTTACAAGAATTTGATCCTATTTTCAAGAAGGAATAAGTCGCATGCGCTCTGTATGGACTTTGCATTAACGAGAATCAATCGAGAATCACAGGCCTTGGCGGCATCAATACGAAACCATATTGAGCGGCTCAAAGAAGAGTAATTCAACGATCAAATTCTGCCGAATAATCCGCCAACGCCAACCTTAATCTCGCTTCGGACTAGTATTGAAACAAGAGTGCGACAATCCCGATAGTTTTCAGTGCATGGATGGCTATTATTAAATTTGAAAACGAGATACGTACATCAGGTTAAATCAACAGAGCATGGACAAATTGAATGAGTGGATCAATACAGGCTACAAGGTCTTCGCTTTACAAGGCCCAGATTCTTTACGTGTAGAAAAACTCGCTCGGGATGTAGGTAAAAGTAAATCCTCCTTTTACCATCATTTCGCCGACATGGAAGTCTTTACTTCATTTCTGTTGGACCACCATTTAGATCAGATTAAACTAGTTGCCGAAAAGGAGGCTTCGTGCGACACCATGGAAGAGTTAATCGAGGTCATTGTGGCTCATAAAATGGATCTTTTATTCAATAGACAACTGAGGTTTCATCGAAATGAGAAAGAGTTCGTGAAATTCTATGAAAAGGCCAATGAACTGGCCTTGGAATCCATTTTGAATGTCTGGGCTCGTTTTCTTGGATTAACTGATCAGACTTATCTCGCACGCATGGTACTGGTTTTGGTGCTGGAAAATTTCTTTCTGCAGATTACCGAAGAGAACTTGAACAAAGAATGGCTGGCAGCGTATTTGCTGGAAATCAAGGAAATGATTGCTGCCTTTAAAAACAATCCTGCACTCATCAAATTGGACGGTTCCGTCTAAAAATTTCAGCCTCACCTCAATATCATTGCTTCAAATTTCAAGCAATGACTGAATCAAAATCGATTTCCAAATTCCGGACTGTTGCCTTTCACAAATCATGGTTGAAGGTCACTGCCTTTGTTGTCGGTTCGTTTGGCCCCGTGTTCTTTCTCGGTACGATGGAGGCCACCTCTGAACCGGCCCGATGGACTTTGGATTTTTTAAGTTGGCCAGTTGACGGCATATCTACGTATGATTCTCCCGACACTCGATTTCTTTCCGCTCTCACAGGTGGATTTCTCCTAGGTTGGGGAGTAACAATTTGGCTTCTCTCTAGTATGGTGTATGACAGTGCTCCCGAAAAAGTAAGAAGAGCCGTTCTTTTTGGCGTATTGGCTTGGTTTGTTTTGGACTCCACCGGGTCAATCGCATCGGGAAATCCATCAAACGTTTTCTTCAATACCCTTGTGCTTTTGCTTGCGATAGGCCCTATGTGGAAACCTGCCCTCGACTCGTGATGACCATCGATTGGTATATCGCAGGCTTGACCTTTATTCTGCTTCATGAGCTGGATGCCATTCGCTGCCATGAATGGAGAATCTTTCCCGGTCTATCTTCTCTCAGCGATCGAAATGGAATGTTGCTATTTATGGTTTTACACGTGCCTTTATTTTATTGGGTGATAAGCGCCTCTTTTAAGGACAGCTCTGGTTTTAGGGTGGGGTTTGACCTTTTCTTAATTATTCATCTGGGCCTTCATTTGCTTTTTTTAATGCATCCGCGAAATGAATTCAAGGATTGGCTTTCATGGACATTAATTGTTTCTGCAGCCTCATGCGCTCTATTTGATTTGTTGAACTAACAATAAAAAAAGCCGACCTGCTGCCGGCTTTTTTGTACTGTATGAGTGTTCGCATGCCAATAGCTCTAGTCGTTTCGGCTGAACCCAAAAGCATGAGGAGCAAAAGTTGCATTTAATCCCATGCCAATTGCAGCTTGTTTCATCTCTTCAGGCACCTCACCACAGAAAAGAAACGGTCCCGGATTCGCCACTTCCAAGAGTGACGGAAAGTGCGCTGCAGCGGTAACTCCCAAGTGAAAACCCAGCGCTTCCGCATTAGCGAATAGGTCGGATACGACCAGCGTGCGTGAAGATTCATCGAAGTGGCATTGCACATCTAGAGCTCCCGGTTCGGTGTCTTTCATTTGTTTTTCCACATCTCTATAAATGTTCAATAATGCGTCAGATTGACCTTCTTTCGCTGTCCATTGGTATACAACGGTGATGTTTTCTTTTTTCATGATGTTTGGGTTTATAGTAGTTTTTAAAAGTCCATCGCTGAGATTCCCTTCCTCGGTCATAAAGTGACTGCCTTGACTCGAGTAGGTAGCGGGTAACCCCATAAATTTTGAATACGTTCTTATTGTCCAGGAAACAGGGCCTCTGAAAAAGTAGTTTTCCGGCTCAGCAATTCTATCTAGTTCTTTCTTGTACTTAGACGCCGTTCCCTTGGTAAGGTGAAACTTGAGTTCGTCGCTGCTATCGAAGGTCTCGTGAATCACCAGGGCGTTCTCACCAATACACTGATAGACTTCGAATCGAACCAATCCTTTTTCTAAATCAAATGCATCGGTTCCGACCATTTGCCACCAATGGATCAACTCATCCATGTGTTCGGGTGAATGACAAGTCCATTTAGCGGTCACCTGAACTGCTTGTTTGGGATTTGGCTGTCTGTTTTCGTTTTTCACATATCCAAACAAGTATTCGGCAAAAGCTGAAGGCACCTTCTTTTCCTCTAGGGCTTTTTTTGTCTCGGCTGAGAGATGAGCTCCCCGAACCAAGTGTATTTCCGGACGCGCAACTTTCATTAGATCTAGCGCATGCGCATCGGCAGTTTGATTGAAATAGGATACCAATGAAGATTCATTTTCAAATACATGATGCACCAACATTGCATCTTGCCCGATCGCATGATTGAGCTCAGTACTTAGCATACCTTTGTGATTTCTAGCTTCTTGGTGAATGTTTTCCCATTCATTAATCATCTCTTTTGACTCCTGTGACTTTCTGAAGAATCCTCCCTTTTTTGTGGGAATCCACTTTCCGGTGATGCTGATCTCATTACCGACGGTCGCTGTCTCTTTTAAGTGTGCTGCTAATGGTTCTCTTTCTAGTATCATGTTGTTGAAGTTTAGTGTTTTGATTAACTGACAGGACAAATGTATGGCGTAAATACACCCATAAGAGGTGTCATAAATGACAATGTATGGGGTATAAAATGTCATATATTTGATCTATCTTTGTCCAAATCATTGATCATGAAGCACGTAAGTATCATTGTTCCCAAAGGTTTGGCAATCGTTGATACCATTATAGGTTCCTTGAATCTATTTCAAATGGCGAGTAGCTACTATCGCAAGACGGTCGGAAATGGTCAGCACATTTTTGAAGTTGACTTAGTAGGTTTGGATGAGGAGGCCCATGCCTTTAACCGATACTTTAGCGTTACACCCACCAAAACCATTCATGACTCATTTAAAACGGACTTAATCATTGTGCCGGGATTGGTCGGAAATATGACTGAACAAATCAAATTGAACCATGAGTTTATTCCATGGATGAAGCTCCAGCGCATCACGAACGATGCCGAAATTGCCGCACTTTGCCGCGGTGCCTTTCTATTGGCTGAAACCGGTTTGATGAATGGAAAATCGGCTGCCACTCATTGGGTAACCCATGATACTTTCCGAGAAATGTTTCCCCAGGTGAATCTTCTCCCCGAGAAGATCATTAGTGAAGACAGCGGAATTTATTCCAGTGGAGGAGCCTATTCATTTTTGAACTTAGTTCTACACTTAATAGAAAAGTTCTGTGGAAGAGAAACGGCCATTTGGTGTTCTAAAATGGCAGAAATTGAATTCGACCGGATGGACCAGAATCAATTCTCGGTTTTCAACGGTCAAAAGGAACACAAAGACGAGGAGGTCAAAATTGTACAAGAATTCGTTGAGCAAAATTATTCCGAGAAAATCAGCGTAGAATCGCTTGCCGGAAAAGCTTCGACCAGTGTGCGCAATTTTATCCGCCGATTCAAAAAGGCTACCAATAATACGCCAATTGAGTATATCCAAAGAGTTCGTATTGAAGCGGCTAAAAAGAAGCTGGAGTCCACCACATTAAAGATCAATGAGGTGATGTACGACATCGGTTATAACGATGACAAAACGTTCAGGACAATTTTCAAGCGATACGCCGGCCTAACTCCATTGGAATACCGCAATAAGTACAACCGCGAGATGGCCTTGGCTTAGATTTTTGATTTCCGTATTTGGAGTTATTGAACTTAACGTTAACTTGACGCTGAGTAGGTCGATTATTTCCATCTTGCGACGATCGAAATTTCGCCCAATGAGTATATGGCCACAAGAAAAGTAGAAGATCAGAAGCAGTTAAACTGGCACGCACTTGATAGTGAGGAGACTTTAAGCAGACTGGATTCCAGCACCCAAGGCTTGACCAATGAGGAAGTTCAAAAGAGGCAAAAGAAGTATGGTCTCAACAAACTCCCCGTAAAGAAGACCAGTCTGTTCAAGATTTTCTTTTCTCAGTTCAAGAACCCTATTATTTATGTTCTGATTGTTGCGGCGATCATCTCACTATTTCTCGATGAGAAAACGGATGCAGCTTTTATTGCGGCGGTATTGCTTCTCAATGCGGTTATTGGATTTATTCAAGAGGCCAGAGCAGAGAAAAGTGCGGCTTCGCTGCAGAAGTTGCTCAAGGTTATTGTAAGAACCCAACGTGACGGTCGCGAAGAATCAATCGATGCCGATGAGTTGGTTCCTGGTGACATTGTATTCCTGGAGTCGGGAAATCGAGTTCCTGCAGATCTTCGAATCATTCGCAGCAACGAACTGAGCATTGATGAATCCTTATTAACTGGTGAATCGGTTGCCGTTCAGAAAAATGCTGAGTCTATTGCGGAAGACATTGCGGTTAGTGACCGATCCAATATGGCCTACGCCGCTTCGACGGTGATGAATGGTCGAGCCTTAGGGGTTGTAGTTGGAACAGGTTTTTTTACCGAAGTAGGTTCAATTGCTCAGGCAGTTTCAGGTTCCGACTCGTTTAAGCCACCGCTGGTTATTCGCATGGAGCGGTTTACCAAGCAACTCGCTCAGCTCACCTTAGCGGCTATAGTCGTATTAGCCGTCATTGCCTTTTTCCAAGGCATGGCCTATGATGAAATTTTCTTCTTCGCGGTTGCTTTAGCCGTTTCGGCGATTCCGGAAGGTTTGCCCGTAGCGATAACTGTTGCGCTTGCCATTGCCACCAATCGGATGGCAAAAAAGAACGTAATCGTGCGAAAGCTTACCGCCGTCGAGGGGCTGGGAAGCTGCACCATGATAGCCAGTGATAAGACGGGAACGCTCACGGTCAATAAACAAACGGTGAAGCGAATACTCTTACCCGAAGGGCATATCTATGATGTAACCGGCGAAGGCTACAGCGGAGTAGGAGAGATAATCGCCCCCGATGAGAGAGAGCTCGCCGAAAACGAGAAAGAACTCCTATACAATTTGAGCCGCACGGGTTCGATTGTCAATGAGGGTCGACTGCATCTGGAAAATGATCATTGGAACTTCCAAGGTGACGCCGTTGATATATCTTTTTTGGCTTTGGCCTATAAGGCTGGATTAAAACCTCATGAGGAACAAGAAGGAATTGAGATTGTCGCCGAGCTTCCTTTTGAATCCGAAAGAAAGTTTGCCGCCACCTGGTACAAGGATGCTGATCAACATCAGTTAGCCGTTAAAGGAGCAGTTGAAACGGTTTTGCCTCTTTGTGATTATGCCCATTCACTGGATGGAAAGAAAGCGATTGATGCCGCTGCAATCGAAGCACAAGCGAACGAATTAACTTCTCAAGGCTATCGGGTAATCGCCGTAGCCCTGGGTGAAGTGATGAAAAATGTTTCCGAAAAGGATGCTTTAAAAGCATTGGAGAATCCTTTAGCTCTGTATGGATTGGTTGGGTTAATCGATCCGCTTCGTCCTGAAGTCAAGGATGCGGTGCGAACCGTGAAACAGGCAGGTGTCGATGTTGCAATCGTTACAGGCGATCATCCGCTCACAGCTTTGGCCATCGCCCGCGAATTGGGAATTGCCGATCAACTAGAGGATGTCATCATCGGTCCTGAATTAGAAGAGGTTGGGATCGATGACATGGAAAAACTGGGTGAGGCTGTTCGCGGAAAGCACGTTTTTGCCCGTGTGGCCCCCTTGCAGAAAATGCATATCACCGAAGCTTTAAACCGCTCGGGTCATTTCGTAGCGGTGACAGGTGACGGAGTTAACGACGTTCCCGCACTCAAACGCGCCAACATCGGGGTGGCGATGGGTTCTGGAACTGATCTGGCCAAAGAGACGGCAGAGATAATTGTTACCGACGATAACTTCCGATCCATCAAAGCGGGCATCGAAGGAGGCCGATTTGCCTACGATAATATCCGTAAGGTCACCTACCTGCTTATCTCAACCGGTGCAGCGGAAATAGTTTTGTTCCTGCTGTCGTTACTCTTCGGTTTGCCCTTGCCTCTCGCTGCTGTTCAACTCTTGTGGTTGAATTTGGTAACCAATGGTATTCAGGACGTTGCCTTGGCCTTTGAGGGAGGCGAACCATTGGCCATGAACCGTCCGCCACGTGATCCTGAAGAAGGAATTTTCAATAAGCTGATGATTCAACAAACAATCGTTTCGGGATTGGCGATCGGATTAACCGCCTTTGGGGCATGGCATTACATGATCTATCATGGCTTTGATGAGCTACACGCCAAGACCATTCTGCTGATGCTGATGGTATTCCTCGAGAACGTCCACGTTTTCAACTGTCGTTCTGAGCATACGTCGGCTTTCAAAACTCCGCTTAGTCGAAACTGGGTAGTCGTAGGAGGAGTGATTGTAGCCCAACTCATTCACATTGCGGCTTCTAATATCCCAGTTATGCAAGGGATTCTTGAAATTGAAGCAATTGGTTTGCGCGATTGGTTCTTCCTTTTTGTGCTGTCGCTTACTGTCTTGATCGCAATGGAAATCTTTAAGTGGTGGAAGAAGAGAACGGCTAAAGCCGAGCTGGTTCAGGCCTGATCAACTTCCTGTTTGCTTTGGATCCGGCTTGCTTTATTTTTTATGGGAATTCTCGACATCGCCAATTCTGATATGGCGGTAATGCTGAGCGAAGGATTCACCCCCGGATTTGCCGAAATCATCGAGCCGTCACAAACCATTAGGTTCTCGTAGCCAAAAACCTTGTTCTCTTTGTCAATCACTCCAACACTCGAATCTTTACCCATTACGGCTCCGCCAAGAATGTGAGCAGTTGTTGGTGTCCCTAATAGCACATCGGTGATATTGGAGTAGGGGATGGCTTTGAGTTTTTTGCCCAGTTTGTTTGCCAACGAAGCTGCTTCAGGAATGTACCCGCTTGGCACGGCTCCCGACTCAACCGAGGTTTTAAGCTGGGTGATTTTGCCCAACTTAAATCGCAAGGTGCTATCGAGGGTCTGCATAAATAGCATGATCACCGTAGACTCACTGTATTTGCGGTGAAAGACAGTTTTAATGAACCGAATCGGTTTTGTTACCACCGTTCCCAAAACACCGAGAATTCTTACAATGGCCAGCTTGTGTGGAACATATGGAATGGATAACAATCTAAAGAAACTCGATCCCTTGCCGTATCGCACTGGTTCAAGGTGACTGTTTTCATCCACATCGACAATCGATCCTATGGCTATTCCCTTCGTGTAGTCCTTCTCCTTTCGGTCAGTTGAAGTCACCACGAGTAAGGACTCATTATTGGTTCGGATATTACAACCTACCATGTCTGATAGATTGGGAAGAGATCCCTTTTCCTTGAGTTTGAGCAGAAGAGGAACGGTTCCCATCACGCCACCGGAGAATATCACATGGCGGCCCTTGACAGATCGTTTTTTACCCATTCCAGTGCTCCTCTTGAAGAAGACTTCATATCCGGTTGACCCTTTGTTTCCGTCTAAGGGTAAAAGGTTGTAAACTTCGCTTTCTGCAATGATTTCCGTCCCTAAATTTTGGGCTAGAAAGAGGTAGTTTTTGTCCAGCGTATTTTTCGCGTTATGTCTGCACCCGGTCATGCAAGCACCACAGTGAATGCAACCTGTTCTGTTCGGACCTTTACCACCAAAATATGGATCAGCCACGCTCTTTCCGGCTTGACCGAAATGCACGGCTACTTTCGTTGAAGAGAAGTGGTCCTCTCGATTCAGGTCTTTTGCCAGATCACGTCTGGCTTCATCTGCTGGTCCGAGTTTAGGGTTTTGCTCCGCACCAAGCATTCGGTATGCTTCTGTATAGTGAGGTTTGAGCTCATTTTCCCAATCTCCTAAATCAGCCCAGCTTCCCGAATTAAAGAACTCCTTTTTCGGAATGGGCAGGGTGTTCGCGTAAGTTAATGAACCACCACCAACACCTACTCCTGAGAGCACGGTTACGTGATTCAAATAAGTCATTTTGAATAAACCATACAGCTTGGCTCTCGGTTCCCAGAGCCACTTTTTTAGATTCCAATTGGTCTTCGGGTAGTCTTCGTCGCGAAACCACTTCCCCTTTTCGATAACCAAAACCGAATACCCTTTTTCGGAGAGACGAAGAGCACTGACCGAACCGCCAAAACCGCTACCGATAATGATGTAGTCGTAGGTATCTCTTAAATCTTTCATGCACAATATCCGATCAGGTGACCCTAAATTAAACCGAATTGTGCTCTAATCAAAAATAGAAGAGCATAGGTGAAGTGTTGTTGAGTAGGTTCGTTGATTGAATTTCAATGAGATAATCGCCAAATTTCAAATTTTTAGTATTTATGCCATGACCAATTGATTGTATGGAGAAGGAAATAAGCCGTGAAGAAGCCGAAGCAGCCTCGCTAGAATTGAAATGTAAGAATTGTGGGACACCCCTAAACCAAGAAGACGATTATTGCGGCCATTGCGGCGCAAAAGTAATCAGGAATAGACTGACCATCAGGACACTGTTTCATCACATCAATGAGACATACTTCAATTACGATAATAAGCTCCTACGTACGTTTTTGACATTGTTCAGTGATCCAAAGGATGTTATCGTAGGGTACATCTCTGGAGTCAGGAGAAAGTACGTGGATGTTATCAGCTATTTCGCAATTGCCATTACTCTATCGGGATTGCAGATTTTCGTGACTCGGAAGGTTGGTATGGATATGGACTTTTATGACACCTCTACCGCCGTCGGGAGACAGCAGCAGGCCATGTTTAATAGGATATATTCTTTTTCAACTGATTACCAGTCGCTGGTTTTGATGACCTATGTGCCGATTTATGCCCTGATTGCCAAGCTCATCTTTCGGCGATACAAAAAGTTCAACTACACGGAGCTACTCGTGTTTTTCCTTTATACCCAGGCCCATCTTTCCATCATTTTTGCCGTCGCAACACCTCTTTTGATTTTACCAGGAATCATTTCTCTTGTGACGTTAGGGACGATAATAATACCCTTGCAATTGCTGTATTTCATTTATGCCCTAAAAGAAGTGTTTGGCTTAACGGGGAAACAAATTTTTTGGCGGACCGTCATGTTTTTACTCTTGATTCTCTTGCTTTTGGTCATCTTCTCGGTTGGTTTTGCGGCATTCATGATTAAAACGGGGATCCTTGAAAACAATACCTGAGTGTAGTATTTGTCCGCTACAGATAAGATGTTGTCAAATTGTTAATTCATCATTTCCGAGTAATCATTCTATACATTCGCGCTGTTAATCATTGAGTCGTGAAGTTCTTGGAACGCATAAAAACAGTAATATTTCCTGACACACAGGAGATTACGGAAGAAATTATCAGGCATTACGAAAAGAATCCTGATGAGCTCGATCTGGTTGTTAATCGAGAACACTTTAATGCCTTTTTTCTTGGAATCGTCTTCGTTCTGGGCCTTGGTATTGCGGTGATCGCACGGGTGTTGCGGTTTTTTTATGCCGATGTAGTAGGTGAATTTACAGACACCATTTTTTTGGATCTTTTATCGGAAATGGGAAATGCCATATTTGGAGGTGCGGTTGTGGCATACCTGATAGAATCCCTTAACAAAAGACAGTTTCAAGAAAACATAAAGTTCCGGAGGGAAATTAAAAGAATTATAAACGAACGGAAAATTGAAAGAAACTCATGAAACAGAAGGTAATAGGGTTAATTTGCTCGGTTCTGGTCACGTTTTGTTCTTACTCTCAAGAAGTAACAGATACCTCCGAAACAGCTTTTCTGAAGCGAATTTTCCTTCCATCCATCGACATTGGATACCAAGTACCCACCTCTGACCTGATCGAAGGATCCCTCAGAATAGCCACCTCGATCGAATACCGTTTTCGCAACAACAACGACTTTTTCATTCGATTGAATTACGATACATATGGTATCCGGTATAAACTGGAAGAAGATAACAATACCAGCAATACCTTGGAGGGCACAGTCAGGGTGTCTGATGTATTTCTCGCTCCCGGTTACCGGTTTGGCGATAAGACTTATCGATTGATGTTTTCAGTTATGCCAGGGATCAAATTCTACGAGTATCCTACGTTTACCCAAGAGAATGAATCGATACAAATTGGATTGGAGTCAGCGACTCTTTTCACCACCACTTTTCTCAGCACCTTTGAGTACTATTTCGACGAGAAATCGGCATTTACTTTCAGCTTGTATCAGAACCAGGTTTGGGAAAATGTGGATTTCTGGGAAGATGGGCG
>CAZWQX010000102.1:0-12593 GCA_964635965.1 uncultured Cryomorphaceae bacterium
CCAACGACTAGGATTCGCCCCATATCGCTCGCCGTATTCATGCAATGCTTCAACACTATCAATCAGAGGAGTGACGGAGTGTGATAAGAACATTACCTCTTCTCTTTCTGAGAATTCTTCCTGGAGCACGGCAATATTGCTGCTCATTACAGGACAAATGGAAGGACATGTGGCAAAAAAGAAATCCGCCACGTATATTTTGCCGTCAAATAGGCCATTTGTAATTGTATCACCCAGCTGGTTGATGAGAACAAAATCTGCGATTTTATGGTCTTTTGTTACACCTTGTACCGTAACATCTACCAGCTTTGGGTTAACATCTGCAGGCTGATACACCTTTAGTACTTTCTGAGGTTTCAAAAGAGGGAATGCAACGACCATCCCTATTATCACTACACAAGTGAATAATCCCACTGTGATAACCCAACTTTTTGCTTTCATATCGTCGATTAAAACAACCCTTCTGAGGCGATTGTTGGGTGCAAAGATTGCGAAATTACAATCTTGAAATAGTAACGATTATCACTTGTTTAAAGGAGACGGTTCCGCGTAGATATCTTCAATTAAATTTTCGTAGCGAGCATGTATGGCTTTCCGCTTGAGTTTGAGGGTGGGAGTGACCATATTATTATCCACGGTAAACTCATCATCCAGAAGTCTGAACTTCTTGATCTTTTCCCACTTACCAAATCCTTCATTGTAATGATCTACCTCCTCTTGGAATCGCTCGAGAACTCGTTCATTGGAGAGCATTTTATCTCTAGAACCGCGATCTATGCCTTTACGATCACACCATTCTTCCAAGAACTCGAAAGTGGGCACTATTAAAGCTGAAGGGTGTTTTCTATACTCGCCAATAACAATGATTTGTTCGATGAATCTGCTCTCCTTAAACGTATTCTCCATTAGTTGTGGAGCAATGTATTTACCACCTGAAGTTTTGAAAATTTCTTTCTTACGATCGGTGATCTTTAGATATTCTCCATTTACTAACTCTCCGATATCACCTGTATGAAACCATCCATCTTTGAGTACTTCATCCGTTAGATCGGGTCGATTGTAATACCCCATCATGACATTGGGACCTTTTACAAGGATCTCTCCGTCTTCGGCAATCTTCACATGCACATCGCGAATTGGTCTTCCCGTAGTTCCTATTTTCATACCCTTGTTATCAACTTCGTTAACACTGATAACCGGTGAGGTTTCGGTCAAACCATAACCTTCCAAAATCGGAATGTCGGCTGCGTTAAAAATTCTGGCCAATCTGGGGTTAAGAGCTGCACTTCCGCTTGCAACCGCTTTCACATTGCCACCTAAGGCTTCTTGCCACTTCGAGAAAATTAGCTTTCTGGCAATTTTTAGCTTCATTTCATATATGGGGCCGTTCGCTCCATATGGCTCGTATTTTTCACCGACTGAAACGGCCCAAAAGAACAATGACTTTTTTATTCCGCTCAGTGATGCTCCTTTATCTACAATCTTATCGTACACTTTTTCCAAGAGTCGAGGAACGGCAGTGAAAACCTGAGGTTGAACATCTCGAATATCATCGCCAATCGTATCCATGGACTCCGCGAAATAAAGAGATACGCCCGTGTAGGTGTACAGGTAAATGATCATTCGTTCATATATGTGGCAAAGGGGTAAGAAACTCACTCCCTTAGCATCGCTATCAACCGGAAGTCTCTCTTTACTTGCGATGGCATTGCTTGCGACATTTTTATGTGAAAGCATAACCCCCTTTGGCGTGCCTGTAGTTCCTGATGTATAGATCAATGTGGCAAGGTCCTCAGATTTCACATCTCCTTTGAGCTCCTCAATTTTTGCTAAATCAGGATCAGCATCGTGAATTTCCCACCAATGATGGGCGTCTGAAATTGGGTCAAACGTGTATATATGTTGAACAGATGGCGATTTCTCTTTTGCTTTCCTAGCTTTTTCGAGGAGTTCTTCGTCAGAGACAAAAACGAGTTTTACTTCGGAGTCATTAAAGATAAACGCGTAGTCTTCATCACTAATGGTTGGATAAACGGGAACATTTATTGCTCCTATTTGAAGAATTGCCAGATCGGCTATAACCCACTCAGGTCTGTTGTTAGCTATGACTGCTACCTTATCACCTGGTCCGATTCCCTTATTTAAAAGGCCCGAACTAACCTTGTTTGCCATATCAATGACCTCTTGAGTGGAATATGTTTTCCACTCTCCATTCACTTTTCCTGCCAAGGCATCCTTTTGAGGGAATTTGGCTAATTGATATGGGAAAAAGTCGAAGAGTCTTGTTTTATCTGCCTGAAGTTCCATAAAATCTTGCGATTGAGGCATCCAAAATAAGGATAATTTCAAATGGAATCCACCTCTTGTCCTTTACCTGATTCGGGGTATGAATCAGTTCACTTTTTTGCCATCTAAAAAAGTTGCGACTACTTTCGTCTTTAGTATTTGCTGTTCGGAGGCCTTCAAAAGGTCATGATCAAGAACCACAAAATCTGCAAGTTTTCCGGAAGTCAAACTACCCTTTTCATTTTCTTCAAATGAGGCCAGTGCCGGCCAGATCGTCAATCCTCTCAGTGCATCCTCCCTGTCTAAGGCTTGCTCTGGTTGAAAAGGCTCGTCATCAATTGTGTGAGGACTTTTTCTAAAAGCTGCAGCATAAAAATTGTTGATAGGCGATATTGGTTCAACCGGAAAATCCGTACCAAGGGGTATCCAGCCTAGTTGATCCTTAAGGCTCCTGAAAGAATAGCTATGATCAATTCTTTCTGATCCCAGTCTATCTTCTGCCCAACCTTTGTCAGAGGTTGCATGTACCGGTTGAACAGAAGGAATAATTCCGTATTCCCCATAATATTTGCGATCTTCCGGTGAAACAACTTGTGCGTGTTCAATTCTCCACCTTCTATCCGTTAATTCGGTGAGCACATCTGCATAAATCTTCAGTACAAACGCATTCGCTGAATCGCCAATGCAATGGGTGCATACCTGAAAGTCATTTCTTTTAGCGGTCTCAGCAAAATGTCTGATTGTAGAATCCGATATTAATCTGAGCCCGTAATTCTCGGGGTCGTCTGAGTAGGGCTTTTTTAGTAATGCTCCTCTCGATCCTAAAGCTCCATCGGCATAAATCTTCACGGAATTGACATGAAGTCTTTCTGTTTTTAAAGGCCCATTCTCCATGTATTCGAGTGCTTTCTCGCTCTGACTGAGCATGGCATAAACGCGAATCGATAGTTCTCCTGCTTTTTGCAAGCTATCTAAAAGCAAAATGTCTTTTACAGGTAATCCCGCGTCCGTTACGGAGGTTAGACCTGCTTCAAAGCATTCTTCCTCGGCCTTTTTAAACAGTTGAATTTGATAGTCTAACCCCATAGGTTTTATGAACTCGCTTGCATATTCTTCAGCACGATCAAGCAAAATACCTGTGAGGTCACCGTCTTGATCTTTTTCGATCAATCCGCCTGGAATAAAGGTGTCGTCATCTATTCCACTTCTTCTCAATGCCTCCGAATTTACCAAAGCAGCATGACCATCAACTCTTGTCAAGTGAACAGGCCGATTGGGAAACAAGCTATCCAATATGGCTTTGTTGGGAAATGATTTGTTTTCCCAAGTATTATTATCCCAACCACGCCCTACAATCCATTCCCTTTCAGATTTGGCAACAAACGTTCGTATTCGTTCTACAACTTCACCGAAAGAATCAGACCCAAAAAGGTTTATTTCTCCCTTGTTCCTTGCAAAGCCCATGAAATGAGAGTGGGCATCGTAAAATCCGGGATAGATATATTTCTTACGAGCGTCATATTTTTCTTTGGCTCTGTACCGATTCAAGATCTCTCTTTCAGGACCTAATTCAATGATTTTTCCATCCTTGATTGCCATTGCCTCGTAGATATTAAACTCTTCATCTACCGTGTAGATGACAGCATTATGAACCACGAGATCAGCCTCTTCTGATTGGTAACATCCCGTGATTAAAAGGAGGATAAGAAGACTAAGACTTCTGAAGAAGGTACGCATTGGCTTGAGCAGTTGGGGTTACTTCGAGGTCATTTATGCAAACATGTTGCGGAGATTCAATGGCAAAAAGCACGCATCTGGCAATGTCTTCGGCGATCAAGGCCTCAAATCCCGAATATACTTGTTGGGCTTTCTGAGAATCGCCTTTATACCTAACAAGTGAAAACTCGGTGTCTGCCAATCCAGGCCTTATTTGGCTAACGCGAATTCCATAACTGAGTAATTCAATGCGCATGGCTTTAGAAAGTGCATTAACGGCGTGTTTTGAAGCGCAATAAACATTTCCTCCCGGATATACTTCCGTACCTGCAATTGACCCAATATTTATTATATGTCCGTTGGCAGAATTTTTTATTCGGGGAAGCAAGGCTTGGGTGATGTATAAGAGACCTTTCACATTCGTATCTAGCATTATTTCCCAATCACGTGATTCGCCTGACTCAATGAATGACTTGCCAAGTGCGAGGCCAGCATTATTTATCAGAATATCTATATCGCTCCAGTCATTTGGTAAAGAATTGATTGCTTCAATGGTCTTTTCCTTATCCATAATATCAAAGGAGAGTGTTTTCACCTTTTCCAGTGAATTCAATTCCGTTTCTAGAGACTTCAATCTTTCTTCTCGCCTTCCACATATTATTATTCTGTAACCTGCAGTTGATAAGGTTTTGGCACAGGCGTAGCCAAAACCAGCAGTGGCGCCTGTTATTAGGGCTGTTCTCATAATCTTTTCAAGAATTTTCTAATGAACGGAATTCTTCTTTGGAGTAGAATATGATCCGTTAGAGCGAATAGCAAAACAAAGAGAAATATTAGTGCCGGAAGTTTGTATCTAACTACGGCTCCTAAGACAGGAACTACCTCACCTATAAGAATTCCCAGAACTAGTACAAAGCTCAAAGAGAAAGCAATGATTGGAATTCCCAGACCATATGGTCTTCGAAAATTCCATACGGCGAGAATCAAAATAATCAGTAGAATAAAATTCTCAATGGCCGCGGGAATGTAGAGTAAATTGGAAGATTCCCATGGCCAAGGACGCAGATAAGTCACGACCAGCGCATTTGGAGATTGAAGAACTATATCGCTCGCAGTGGTTACTTGAGGAAGTTCAATTAAGGATCCTGAATCCGCATCTTCTGCAACATTATAAAATGCCTCTTGCTTTAAGCGCATTTTTTCAGGAATGTTTAATTCCGGATGAAACATCCGGCCTGAAAAAATTAAAATCAACAAGAGCAGGTGGGGGATCCCAAACATAATCCAGAAGTTTTGCCTTCTGAATAATGCCGCAATTAACAGTCCAATAGCTGCAGGCAAAAGGGCGAAAAATACATAGCCCTTAGTCACAATCAGAAGAAGTGCACCAATGATCAGACCTCCCGAGTTCCTTAGTTGAAACTCTCCATAAACAAAACGCATAATACCGCGAAAAAAGAGCCCTAGGCCCAACAGCAATATGGGCTCTTTTAAAACTCCCGATCCCCAAAAAAGAACAGTTGGTAACAAGTGAACTGCCGTAAACATCGCTACCCGCTTGCGTGGGAAATATCTTATTAAAACCTTTAATATGGCCGTACTACCGATTAGTGAAAGAAAACACCAGAAGGCAATATGAACGTGATAGTATCCTCTGCTGAGAGGCATGAGTAAGGCGTTGGCTCGAATGATCGTCTTATTGTCGTTGTAAAACCCAACGGGATACTGTCGTTCCATATGAGTCATTCGATTGTAATAAGACAATGCTTTTTCGTCGTCTTCAATGCCATACCCGGTAATTAACTTGAAATAGGTACTGTAACCCTCCTCCCTTGACTCGAAAATGATCTTTGCATCATCGAAAAATCGATAAGTGTCTCCAGTTTCTCTATCGTTATAATGAGATGAGTACAACCATCCCAGAGTAAATCCTGCTATTAGTTTAAGTGCGAATACTAAAAGGATGTAACGAGTCGGGATTCCGGTAAGCTTGAAATATTTCCACTTCGTGATCAGTAGAACAAACAATCCAGCGTATAAAATAAAGAGGAATCCGGCCAAAGCGATTTTTGGCTCTAAAATAAGGTCTTTGCCCTTTTTCGAGACTTCATTTCCAACAATCTTATCGACACTTATTTTTTTCTATTCGGTTGTCTTATTCACGCCGTCTTACTCGGTAAATAACTACTTTTGACGAACATTTGACACGTTCATTTTATGCAAACAGCTACCCACGAAGAAGCAACCCTTGAACAGGCCAAAGATCTCGGATTACTTGACGAAGAGTTCCAGCGAATTATTGAGATTTTACGTCGCACACCAAATTTCACTGAACTGAGCATTTTCAGCATCATGTGGTCCGAGCACTGTTCCTATAAAAACAGTATCAAGTGGCTTAAAACTTTACCGAAAAAAGGCCCTCACTTACTTGTAGAAGCTGGTGAGGAGAATGCCGGATTGGTTGATATTGGAGATGGATTGGCATGTGCATTTAAGATTGAGTCTCATAATCACCCTTCGGCCATAGAACCTTACCAAGGAGCCGCCACAGGTGTCGGGGGTATTAATCGTGACATTTTTACAATGGGCGCAAGACCAATTGCCCAGTTGAATAGTTTGCGTTTCGGGCCAATTTCCAGTGAACACACCAAATGGCTTTTGCGTGGAGTAGTTAAAGGAATTGGTGATTATGGAAATGCTTTTGGAATTCCGGTTCTGGGAGGTGAAGTGTTCTTTGATGAAAGCTACAGCACGAATCCATTGGTAAATGCTATGAGTGTTGGAATAGTGGATGTAGACAAAACATTAAGTGCAACATCTTACGGTGTCGGCAATCCGGTTTACATAGTGGGTTCATCTACGGGTAAGGATGGAATCAACGGAGCCTCTTTTGCCTCGAAGGATATAACCGATGAATCAGCAGATGACTTACCATCGGTTCAAGTAGGGGACCCATTTCAAGAAAAATTGCTCTTAGAGGCAACATTGGAATTGGCCCAAACAGATGCCGTCGTTGGAATGCAGGATATGGGTGCCGCAGGAATTACATGTTCTACCAGCGAAATGAGTGCTGATGGCGGGTTTGGAATGGTTATCGATCTGGACAAGGTACCTACTCGTCAAGATGGAATGTTGCCATTTGAAATTCTCTTGAGTGAGTCACAAGAGAGAATGTTGGTAGTTGTTCATAAGGGTAAGGAAAAAATCGTTGAGGACGTTTTCGAAAAATGGGATTTACACGCTGTTCAGATAGGCGAGGTTACTGAAGGGGGGCAGCTCGAATATTTCATGCACAATGAAAAAGTGGCTTCCGTTCCCGCTCATGATCTTGTTTTAGGAGGAGGAGCTCCCGTTTACGATCGCGAATACAAAGAACCTGCATACTTTGCCGAAAACAATAAGTTCAATATTGATCAAGTCGAAGAGCCTTCCAATTATCCGGACGTAGCGATGTCGCTTTTGGCGAACCCTAACATCGCCTCTAAGAGATGGGTATATGAGCAATATGATTCGATGGTAGGTACCAGAAATGTGACTACTAACGGACCCTCAGATGCAGGAGTAGCTTACATTAAAGGAACTGAAAGAGGTATTGCCATGACCGTGGATTGTAACGCACGTTATGTGCATAACGATCCTAAGAAAGGAGCTTCAATCGCGGTAGCTGAAGCGGCAAGAAACATCGTTTGTGCAGGTGGAAATCCATCAGCAATTACGAATTGTCTCAACTTCGGAAACCCATATAATCCTGAAGCCTATTGGCAGTTTGTAATGGCTGTGCAAGGCATGGGTGAAGCTTGCGAAAAGTTCAAAACCCCGGTTACGGGTGGTAACGTGAGTTTTTACAACCAAACGGTAAGGGAAAATGGAAGTGCGGTTCCCGTATTTCCCACTCCCACAATTGGTATGATTGGTTTAGTGGATGATGTGAATAAAGTAATGACACTTGACTTCAAGAACAAGGGTGACCTCATTTTCCTAATCGGAGAAAGTGTAAATGATATATCTTCCAGCGAATACCTTTATTCTATAAAAGGAATTAAACGCTCTCAGGCGCCACATTTCGATTTCGATAAGGAGTTGGCAGTTCAGGCTGCGACTTCAGCAATTATAAGATCCGGTTCGATAAATGCCGTTCACGATGTTTCAGATGGGGGATTGTTTACTACCCTGGTAGAGATGGGATTAAACCGAGGTTTTGGGTTTGACATCACCTCTGATGCCGATATCCGAATGGATGCTTTCTTATTTGGTGAAGCTCAGAGTAGGGTAGTTGTAAGCCTTTCACCTGAGAATGAAGATGAGTTCATTGAGACGCTTCAAGAACAAGGAGTACCATTTACTCTTTTGGGACATGTTACCAGGGGTAAAATGATGGTGGACGATTCTCACTTCGGTTTTATTGATGATGCAGCTGATATTTATTTAAATAGTTTGCAACGAAACATGGATAAGTCTGTTAATGGATAAACGAAACCATATAAAATGAACCAAACCAATTTTAAAGGTAACCCTGTTAACCTTGTGGGTGATGTTCCCAAAGCGGGACAAAAAGCTCCTGATTTCAAGTATGTCAAAGAAGATTTATCCGAAGGAAGTCTTTATGGCCACGGGAATAAGACTAAAGTAGTAATCGCAGTTCCCAGTCTCGATACGGGTATTTGTCAGCTCGAGGCGAAACGTTTTAATAAAGAACTTTCAGGTCATTCCGATGTAGCAGGGGTAATTGTATCCAAAGACCTGCCATTTGCAATGAAGCGATTCTGTGAGGCTGAAGGTGTCGACAATGTGGAGATAGCTTCAGATTTTAGAGGCACTTTTACTGAGGACTATAAAACGGGTATGCTCGATGGTCCATTAAAAGGATTAAGTGCAAGAGTTGTTTTTGTAGTCAATGGAGATAACGAGATTACCTATACTCAGGTGACTGATGACATTACTCATGAGCCGAATTATGAAGAAGTCTTAGAAGCAGTAAAAGCACTCAATTGAGAGCTTTAACTAAAGTCTTTTCAGAAGCGGAGTTTATCTCCGCTTTTTTATTTAATAATGAATTTCTCTGCTAAACTTCGGAAATCTCCCCCTGCAATGTGAATGGCGTACATTCCCGATGCTAATCCTTGGAGAGATATCAAACTCGATTCTGAATTGAGCATGGACTCCCTCACAAATCTTCCATTAATGTCAGTAATCACGTAATGAGTGCCTGGCTGAAAATCAGATATGGATATTCTCATTTCAGAGTCTTGATCGAGAAGATTGGGCGAAATGGAAAATTCACTTCCCTTTGCACTCGCAGTGGACAAGAATATGCAGTCATTTACGCATGACTCCCAACAAAATTCAACCACCTGACTCACACCGCCAACACTTAATTGTCGTTTTCCATTATCAGCGCATCCCCCAATGACATACTCGCCGTCAAAAAGTGATGGCCCATTGAAGAAATTATACTCATAGGCCCCCGCACCAATTACCAAAGTAATTTCCCAAATGTCGGGTTCCACTTCAGTCATTGGATTTTCCGATGGATTCCACTCTTGAAAATCTCCACCGAGGAACATCCCTTCAGGTGCAACATCAATAATACCGGCGTCAACTCTAAATGTCGTTTCGACAGGTGGGCAAGGAGGCGGTGCATCTCCAAGATTTCCTGTGGTTCCTGAACATCCTGTTGCTTCGAAACTGTAATTGAGATCAATCGGAGCCCCATTAGAAAGAAGTCCCTCGACGACAAATTCGTATTCGGTAATGCCTTCGAGGAGCTCAAATTCTTGATCAGCTATTGTCAATATTCCTCCGGGGCTTGCGCCAATGTTCAGGCCCAAAGTCAAGTCAAAAATGTCTAGTCCGGTTTGACAAAATCCGATTTCAATTGTCGTAAAATCAGGATTAAGAGGAACTTCTTCGCATAGTCCGAAGTTGCAAATCCCCACTGAACAAACATCCGATGAAGGGCAATCGCCGTTTTCAAAACACTCAGGATAGAACAAGGCAGGTGAGCCGGAAGGAAACTGACCACCGTCAAAGCTGAAGTCGAAAATCTTATTAAAGCCTGAGTCATCCGAATATAGGAAGGCAGTTCCGATAGAAAAAGTCCCACCGGCTTCGGCAAAACCAAAAACTACCCCATTAACATCCTCTACCAGGGCTCCTTTGACATCTACTCCGTCATTTGAATCAAATATGTGTAAGGTTTCTAGTCCCGTCGATAAATTGTATCGAAACAAAGAACCCGAGCCATTGGCGCCTTCAGTTGTCGTTCCGTAGAGCATCTGATCGGAGTGTAGTAGCAAGCCCGCATTGGGGGAAATCCCTGAAACGAATTGAAAACCTTCCAGAGCAGTCAAAACTTGAGTCTCCGTATTGAATTCGAAAATAGTGCCACCATTGAAAGATCCGCCTGCCTCAGTTACTCCGTAAATCAACCCTCCTTCACCTTCAACAAGATTACCTTGAGGGTTTTCTCCGTCGAAAAAACCAAAAAGGTCATGAAGCTTTTCAAAAGTTCCGTCGGAAGTGATTCTGAAAAGAATTCCATCTTCAAAACTTCCTCCTTCTGCCGTGGTCCCGTAAAAGTTTCCATCGCTGTGCTCAAGAAGTCCTCCTGCGGGAAATTGACCGTTCGTTGATCCATCAAAAGAATGAAGCAACTCAAAATCACCTGATTGAGACAATCTAAAGACAGTCCCGGCTGAGTTATCACCTCCGAATCGCGCAGTTCCGTAAATAAAACCATCAGATCCTTCAATAATTCCGGCATTTGGATTTTGTCCATCAGCTCCATTAAAGTCGTGGATTTTGGTTTTTTCACCATTGAGCTGTGAGATGAAAATTGCTCCTAGGTTTTCCTCACCACCTGTTGAAGTGACACCGATAAATTGATTACCAGAGGGTATAAGACCCACAGGTTGCGCGCCGTCTACAGGCAAACTGAAATCGTGAAGTTTGGCAATCACACCTTCATTCAGCGTAAACAAGGTGCCAAAAGTTCCTGAGCCGCCCGAGGTTGAATTTCCCATAAAGGTTCCATCACTTGCCAAAAGCAAAGCTCCAACTGGATTGCTTCCATCTTCGGTGAAGTCAAGCGCGTGGATCAGTTCATAAGAACCAAGCTCAGAAATCCTGTAAACCGTACCGAAACCATTTGATCCACCGAATTCAGCAACACCATAGAAGAATCCATCCTCACCATCGGTTAAGCCGGTTTTAACAAAACCACCGTCGATGCCCGAATTGAAGCTGTGAAGCCTGGTAAATGTTCCGTCAAGAGTGCAAGAGAATATTGTACCAGTCCCTAATTGACCTCCCTCAGAACATGTTCCCAGCAGCATTCCCATTTCCGTTTGAATAAGTCGTCCAAATGGATTTCGACCATCTCCTTCGGTTAAACTAAGAGAATAAACCTCAGAAAATTCATTAGTGTTAGGGTTGATTGAAAATATCAGTCCCTCGCTAAATTCTCCTCCAATTTGAGTTGTTCCATAAAGGTTGCCATCATCGGCTAAGGTTAATCCACCTCTGGGAAAGCTTCCGCCTTCCAAACCGGCAAATTCATGAATAACTTCAAAGGCCTCATTCTCCAAATCATATTTAAATACTGTTCCCGCTGAGTTCACTCCTCCGGAAGCACATCCACCATAAATGACATTTTGAACATCATCATAGGCAATGCTCCCTGACGGGCTTCCCCCTGTGGCAAAATCGAAATTATGTAATACTGTAATTCCTGAAGGAACATTTACTTCCAGAAGTACACCACTTCCATTAGGCCCTCCACCAGAAGTAGCCAAGATGAAGGTATTGTTATCAATTTTCAATATGTCCGTCTCTGCATTGGCCCCGTGTACGTCAGGGTCGAGGTCGAACAACTTGTTGAAAGATCCGGATTCATATTCAAAGAAGGTACCACCGCCAAGTTCTCCTCCCGTTGAGGTTAGCCCGAAGAAAGTTCCAGGTGATCCTTCAATGAGTGAAGCCTTTGGGGATTGCCCGTCAGGGTTATTCGTAAAAGATGAAGACACCGCAAAGCCATTTCCATCTTCCAGAAGATTAAAAACCGTTCCAAGTTCATCCGTTCCTCCCCCTTGGGAGACACCCCAAAGTTGAGTTTGGGAGAAGCACGAAACAGAAAGTAAAGTGAAGAATGTGAAGGGCAAGTGAATAAGCCCTACTCTAAATAGTTTTTCCATGGGGAGATATCATTTCAACCCAATATACTCAAGAAACGCTTGCTTAGTTACAACAACATCAGAGACCGAAGAATGCTCCAACTCTGAAAACAATATCGTTTGGGTACGGAGAATTGATATCGCCTATTATATCGTACATCACAGAAACGAACACACCACTATTCCCCGCTATTCTTTGGCCATAACCTCCTCCAACGAAGAAAACGGGAATGGTAACGCGATCTTGATTGAAATCTTCGCCTGGATTGAAGCTAATTTCTTCCAAGTTCAAAAGTTCAGGCTGTATTTGGAGGAAGAGTTCATTAATCACAAAATACCTGGCGAAGCCTGCTCCACCCCAAATGGTGCTTTCCAATTTTGGTGAAATACCATGCTTGCGTTCTTGGCGCATTACTGCTG
>CAZWQX010000102.1:12603-14063 GCA_964635965.1 uncultured Cryomorphaceae bacterium
TTCCAATTTTGGTGAAAACCGACGGTCTTCCCAATACTGATAGGAGGGGCCCAAGCCAACCGAGAATTTTGGGCTCACTGCATATCCCGCCATTGGTGCTATTCGGATATATGTTATGTCAGAGCCGAATGAAACTCCTAGATCTCCACCAAAAAAGACACGATCTTTAAAAGGCATTCCTTTGTATGGATTTCCCTCCTGGGCATTTTGAGCATATGAAATGCTGAAAACGGATAAAAGGGTAAACAGAAGTAGGTATCGCAGACTCTTCATTTTATATCGTTATTAGTACGAGCTAACAAAAATATGCATTAACATGGACCAAAAAACAGTTTGTATTTCTGGCGTAAGTCGGGGAATCGGTTTTGAGCTGGCAAAACGATTTTTGAGATCGAACTTCAAAGTGATAGGTATTAGTCGGGCAGATGCTGAGCCCGGTTTATCCTCTCATGAGAATTACCATCATGTTAAAGCGAATATTGCAGAAGCTGATGGCGTAGGTAAGGTCAAGAATGCAGTTAAAGAATTCGGCTCACTCAACATTCTTATTAATAACGCCGCCACTCTACTTTACAAGCCTTTTAAAGAAATAAGCAGGAACGAACTCGATCACATATATAAGGTGAATGTCTTTGCTCCATTTTTTCTAACACAATGTTTATATGAGTTAATGGAAAATTGCCACACCATTAATATAAGCAGCGTGGGAGGGGTGGAGAACTCCTTAAAATTTCCAGGTCTCTCGGCATACTCCTCCAGTAAGGCAGCACTAAACTGTCTCACCCAAATGTGGGCGGAAGAATTCAAGGACACCGATCATACATTCAATTGTTTGGCATTGGGAAGTGTACAGACTGAAATGTTCAATGAGGCTTTTCCGGGAGTTGATGCCTCATGCACACCAAATGAGATGGCCGAGTACATATTTTATTTCGCCATAAATTCCTCGAAAGTCCAAAATGGAAAAATAATTTCGGTGAGCAGATCAAATCCATAACACCGATAATCAGCCTGTTATGAATTAATTCAAAAAAACTTCGATTTTTTTTTGTGAAAAGTTGTTGCGGAATTGAAAATAGCCAGTACATTTGCAGCCGCTTTGAACGAAAGGCGGGGTAAAAACAAGAGAAAATTTAGCCTCAACCGAGGGCCAAAAGTTTTAAACAAATGGCTGTAAGTTGAAATTCAATTTTACTTTTGTAATCCTTTTGATAGAAATTTTACAATAAGTTTTTGTCAATTAGAAATTTGTTTACCTTTGCCCTCCCATTTCACGAAGGTGAAAGGGAAAAGCAACAAGTTCTTTGAAAAGATAGCAATAGCAGCAAGCAAGGAAATCCACAGTCAATTCCGGGAACAAACTCACAAATTTTGTCCGCAAGGACATTAAGATTTATTACAACGGAGAGTTTGATCCTGGCTCAGGATGAACGCTAGCGGCAGGCCTAACACATGCAAGT
>CAZWQX010000103.1:0-5531 GCA_964635965.1 uncultured Cryomorphaceae bacterium
GATCCATTTTCCAATGGATGTAAAGCATTCAGATACTATTTTTTAATTATTTGTATATCAAAATTTTAAGGGTTGTCCACCATTTGTCCCCATCCGCTTTTATAATCGACGCTTCGGAATCTTTAGTTTCGAACCATGCGATTATCAGCGATCTTTTATCTCATTTGTTTTACCTCATTCTCTTGCATAAGTGCTCAAGGGTTTCGATGCACTTCAACGGGTAGTGCAATACCTTCTTCATCAAATACTTCAAAACATGTTGTCTGGCAAAGCTTCGGACAATCAAGTGCAATAGGTACATTTTCTGGTTCTGATAAAACAGTAAGACAGGGATTTCTTCAGCCTTGGGCTGAGAAATTTGTTCGAACGAATCGGAACCGAGAGATTCAGGTAGAAGTTTATCCAAATCCAACTCGGGATATTCTTTGGTTTGAATTCGAAAATTCAGATTTCCAAAGTGTTTTTATCAGAATTTTTTCTCTTCAAGGTCAGCTTTTGGGATCCCGACAGTTCTATTTTGGAGATCCACAGAATTATAATCTTTCTCGGTTGAGCACAGGGATCTACATTCTGGAGATCCAAGCCGATGAACTCTTTGCCCAAATCAAAATCCAAAAGCTATGAAGTACAGAATTGCTACTTTCTTCCTATTCATCGGCATTCTGTCTTTCGGTCAGCAAGTCTTTATGGAGATCGGAAGAGTATCTTCTCAATTTGACTACGAGTCCTCAAGTGGAGAAACCCTCGACGGAAGTTTTCCTGATGCCAATCTTTCATTCGCAATGGGATATAGAATGGAGGTTGCCAATAGGTTCTACTTGAATGGATCGGCTACCTACAATAGATATGGAACCTATGGTAGTATTAGTTCAAGGGAGCTGCGATATGATTATCAACTCGATTACCTGGGTATAAATCTCGGTCTGGAGGGTGAATTCTATAAAAAAGAAGGATTCACCTTTTATGTGAGGTTAGCAGCGGAACCTCAGTTTATGCTTTCAGGCACCAGAACAATCAACGATGATGTAGAAAATATTAAAGGGGCAGAAGAGTTCGATTCCCCTTTCATTTTTGCCATAGGAGGATTGGGAGTAAATTATTGTGCAGACAAATTATTTGCCGTGACAATGAGGTATGACTATGGTCTGGGTGCCGCATTTTCTTCTGGTGATGAAAGACTCAACTACCAAACAGGAACGATATCTCTGGGCATTCTTATCAACCTTAGACAGTGCAAGTATTGCCTGTTATCAAAATCACTGAAATGAGAGTATTGTTTATACTTATATCCCTGTTAATTATTAGTTTAAAATCTTTTTCTCAAAGTGATGGTTTAAGTTATCAAGCAGTTATCCTTGATAAGGATCCTTTCCAACTTCCGGGTCCTGATATTGAAGGAACCTACCTGTCTAATGGACAAGTTTCCTTTCGATTCACCATTTATCAAGAAACAGGTGAAATTATTTATCAAGAGGTTCAAGAAACAGTTACCGATGAATTCGGTATGGTGAATCTTGTTATTGGCTTAGCTGAAGAAACGCTAGAGAGTAACATCCCCTTTAATCAAATCGATTGGGATGGTCGACCAAAAGATCTTGGGGTCGAAATTCGTTATGAATCAGGATCATTCGAAGACTTATCACGTCAAGCCCTGCTTTTTCTACCATATGCATTTCACAGGAATATCACGGCAACCGGAAATCTCCTTGTAGATGGAACTACTGACCTAGGGGGAGACCTAACGGTATCCAATCAGTCAAATACCAATTTAACCGGAAACCTGGCGGTTGGAGGAACTTCTGATTTGGGCGGAGCCCTAGCTGTTTCCAATCAATCAACTACTACCTTGACCGGAAACTTATTCGTTGAAGGGCCTACTGATCTGGGTGGAGATTTTTTGGTTTCCAATGAAGCAAATACCACTTTAACCGGAAACTTGGATGTTTTTGGAAATGCTACTTTTTTCGGATCAAGTAGTTTTGAGGATTTAGTAGTTGAGAATACAACCACATTAAACGGACCTACGGCTGTGGAAAATCAAAGTCCCGTTGATTTGTCAGGCCAGCTTACCGTTGATGGTTCAACAGATTTAAACGGAGATCTTTCCGTAGGGGGAATTTCAGAATTTACTGATCAGGTAACGGTCAACGCAAATGTTGCCGGATCACAGCAAAATTATGGAGCCTACCCTTTCAGAGTTCAAGGAAGTAATCAAGGAATTGCTATTCGCGTAAATGGAGGTGAGACCGAGACCAAGAATTTTGTCACATTCTTCAATGGCAGCACTTCTCCGGTTGGTAGAATTGAAGGCCAAACACTGTCAGAATTGCAATCGAGTTTCAGATTTATCTGGGATGTAGCAACGGGAGGTCTTGAACAAGCTTTCATAACGGCGGAAGGAATAGCTTGTGGAACCCAACTTGACTTCGCTGAATCGGCTGTAATGGTGGCCAATTCTGCGTTGTATGGTGCCCAATGGGTAGAACTCACTGCAAATTATGAGCTTAACGTTGGTGTTGCATTTCTTTCAGGAGGGGCAGACTATGCGGAATGGTTGGAGTTAGCCGATAAAAATGACAAGATTTTCCCCGGAGAAGTTGTTGGGATAAAAAATGGAAAGGTTTCAAGAAATACGCAAGGAGCAGATCACATCTTGGCAGTATCTACTAACCCAATAGTCTTGGGGAATATGCCTCCTGAAGGCAAAAAGAGTGATTTTGCTAAAATTGCCTTCCTTGGGCAGGTACCAATCAGAGTAGTAGGTAGAGTAGAAGCAGGCGATTATATCCTCCCTTCCGGGTATAATGATGGAATGGCGATTGCTTTCTCGTCGGATGAATTACCTTCTGATAAATATGACGAGATCATTGGAGTCGCATGGGAGGGTTCCAACAGTCATTCTCCGACCCTCGTGAATGTGGCCATCGGATTGAATAAGAATAATCTCTCTGAAAAAGTGAGTGCGTTGGAGAAGGAAATCGAGTTGTTGAGGAAAGAGATTGAGGGAATTAAGTCCGTCCTCTTCGAGGGACAATCCACCTCGGAACAAGGAATAGATAATCATCTTAATCAAGAGAAATCCTCGTCAGAACCTCTTGCCAAGGATTTGATCATGTCGAACGAATTCGTTCTCTCCAAGGAGAAATTTGAAGAATGGATCTCTGAATTCGGTTACGTTTTTGAAAATCAGATGACTGCGATCCGAAGCGAATTCGAGAAAAGGGATATTGACTACCAACAATTTGAAGAGGCGGCGCTGTTGATCGACACCCCTCTTGCAGCACTCCGAAAAATGCATTCAGGAGAGTTTTTACCTTCTGTTTGGGCGAATTTTGAGCGAAGGATGAAAAGAATAAAATAAGGCTATCAATAGCCATTCAAGGAATAGTACACATCTCTTTGTTATTAGAAGTTGTATGAGATAAGCTCCTTTTTGTCGAGGATAAATTAGTTTTATCTAACGCCAATCTTTTATCCCGTGACTAAAATTCGAACTAGCGACATCATTGATATCGCGATTAAACTGGGGGTACTCGCAGTATTACTCTCCTTCACATTCAATGTAATCCGTCCATTCGTCAACCCGCTTCTTTGGGCCATCATCCTGGCCGTGGCATTGGAACCGTTGTACAATTGGACGGTCAAGCTAACGAGAGGAAGAAGAAAACTATCAGCCTTCTTGCTTATTGTAGTCTTTGCAGCCCTTGTTTTGGTTCCTGCATACTACCTCACAAGTTCTGCGATTAGTGGTGCAAGTGAATTAAAACAAAAATATGAGGCAGGAGAATTGAAAATCCCTGAAGCAAATGAGAGTGTTCAAGACTTTCCCTTAATAGGTTCAAAAGTCTATGAAATTTGGACGGCAGCTTCTCAGAACCTCGAAGGTTTCGTTACAGAATATCAAGAAGAAATCGTTTCTGTTGCAGGATCCTTTGTGAATGGTTTAATCGGAACCGGAACGGGGATACTCGAGTTGGTTCTGGCACTGATAATTGGAATTATCCTTTTGGCAACACCCGGAACTCTAAAGGCTTCTGACGATATTTTCACGAAGCTCGCCGGCAACTATGGAAAGGAATTTGTCCATATTTCGCGGACTACGATTATGAATGTTGTGAAAGGGATTCTAGGAGTGGCAGTTATTCAATCCCTTGTCATTGGCCTGGCCTTTGTCTTGGCAGATGTACCTTATGCAGGAGTATGGGCCGTACTGGTATTGATTGTGGCGATCGTTCAATTGCCGCCCACCTTAATCACCATACCTGTGATAATTTACCTTTTTAGCGCTAAGACCGGTCTTTCTGCCGGAATCTGGTCTGTAGTAATTCTTTTGGCGGGAATGAGTGACAACGTCCTTAAGCCAATTCTGATGGGGAGAGGTGCAGCTTCACCAATGTTGGTAATATTCCTGGGTTCTATTGGAGGATTTATCGCTTTCGGATTTATCGGTCTTTTTCTTGGAGCCATTGTCCTCGCTCTCGTTTATAAACTGTTTATTTTTTGGATGGATCTGGATAACGAATCAACTTCATTGACGATCCAGGACAACACAGATTCGTACGAATAGGGCATTTTCATTTCTTTTTACCCTTGTAAAAAGCGTTTATCTGAATAGCGATGATAGGGCTAACGATAACCGTTGGGCCTAACCAGGCCAATAAGTTTGGCAAAAAAGTATTGTTAACCACCAAGAAAGCTGTCAGGGCCGCGATATAGGCTCCACCCATTCTTCCTCCGTGGAGCCCCGCCGTTTTATTCGGTTTTGGTTTACGGAGAACGTCTGATACCGACATGATCAAAAGAATTATGGCAAATACCAAAAGCACGATGATGGCCTTTCCTGAACTGAGGGCAGTAAAAATCATGTAACCTGCAATCAGAATACCGAGTGAACCTATCATTTTGGCTCTTTTGACTTTGTTTTTAAAACTCAACCGTCTGATCCATACCCAACCTGAAAAGACCATATAAAGCGTAAAGAAGCCAATCCCCAGCAGAAACGGATTTGGGTTAATCAATGCCAAAATCAGCGCGGATACTCCTGTGGCAATCATCAAGAAGCTGAAGAGTCTGCCAATCTTGACGTGTCGTTCTCCACCTTTCCGAAAGCTAAAAGCTAATGTTCCTGCTAAAAGAGCGAGTCCTCCGCAACTAGCGTGAAAAACTAAAAGGTATTTATGAATCAGTTCCATCTTCCCGGGTATAAAACAAGTTGAATAAAGTTAATTTCGAGATGTTGCCCCGATACATTTAATTCATTTCCTGACGGATCGGATTGAAAAATGTAGCGAAGATTTGTTCTCAATATGTAGGGATCAGTCTCAGTTACCCGAATATCCCAACCAAAGGCAATACCATAGGAAAATGTGGAATAGGTACCTGAAAAGCCCGGACCTTCAATATCGGCAATTTCGTAGTCCAGGTAGTCCATTCCTGCAGTGACACCCAGAAAGGGCACGAATCCTTTGTAGTCGAATAAAAATTTAAAAGCTTCAATTCCAATTCTGTTTTGACGAATCTCATAATCCAGA
>CAZWQX010000103.1:5549-13751 GCA_964635965.1 uncultured Cryomorphaceae bacterium
AGACCGTAAGCTTTATCACTCAGCTTTAAAGGTCTCCAGCTTGCGCGAATCGCCGCATCGGCCTTGTGGAAATAGTATCCTGCAACTACATCAGGGAAAAGGCTCAAAGGAGGCCTGTTTGGCAAGAAATCGTAAGCTCTCAAAGCGGGGATGTCGCTTGTTGATACATTGGCCGAAAGCCCGATTCCGATGCTCCAAGTGCTTAATTTACCCTCTTCTTCGAATCGGGAATAACGTTGCCGCTGAAACTCCTGTACTTCTGACTTACTCAGGTTTGACGTGGTATCCATGTACTTCTTGATTCCAAGAGAAACACCAAAATCCGGTGGGTTAAAGGTTTGACTTTGCATTCTGGATGTGGGGTAGTAGACGTCTTGATTCAGAACATGGTGACCCGATACCTCGAGCGTAAATAATGAACCAAAGGCCAAGGTTAGCCCTCCTTGAATTCCGAATTTACTTCTTTCAATAACAGGCCCGTTATCAATCCTGAAGTCAGGAGTTAGCCATTGTACTCCAAAGAATGGTCTCGGTCCTTTTTTACTTAATCCAAATGGGATGTATCTAAATCCCGTAATAACACCCTCACCGAAGTCCCAATTGGTATCTTCAAGAGCTAACGTAATCAACGGAAACGAAATGTAGAAATCGGCTTTCTGCCAAAAGTGGGTTCCACCGATTAAGAATCTCCCACTAATAAATTCAGGTGAATCTGCTCCTCCAATTACATCTGCTTGAGTCCCGATATAGGTTTGGGCGAACTTGTACCTGTCCTTCTGTGCCCATGTTAGCGTTGAACAGATCAGGATAAGAGCAAATGTGATTAACGATCTCATGAAGTTCGTTTTGGGCAAGTTTAGGAGCCTCTGAGATCAACATCAAATCGAAGTGACGAATGGGAAGTTTTTGGGCCGGGAGGGAAGCGTAGGGATGAGTGGGAAGGCTGAAGAACGCATTAATTGTCCAAGACATCCCGAAGAGCTTGGTCAAATAACTTCAAATTGCTCCTTGAAACAGGAACAATCGGGCCTTGTTTGGCAAACTTGATTTGATATCCCCTCGCATTCCCATCCACCTCTTTTACATTGTTGAGATTAACCAACCACGAACGGTGGGTGCGAACGAATGATTTCGGAAGCTCCTGAGCAACTTTGGACAATGAATTACGGATGAGTAAAGGTTTTTGTCCATCTAAGAATACCTCTACATAGTTGCCTGCACTCGATACCGCAAAAATTTCATTTAGATCACCTTCAAAAGCGGATTTGCCATCTTCAGATTTGATTCGAATTTCTTCGTGAGAATTTCCCGAGTCAGGCTTCTCCGAAATAAGCAGATTATCCCTTTTTACGGCTTCAATATTCTTTTTGTGAAGAATATTCTGTCGGTAGAGCACCGATATCGTTACTGGAATCACACCTACTGCAATGGTAAATCCTAAAAAGAGCAAAAAGGTATTTGTGCTCCAAGGGAAGAATTCCAAGTATGCTGAAAAAAGGAAATTGAGTGCAGCTATGATTAAGATATTTCCGAGAGAATGGAGCATTTCTCGACCAACATTCCATTCGGATTCATTATAATGGTCTGGGAAAATGATCGGAAGGATAAAGAGTGTTAGGACGAGGCAAGAAGAGGTGATAAGACCGTATAGTAAAGTCACTAAAAAGATAGAGCCCTCTACATTGCTCAGTCCGAACGGTTTGAAGATATAGAGGAATAAAAACACAAATCCTCCAATCAAAAAGACCGACTTCCATCGCTCAGAAGCGCTGTCCATTGCGGGGAATGGCTTCTTGAATAGACTTGACATGCTATTTCTTGACAAAAGCGTGTTTTATGAGATTGTCAAGTGGAATATACTTCAACGTTTTTTCATGAGTAGACTCAAGGACAACCTTTGGAGGGTATCCGAAATCGAAAGCTTCTTTCCACCGCAGAGCACACAAACACCAACGATCACCTGGTTTGAGCCCGGGAAAATTGTAGGAAGGAATAGGAGTTGACAGATCATTGCCTCTCATTTTCGTGAACTCCAAAAATTCCTCCGTCATAATGGCACAAACCGTATGGGTTCCTCTATCTTCATCTCCCGTGCTGCAACACCCGTTTCGATAATAACCCGTCATAGGATTCGTGCTACAGGTAGTTAACGGTTGACCAAATACGTTGAGGTCTTTTTCCATTTTCAATACTTAGGAATTGAAGGATCAATTTCATCGCTGTAGGCGAGAATGCCTCCTTTGAGATTGTACAGTCTCTCGTAACCTTCTTCTTTATTGAGGTAGTTGATGATATTGGCACTTCTCATACCGCTCCTGCACATAATAACCACGTCTTTGTCTTTGGGGATCTCGTCTAGTCTGTCGGCAACACTACCCATTGGTATCAAGTCGCCACCGAGGTTGGCAAATTCGTATTCGTTTAATTCTCTGACATCGATTAAGGTAAAATCTTTACCGGCGTCTTGCCATTTCTTCAGGGTTTTTACGTCAATTTCTTTCATAATCTTTTGCGTATAAAGATATCAGAATGAGGATTGTTCAAGGTATCCGGCAATTCTCTTTTGGAGTATACAAAAAAAGGCATCCCGAAGGATGCCTTTGAATTTAATGATGTTTCTTCTTACTTCAGAATAACACGAGATGTAACTCGTTCTTGTCCTGAAAGATAAGAAACGGTATAAATCCCTGCAGGGATACCATTTAAGTCTATCTGAACCGTTTGTTGGGACGCAATTCCAATTCGCCGTTCAACAATTCGACGACCTGTGATGTCCATTACTTCGATGATCCCTTCAGTAGCTTCACCTTTGTTATTTACAAGGGTTACATTGACAAAGCCAAGGTCTGAAGGATTAGGGAATACCGTCATTGACATACTTCCCATATCAGCCGAGTTATTCGCAATAATTTCTGTTCCAACAGGACCTAGAGGAATCACAAATTCGAGTTCGCTGAATGGTCCTTGGATCAACGGATCTTCTGAACAGGCGCACCTGATTTGGAATTGGTGAAGTTCTCCAAGCTCTAGTTGAGACTTAGGAATTCTCCTTTTTCTTGGAGGTGTTCCATCTTCATCAGCATATACAAGGATGCTTCTTTGCATGCCATCAACCAGACCACCTCTTAGCTCACAAACCGTCGAGCCTGGAACAGGCTCCCATCTTACTAGCACAAAATCACTTGAAGAGTTCTGCAAAACGCCGATAATTTCCGGTACGGGGAAGAAATCAGGGAATGCAGGTAGGCAGAATACAAACACTTCATCATTACGCTCTCCGATAATCTGAATTCGTTCGTCTTCTGAGGCGGGAGTTTCAGCTTCTTGATAAGGACCACTTCCCAAATCGCCAAAGTTGAGATTTAAATACTCTGCGATCGCATCTTGTTCCGAACCGGCTGCAGCAAAGTCAAAAATTCCATCACCAACCAACACGTCTTCGAGATCAATTCTATTCTCTCCAAGCTCAGGGTAAGGATATCCATCTCCACCACCCGCTAAGAAATCAAGTGTTACAATTTTGATCACTCGTTCAGGATCTCCTGTCACTTCACCATCAACAACCACACTGTCGACAGGGAATCCGTCATTGTCTACAATCACCAAACTTCTAACACGAGCATCAACAGGAAGGCTAGGGTCAAAAGAAACTTTCATTCCTGCAACCTGAGGGAATCGGCCAGGGGTATTTCCCGGTTCGGTATCACCGAATGCATGCTCCATTACTTCGAGAAGATCAGAAGCGCTTAATTCAATTACCGATAAACCATTATTGAAGCGAAGAGAGTTCTCTACGTCGAGTTGAGAAATCTCCCCGGCTTCTTTTCCTGAAAGGGCATTTGCTTGTGGAGGTAAGAACTCAAATACTCCCGGTGATACTTCTACAACTTCTCCGATTTCAGCTCTGATTCCACCACCGTTTTTAAGTGAAACGGCAACTTCAGAATCAAACTGACGAGCAGCTGCCAGGTTTGCATCGGCAGTCAAGTTTCCTAGGTTTGTTTCTTGTGTTCTTACTTGGCTTCTGCGACCATCCAAGAAAACATCAGTTGAACCGAGAATATTCCCATCCTTTGCAATAACAATTGCATTTACTGCGTCGGTCAATCTACTCACAAGTTCTCCTTTAGAATTCTCGACAAATGCCATAGACGGATCGTCGTAAACTTGTTCGATCATGGCATCGTCTGTAGCGTAAATACCGTTTACACCTTCATTTAGTGATGAAGCCAGTACTTTACCCATCTCATCGAAACCTACTACCAGACGGCCAACATAACTGTATTCACCGGCAGTAGAAACCAGAAGGACAGGATCTCCATCTGCATTAGTTTCTATAACCGGGTAGGTGTCTTCAGCAGTATCTCCACTTCGCAAGCGGTCAGTTTGGTCAGCTAATATCTTGTCTGAACCACCGGCTAAAATCACATCGACTCCATTTAGCAATCCTGCTAATTCTTGTTCAAGAGCAAATTGCTGCAAATGGGAAGTCAAAATGATTTTGTTGGAACCAGCGGCAATAAGATCATCGATCACGGGCTGCAGGATGTCTGCCAAGGCAGGCATGTCATTCATTGTAGGACCAACAACCGTTACTCCGTCAGTAGATGTGATTGATTCTAAAATTTGAGTCGTAGCGCCAACAACACCGATAAGTTCTCCATTTCTTTCGATCAAAGTTGCGGGAGCAATTTTAGGTGCGTCACCAGCGGCAGTCAAATCTGAAGGCAGTGAACGGAACGCCGTATTATCTAGAATTGAAGAGGTATAAAGATCGTTCAAATCATCATTTGTGAAATCTAAGTTGGCACTCAAATAAGGAAATTGAGCACCTAACCATCTAACGTCACTTAAACCGGCTCCGCGAATATCTGTTCCGATGATATCACCAATAGCATCAGTTCCTGCGTCGAATTCGTGATTACCCAATGCAGCGGCATCAAAGCCGATAATATTGCAAATAGTAATGTCGGCACGTCCACGAGCCTCTCTCAAGTTATCTAAGCCGGGCTCACCGAAGAAGTCTTGGTTTACATCTTGCAATGTAGCTCTCAAATCGAAGTCTGAAGCTGCATTGAAGAAAGGGCCCGGGATGTAGTTGTCACCTGAAGAAATGGTAACGTTGTTGGCGTATTCATCTTCGAAGGCATCAACAAGAGCGGCGAAATTCGGAGCTCTACCAATGGCATCAACTCCTCCTTCAAGATCGGAAGCGTGAAGAATTTGGAGCGTGTAGTCAGGAGTTTCCAATCCAAAGAAGGAAACCGTTCCGCTCACTTCATTTGCTACCATCAAGATCATTTGCCCCGTTGGGCTGTCAGCGCCTGAAATGAATTTTACATCTTCCGGTCCCAGATCTCCGGCAGCCGCCAATTGTTCAGGAGTAGGAGCTGGGTCGCCTTCTTCATCCTCGTCAAACTCAATGAAGTTTCTATTGTTGAAGTAGTTCTCAAATTTTGGATTCATGGGGTCAGTCACATCGTAGATCATAATACCACCCACTCGCTCCAATCCAATGAAAGCATATGTTTTGCCATCGATTTCTGCTACTTCGATTGCCTCAGGCTCCGGACCTTTATCATCACTTCTGTTTTTAAACGATGAATTGTCATCATTTGTAGAGTTGAAAAAAGGTGCCAGATAGTCCGCTGTTATCTGCTCAAGGTCGTCGCCACTATCCCAGACTAAGTTCCCTGAAGCATCCCAGATTGAGAATGATCTCGCACCGTAACAGTACAATTCATCGAAATCCCCATCGTCGTCTGTGTCACCAACAGTATTTGTGATGTTTAAACGACCAAGATTTTCTTCCAATTGAAGAGTTGCAGCATCGGGAAAGGCGGTTGGATCCAGTGTCAGGTCTTTAACCCGGTCTTCTTCGCTGAATCCGTCGTAATCACGGGCATCTCCTTCATTAGCTGTAAACACATAGTTGTTTCCGCCAATGTTGAATACCTTGATTGCATCCGGCTGGTAAAACCCTTTTACAGGCCAGTTTTGGAAGTTAATATCATCCGCTTCGTTGCTGGCGTCAAATGCATTGCCCGGTGCGCTGAAGTCTTTCGTGCCCAAAGCAACAACTTCAACAAGTGAGTTGGTATTTAAATCAATTACAACCAGTGCATTGTTTTCTTGACAGACAGCGTATGCAGTTTGAGAGTCATCCGTCACCGTGATGTATTCCGGCTCTAAATCTTGAGCGATTGTTGCTCCAGGTCCGAAAATTCTAACTCCCTCGATATCCATCATGGTTAAAGATCCGAATCCCACAGTTGTCAACGCCGCAGATCCGATACCTCCGGAAACATCGATGATTGAAATGCTGCCTTCAGGGTCTACCACATAGTCATCATCCGGTTCTCCTTCGTTTGCTACCAATACTTTGTTTCCATCAGGAGTAAAGGTTAGCATATCAGGAAGTGCTCCAACGGTAACTTCGTTAAGAAATACCCCATCCGTGTCAAAGAATACTATTGATCCCGGATCTTGCTTCACATCAGCCTCAACCGCAACGGCCACAACTCCATCATAAAGCGAAACACTATTTGGAGCAGCACCGTAAGCTGCAACGTCAATGCTGAAAAGCAAAGAAGGGGATGTAGGGTCAGCAATATCTAGAACATCGACGGTATTGTCATTTCCATTAACTACAAAAACGCGTTGCGTTGCCGGGTCGTGCTCCGCAATTTCTGCGGCACTTTCATCGAATACTCCGGTTGAGTAAGTTCCAAGAAGTGATAAAGAAAGTTGATTCCCAAAGCCCATTGGCTCAGGTTCGGGATCTACATCTAATGAAGTAGTGAAAACTCCCACAGGAACAGGATTTACCGCACCTGCATTCGTGGTCTCACCATCAAGGGCGTCAACTCCCCCGAAAGTCCATTCGCTAACTTCGAATGTGCTTCCACCTGGTTGAGAATTGCTGATTCTTGCCGCCCATGAGTCGACATGATCCCATGCTTCTCCCGTACCATCTACATTGATGTCTCCGAATACGTCTACAACAGATCCGTTGTTGAATAATTCAACTGCGTCATCTCCATTGATGGACATGGAGCCATCGGTAAAATCAGGGTCAAACCCGAAGAATGCATTAAAATTTGGTGCTTCTGTGGCAATGTAAATGTACTCACCAGCCATTGCAGAACCGGAGAGGAAAAACTCTTCTCCATCTGTTCCACCTCCATTGTTTGCAGATCCTACGGCGTAAGTGCCAAGGTCAGCGATGTCATTAATTACATAAAGTTCAATTCCCTTAGGAGTACCTCCTGAAAGGGGGCCGTCGTAAACGGCAGAAATCATCAAGTCAGTTTGCCCAAAGACTCCGAAAGTCATAAAGCAAAAAGCCGACGCTAAAATAGATGTAAGCTTCATACCTAAAAAGATTTTGGATTTTTTCGAGCGACGAAATTAGAGTGGTCGCGTACCGTAAATCGGTATGAAAGCTTTAAGAATGGTTTATTAATTGTTTAACCCATATTGGCAATGTTAACTAATTCCATAGTTAGGTTAACTGTTGATAATTTTCCAGGCTGATTTCCTGATTTTTAGCACCTAAACGATGTTAAATTTCAGGACTGAAATTTGATCCGAAAGAAGAATTTCGCAGGAATCTTAATTGGCATTCTTTCGGTTCGGTACGTTCAATTCGAACTCTGTCCCAACACCAACTTTTGAACGAACTTGAACTTCACCCCCTAATTTTTCCACGGAATGCTTCACCAGGTGCAAGCCGAGACCGCTACTTTCAATTGTTGATACAGACTTTTCTGAGAAGAAAAGATCAAATACCCGTTTCAACTTATCTGAGGCTATTCCTTTTCCGCGGTCAGATACGATCAACTTAAAACCGGTAGTGGTTGGGGCCACTTCAATTTTGACCTTGTAGGGCTTGTGAGGATCCTGAAAACCATATTTCACCGCATTGGAAATCAAGTTGCTCAAAGCAATTTTTAAGCGGATTCGATCTGAAAAAATAACGGCATCTTCAGGGACTAAAAGTTCGAATGAAACATACTGGTTATAATTTTGAAGAGGCAGAATAAGCTCATTCACTAATTCCGAAAATCTCACGTCTTCAAGGATAATCTCGGTTTTCAGGTTTCTGTAGTACTGGAGTGTTGTTTGGATGAAGTCATCCATTTTACGAACACTCGTTCCCATGAGCGAGAAGTATTCTGCGAGCTGGTTCTCATTCTTTTC
>CAZWQX010000104.1:0-13724 GCA_964635965.1 uncultured Cryomorphaceae bacterium
GTGGTTGCATCAGAAACTGAAGGAAATTCAATCACTTGGACTTGTCCTGCTGATGCAACCACTGCACCTGTTACAGCATCTACAATTACAAATGACGGATCCCAAGCACCAATTGCTCCACCGCTCAAACCGAATGTGTAAGTTGTTCCTTCTACACAGTTGTCAACCAGGTATCCTTCACTTGCCCAAGACTCAAATCCGGTAATTATGTTGAATGGACAAATTCCATCAACTGCTACTGGAGCACCACCGAATGAAGTGTTGAAGTTTGTGTAAGGTCCACCTGCGATGAATGTACATGTAGAAGGTACAAGAACCGCATCAATTACATGAACCACACCATTAATTGCCGGTAGGTCTGCTATGGTTACCTCAGCATCGTTAATGGTTATTACTTCTCCGTTTATAGAAACGGTTACCGTTTCACCTTGAGCGGTTGGGATTTCCATTCCGTCCATCAAGTCACCGCTAAGGTTTGTTCCACCAACTACGTGGTAAAGCAAAACGTTAGCCAATGCACCCGTAGGATCCGCAAGAAGATCGTCCAACAAACCATCAGGAAGGTTTCCGAATGCTTCATCTGTTGGGGCAAATAGAGTTAGATCAGCCTCAGGGTCTGAAGTTGCAACATCAAGACCTGATACCTCAAGAGCTGTTTGAAGCGTTTCATGCACATCACTACCCTCTACAATATCAAAAATTGTTGGAAGAGGAACGATTTCGATGTTGTCACAGAAGAACTGATCGTCTGTGTTAGGACCTCCCAAGTTGTAGAATACTACAACTCGCACAAATTCGTTTCCTATGTTTGGATCACCTGTGAAGTCGAAAGTAAGTGTTTCCCACGCACCTGTAACTGTAGTGTTAACTGTTCTTTCCATTCCAGCAGTGGGAGGGTCATTGTCTGCAATTTCGAAACGCAATGTCACAGCGGTAACATCCTGAGGAGTCCAAACATCCATTGCAACTGTCCCTGAACTTGAGAAATCAGGAGCAACGTTCATATCCAATACTGCACCGGCAAAAGTTTCTGGTGCAGCAGAGTTTTGAGTTTGCTGCCAAACGTTCGCACTTGTGTTAACTCCTGATTGATCAGGGTTAGGAATTACACCAGTGTTCTCAGCACCTCCGAATCCAATGAATGCATAGTCATCAGCGGGCTGCTCGAAATCAAGTGGAAGAGTTACTACGTTAGCAGGAACCAAAACACCGTCAAGAGAATGAACAACACCATTCGAAGCGTCAAGGTCAGCAGCGTTTACGTTGTTTCCATTCACGGTAACCATCATTCCATCCACTCCGATAGTAACGCTGAAACCGTTCGCCTCCAAAGTTCCTACTTCCTGGCCATCAGTCAAGTCTCCGCTGAAAGCTTCGACAGGAGCAACGTGGTAAAGAAGAATGTTTGTCAGAAGTGGAATATCAGCCAATAAAGCGTCAGTGATTCCAGGATTTGCATCTTCCAAGTCTACAAAGGCTTGGTCGTCCGGTGCGAAAACAGTAATAGGATCTAGAGTTGCAACTGCACCAGTCAAACCGGCAACGTCCAAAAGAAGCTCAAGAGTTGTGTGATCAGGGCTTGTTGCGATAATACCCGCGCAAGATTGACCTTCATCAAGAGTAACAGTTCCTGATCCATCAGCTGGATTTGGTCCGAAACCATCACCACTAACTGTCCAGTCAACCGATTGTGGTCCCGTTACACCTGCATCTACAGAAACTGTCACTGTAAACGTGTAAGAGTTACCCGGAGTAATTCCTCCATAATTGTTGTCATCATCTCCCCAAGAAACAGTTTGTCCTGTGATGCCATTATATGGCTCTGGATCTCCTTGGCCCGGAGCTGGATTGTCAAAAGAGGGTCCGAAAACATCATCATTCGAAACCGACTCAATTGTAAATCCGGCAGGGAATGTTAGTGTTACTTCGTCACCGTATTCGAAATCTGTATTGTTTAGGAAGATTTCGAATGGGATAGTTACTGTCGCGTCGGCTGCGTATCCTGAAAAGGCGCTAACCGTGGCTTCAATAGCTTTTTCTCCTCCCAATGCATCTTTATCAGCTTGCGACGTCAAATGGCCATAAGGTGAATAAGATTCATCGGCAGTTTTGGAGTCTTGGGCCGTAGTTCCGACCGCAAATAACCCCATCATTGCAATGATTAAGGTAGATTTTAACTTCATGAAATTAAGTTTTGATTTAAGAGATTATCAAAGTTAACATGCAAACCAGCGAAGGGTTGTTAATGTTTATAAACTGTTCCAATTGTTTATAAAGCTCTTGGAGTCCTATTCCCAAATAAAGCGGTTCCTGTCACGTTCAATTTTTGGATGATATCCATAGAAATAGGCCTGTTTACACGCCATTTTGCTTGCTGATTACACCGAACAACGATATACATGTTGTTATGTCGACGTAATTAGTCAACAAACACGTTTTTGCGATTATGGGTAACCCAATGAACAATTGCTCATGTAAATAATCCAAATATGTCAGAAATTTCCGGAACCATGGATTAGTACTTATGACCCGAATCGCCTTGGATTGTCACCTTCTTCTTGTTGAAACCGGCAAATAAAGAATTGCCGCATCCGTTCACGAAATGATTATTTTCACAAGACAGCCTATCAACTATGAAAAAATCGAAAAATGTAGCCGAGACTCTGGGCTCTAAAATGGGATTATTGGTGATCTTCCTATCCCTTATAGCTTCTTATTTCATTTATCACAACATATTGGGTCATCCTGACAACTTTATTGGTGGGGATCCCGATAACGAGCCTATTAAGGGGAATTATTTGGGTGTGATTCACAAAGGGAGCAGCATTGTTATTGTGCAAATTTCTTTTGTTCTCATTTTGCTTACTTATGCCATTGAGAGGGGAATAAATTTGGCCAGAGCAAGCGGTAGGGGAAACAATAAAGAGTTTGCCAATAAGATTAAATCTCTTTTGGGAAAAGGTGATCTTGAGGCAATCCACGAAGCGTGTGACAATCACCGTGGTTCAGTTGGAAACGTCGTTCGCAAAGGAGTTGACTCCTACATCCAAGTAGTACAAGTGGAGAATCTACGTCCTGAAGAAAAGGCTTTTCGATTGAAGCGAGAGCTCGAAGAAGCCACTCACTTAGAGTTACCTCACCTCGAGCGCAACATGGCCATAATTTCTACCATAGCTTCGGTGGCTACATTAATTGGGCTTTTAGGAACTGTGACGGGAATGATTCGAGCTTTTTCGGCATTGGCACGCGCCGGCTCCCCTGATGCCGTGGGATTGGCTAGTGGAATATCTCAAGCATTGGTCACTACCGCTTTGGGAATTAGCACGGCCGCCGTCGCGATTGTGGTTTTTAATTTCTACACGGGAATCATCGATAGAATTACCTACGCCGCGGACGAAACCAACTATGCTTTATTGAGTCGATTCAAAGAAGAAGCCAGTGAATAATGCCTAAGCTCCGAAACATAAGGAAAAAGCCTAAGCTCGATATGAACCCAATGGTTGATATGGCTTTCTTGCTGGTGACTTTTTTTATGATGACAACCACATTTAGAGCAGAATTACCCGAAGAGGTCAATATTCCATTTTCAAGTTCGGAGATTAAACTACCCGAAAAGCAATTGGCAACAATAACCGTGACAGAATCGGGCGCCGTTTTTTTTGGGATTGATAATAAGTTCGACCGAAAGAAGCTACTATCCTTGATGTCAGCAGAATACGGGGTGTTCTTCTCCAGTCAGCAGGTAGAAGTCTTTTCTCTTACATCAGCGTTTGGGGTGTCCATCGATGAGCTTCCTGCATTCCTGGATGCAAAGGAGAATAAAACCGTTTTTGATCAAAGAGGTATTCCTCTTGGAGAAGCAGGGCAACTCAAATCATGGATTAAGAATGCCAGGGCAACAAATCCCAGGCTTCGTTTTGCAATAAATGCCGATGGCAAAATTGAGTATCCAATTATCCATGAGATCTTTGAAACGCTGAGGGAACTCAACGTTACTCGTTTCAATTTGGTCACTGAAAAAGCGATTAGCGATGTTACCGAACCTTGAAGAGATAGAAGTGGAACGCATCCACGGCCGAGAAGATTCGGAGCGGAAGGTGACGAAGCGAGAAGTAAATGTCGACATGAACCCCATGGTCGATCTGGCTTTTTTACTCCTTACTTTCTTCATGCTCGCCACAACTTTCAGTAAACCACAGGCTATGGAACTGCTGGTCCCCGCTATGCCCAAGGAAACGGATGAAATAAAAGAAACTCCTGTAAAGGAATCAAGAACATTAAGCCTTGTATTACTGGAGGACGAAATCATATGGTACCGAGGAATAACCAAACCTGAAACAAATGAAATTCCATACGAGGAGGACAAACTTCTGAATGTACTCAACGAAGCAGACAGAAATACCGATGGTTTAGTGGTACTGATAAAGCCTTTGGATGAAAATCAATACGAGGATTTGGTCTTGGTACTGGATGTTATGGGTCATTCGGATGTAGAGAGATATTCGTTGGTTGAACCATCAGAGTTTGATTTGAACTTAGTTGATGAGTAAATCAAGGTTGACATATGGCGCTGAAGAATTGGAAAGAAAATACCCGCTTTCTGCGGTTGTTTCCTTTACTGTGGCACTTCTGCTAACCCTTAGTGCTTCTTTGTTCCCTCTTTTAAAGGAGGCCTTGCGCGATAAACCAACCGAAGCCATTCCTGTAAAAGTTAAAAGGGTAATAAACTATTCAGAGCTCCAAGCACCACCACCGATTGATCTCGATAAACCCAAACCTGAGATTACGCAGGCCCAACCAATTGTGAAAACCGTTAAGTTCCTTCCTCCAAAAGCAGAGAAGGATGAGTTGGTTCCTGATGAGGAAGAATTACCTACGATGGAGGAGCTGGAAAACACCATGATCGGAGTTCAGGGTGTTGACGGTTTAGACAGCGTAACGGTTGAGTCGCAGGACGTAGATATTGCTTCAGAATTGCCCGTGGAAGAGATTGAGGAAATATTCGAATTCGTTGAACTAATGCCCGAATTCGAAGGAGGGATGGAAGCTTTCAATACCTATTTGAAAAAGAACCTCCGATATCCACAAATGGCCAAAGAAGCCAAAATACAGGGAAGGGTTTTTGTGAGTTTTGTAATCGAGAAAGACGGGAACATATCCGATGTGACGGTTCTCCGAAGTGTTCATCAGACTTTGGATGCGGAGGCAGTCAGGGTTATTTCCGGAATGCCTCCCTGGATTCCCGGAAGACAAAATCAACAGACTGTTCGTGTCAGGTTCACGATTCCCGTCAATTTTGTTTTGAAATAGCAGACCCTCAAGCGTTTTCGCAGCAGGAGTTTCTTTGGAGCGGGAAATGAATAATCAAATATTTAGCTCACAACAGCAATAGTATTACTCGCAATGGTCGTTTGGCCCGGACAGCGTAAGTAGCGGCTGCTAGTTGATTTGGGGCTGCCTGAATCGTTCAAGAGCTTGAAAGCTATCATCGGCTGAATCAACAAGATTGATCTTTGACTCAGGGATATTTAGAAGAATTGAGATGCTGTTGACTAACTGTTTTTTTAGAACGACGGTCAGGGTTTCAAGCTCTTCAGGGCCCTGCTTAACCTCCTCATGGGTACGTTTCTGGAGTCGTTCTTTGATTTTGGTGGCTTCCAGTTCAAGCATGGTATTCGTCCGTCGATGCTGGCTTCCCAAATAGGGTTTTTTGTGTTCCAGCACTTCAGCAATTACCCAGTCGTAATCGAGTTCGGTAAAGCTGAGCGATTTCAAATTGAGATGGGCAATCTGCAATTCGTCTTTAACTGCTTTCACGCGCAATTCCTTCAGATCCAGGCCGTATTTGGCAATTAGCTCCACTTTCAAGGCACCGATGAATTGCACCACTTTCCCACTTTCGGTGGTCACTTCCTCGTTCCAGGTTCGCGTGAAATTCGTATCAATTTCGAACAAGCCAACGTCGAGAATCTCAGTTATAGCCGATAGATTGAATTTGCGGTGTCGGAGTTCATCGTTCTCTTTTTGAACTTTTTCCAAAAGGTGTTCCTCTTCATCGAGTTTGCTTTTGAGTTCATCTATTTCGGCATCCTTTGTTCTGAGGAAGGCATAATAGAGGCCGTAAAAAACGATCATGGCCCCGACGAAAATCGCGGCATAAGCAAGGAATTCATTGAAGATAATTGCCAATGCGATGGCCACCGCCGCCATTAACAAAAGAGCATTCCTAAGGTTCTTGATCATAAAGCAAAGATACCCAAATCGCTTCGAGTAGACCTACTCTTTAATCAGCTTGGCTGTTCCGACAACCTCGCCATTTGCGGCTAATTCGATTAGATAAAACCCTTTTTCAAGTTCTCCTGTGAAGATTTCCGTTCTGTTTACGCCTGAAATGGTCATTGATTTAACCGCTCTTCCTTGAACATCCAGAAGTCTCAGATTTAGGATTTGTCCTGAATATTCAGGAGGAATAGAGACAAAGACATTGCCTGAAGAAGGGTTGGGATAAACGCCGAGCTTTTCAGGTCGATTATCTGAAGTAGCGTTCAAGAATCTTCCTTCGAAAGAATTGGCCTCGAGCATAATGCCCGAATCCAGAGCGCCATCAGCAACATCGCAAATGGCAAATTTCAAGTGATAAGTCTCGTTTTGTTCCACTTCGACAAAAGCTTCTAAGTTCACCGTGAATCCCGTAAACAAGACTGAACTTAACGATCCGCTATAATTGGAGATGAAGTACTGACTGTCTTCAACCCAATTGGGATTTGCCAACTCACATTCGTCATCAAACCCGCTTGAAGAAACACCACTATTCACGGTGTTTATGGCAATTGGAATGTCAGAATTAGGAATGGTCGCAATATTAATGGCTTCGTTTTCGAAAGTGCCTGAAATACCCGGTCCACTGATAAATAGTCCGAAGGCATCGTTGAAGGCACTGCAGGTGAAGAACTCATATTCCATTGAACCGAAGCTGAAGTTGAAGGCGAGTGCATCAGCCGTATTAAATACATCAAACTCCAAAACGGCACAGTCATTTACCGGAAATTCTGAAATACTCTCGATATCCGTATCCTCATATTCATCGGTGATTGAAACACCGGTGAACTCTCCGGTAAGTGCGTCAAACATGCTTCCCGTAGTCATCGCAAAACCCGAATCGATTGGCAAGCTTTCGGAGAAACCATTAGCAAATAAACCTATCTGAACATTGGTAGTTGTGTCATCAACCGCAACACCATTGAACATGATATTTGAAACTTCCACAAAAGTTCCTGTATTGAAGATATTATTGACCAAAGTCAGAATAGGGACGGTGTCGGTAGCGGAAATTTGAGAGTTAACTTCAGTGGTCATTCCAAAGAAAACGATCAAGAGACTTAAGTGCAAGTGCTTCATGGCAATTAGGATTTCATCCATGAAGATAGGTATTCGCTTGATCACAATCATTCACCTGTCTTATCTTTTGGTTTCTTTACCTTCGCGGCACACTATTTTGACATGAAGCTATCACTTGTCATTACCCTGATGAATGAAGAGGAGAATATCGCTCCACTTCTGGAGAGTATTCGGACTTCTCTCAAGGGATTTACCTATGAGGTCATCTTGGTCGACGACGGCTCTACCGATCAAACTGTCGACTGCATCAAGGAGCTTGCCGATGAGCACGTTAAGTTGGTAATCTTCCAAAAGAACTATGGCCAAACTACCGCCATGCAAGCGGGGATTGATCATGCACTCGGAGAATACATCGTAACACTTGATGGGGATCTTCAGAACGACCCTTCAGACATTCCAATGATGTTGGATAAACTCGAATCAGAAGGGTGGGACGTTGTCGCAGGTAATAGGAAAAACAGACAAGACGGGGTGTTTTTGAGAAAGATTCCAAGTAAGATTGCCAATTCGTTGATTCGCAATCTCACGGATGTTCATATTCGCGATTATGGATGCACTTTGAGAATTTACAAAGCTCATATCGCCAAAGGCATGGAGCTTTATGGTGAATTGCATCGTTTTATTCCCGTTTTGGCAAAACTCCAAGGGGCCTCAATTGTGCAGGTTGATGTGAAACACCACGCCCGAATTCACGGAGAATCAAAATATGGGTTGAATCGAACGTTCAAGGTCATGAGTGACCTGATTTTGATGATTTTCCTTCAGAAGTATTTCAGACGTCCAATCCATCTTTTCGGTCCCATTGGTTTGGTGACCTTAGGTCTGGGGGTTCTCATCAATATCTACCTTTTGGGATTGAAATTGTTTGGATTCGATATTTGGGGACGACCAATTCTCGTTCTCGGAGTGACTTTGATTCTCGCGGGGATTCAGTTTTTAGTCTTTGGAATTATTGCTGAGTTAATGCTGCGTATCTACTACCAGTCACAAGGCAAAAAGACCTATTCGGTAAAAGAAGTTTTCATTGGCAAAGCTCAACACGAAGTCAGCGCTTAAATTTCTATTCAAAATCGCCTTGTCTGCCCTGGCGATTTACCTCGTTTTTTCGAAAGTTGATTTAGATGAGGTGTGGTCTCTTATTCGCAAGAGCAACCCCCTGTACATACTGGGTGCCTTTGTCTTTTTCAACCTTTCGAAAATCATTAGCTCCAAAAGATTGCTCGAGCTCTTCAGATCTATCAATGTGGATTTATCATTTGGTTATAATCTGAGGCTCTATTATATCGGGATGTTCTATAACCTATTTCTTCCCGGAGGAATCGGTGGAGATGGATACAAGGTATACCATCTGAAAAAAAGAAGCTCAGCCAAGACAAAACAGCTGCTGGCGGCGGTTCTTTTAGACAGAGTTAGTGGAGCTGCGCTTTTGGCATTTTTAGCATTGTTAATAGGTGCTTTTAATGCTGAGATTATTGACACTCTTCCAAAGTATTGGAGATACCTGATATACTTGGGTGCAGTCGCTGCTATTCCAGGTCTATTTCTTCTAATCAGATTGGTTTTCCCATCATTCCGTCAGGTGACATTTGCGGCAATTTTCTGGTCTTTTTGGGTGCAGATTGCTCAATTAGTTTGTGCCTTCTTGATCTTACTTTCCTACGGAGTCACTGACTTTTATTCAGTTTATCTGGTTCTGTTTCTAGTCTCAAGTATAGCCGCAATGCTTCCAATTAGTTTTGGAGGAGTAGGGCTCAGGGAATTGGTTTTTCTCTACGCATCGGCTGCATTGCCCATTGACGAAACTGCCGCCGTAGCATTGGGTTTAGTCTTTTTCCTAATAACTGCGGTAAGTTCTTTTACAGGTGTATTTTTGCAATTGCCGAAAGAGAGTGTTGAACAAGCACTTGACTAATCGGTTTTTAGACAAAATCATCCGTTGAAATACTATCCCGAAAATACCTTAGATAGATTCGAGTTTAATAAAGTCTGTTTATCTATATCAAATAGATGCACAGGTGAACGCGCAAAACGCTTTGCCGAAGAACTCGTTCCAACGGATCACCCGGATACTATCCTGACCAGACTTGAAGAAACGACGGAAGCAAAATCTATTGTTGAGAACGGGATGTACTTTCCCGATATAGCTTTTCCTAATATCAGCAGGGAAATAAATATGCTGGGGATTGACAACTCGGTATTAGAAGGGCAACAGGCAATAAAATTGAGAAAAGTTGCAGAGGTTGCCGTCACCGTTGTGCGCTTTCTTGGTGAGAAAAAGGAATTATATCCCAATCTGAGAGGAATTGTAGAAGGACTCTATTCGGGCAAAGAAATCCTCGATTTAATCGATCCGATTTTAGAACCAAATGGTTTTGTTAAAACTTCGGCGAGCAAAGAATTGGGAAAGGCCAGAAAATCACTTGCTGAAGCCCGTCAAAAAGCCAATAAGGCTTTTGAAGCGGCCATTCGAAAGTTTAAGAAACTCGGGTGGTTACGCGATTATGAAGAAAGTGTTTACAACGACCGAAGGGTGTTGGCGGTCGTAGCTGAGCACAAAAGAAAGATCGACGGAACTCTTCACGGTACATCTGAAAGTGGGAATACCGGTTTTGTAGAACCTGCAAACCTGGTTGGAATTAACAATGATGTTGCTGAGGCACGTGAATGGGAGAGAAGAGAGGAATACCGAATTCTACGCGAACTCACAAATGCCCTTCGTTCTTACAAACCGATCCTGGAGTCATACGAAAACGCCTTGGGCTTCATGGAGTTTACATTTTCGAAAGCTCGATATGCACTTTCGATCAATGCCAATAAACCCCTTATTTCCCGTGAGAAGGAAATTGAGTTGATAAATGCATTCCATCCTTTATTACTGGTTCAAAATAAGGAAGAATCAAAACCAACGATTCCAATGAATCTGGCTCTGGATCATCGAAAACGAATTTTGGTGATTAGTGGACCCAATGCAGGAGGAAAGTCGGTTTCGCTCAAGACTTTTGGGCTGTTGCAAATTATGTTTCAATCGGGTCTTTTGATACCCGCAGAAGAGCACAGTAGGTTAGGAGTATTCAAGCAGCTTTTTGTCGATATCGGAGACGACCAAAGTATTGCCTATGAGTTAAGTACCTACAGTTCTCGACTTGTGAAAATGAAGCATTTTTTGATACAATCTCACAAGAATACGCTCTTCTTTATTGACGAGTTTGGTACTGGTTCAGACCCTGAATTGGGAGGGGCTATTGCCGAGACTATCTTGGAGGAATTAGGGCAGTCAAAAGCTTTTGGAGTTATAACGACACACTATGCCAATTTGAAAATCTTAGCGGAGAATAGCCCGATGATGATTAATGGCTGCATGTTGTTTGATGAAGATACTTTGCTTCCAAAGTATAAACTGGAAATAGGACATGCAGGAAGTTCATACACCTTTGAGGTTGCCCAAAAAATTGGTCTGTCATCTGACGTGATTGATTCGGCAAAAGCTAAATTAGACGATAGAAAGGTAAATCTCGACAAACTTCTAATCACCCTCCAGACCAAAAAGAATCAGCTCAATAAGGAGACCCATATCCTACAAACCGAGAAGTCAAGAATTCGAAAAGAAATTGATGCATCCCAAAAAGAGGCGGAGAGATACCGAGAAAAGCAGGAGGATTTAAATTTCAGTGAGAATAAGCGACTGATTCAGCAAGGAAAGAAGTATGAATCGCTTTTGAAAGAATGGCATGATAAGAAGAAGCGAAAGGACATCATGCGGAAGCTCACTTTGAACAGCGAAAAGGAAGCTGCCCGAAAGAAAGAAAAGGACATCGTCGAGAAGATGCGAGAAAAACAAGAACGGATTCGCAGGCAGAAGGAAAATCGAAAGAAGAAGAACCAGTTGGTTAAGAAACAACAGCAGAAACCCATACACGTTGGAGACAAGGTGAAGATGCATGGCACCAAAGAATCCGGTGTGGTCGAAGAGGTTTCAAAAGACAAGGCTACTGTGGTTTTTGGTATGATTCGCACGATTGTGCCGATAAACAAGCTCCGTTCTGTGGGTTAAGCGAACGATTGTTTTAATTTTGCAGCTCTTAAATTGAATTCCATGGAAGAGATCACCATAAGCAAAGAAACCCTTGAGAGCCTCGAGGAGCTCCGTGTATACGTCACAAAAAATGGCATTGTGAAAAATGATGTCGTAGATAAATTATTAGCCATCCGTCCTCATTTCATTGATGACAACCAGCCTTTGGTAACACGGGTGGTTAGAATGACCGCTGAATACATTGAGCACTTCGGGTACTTTAACCTCAATCTTCTTGCAGAAGAGGACGAGGATGGTGAAATCGAGGAAGAGATCGATGTAGATGCTGAAGACAGCTTTTCTGAAATGAAAGACAATTTCCTTTACCTTTTGGATCTTTTCTCTCATCCTGATAATAAGATCAACAAGGAAGAATTACAGAGGGTCAAACAAATGTACTTGGACCGTGACCTTTTTTAAGCGAATTGTAAAGGCTGTCTTTGTGACAGCCTTTTTTGTGTCTTGTCAATCCGGAGAGACTACACAAATTGACCGAGGGGTAGTTGTGACGGATAGCGCCATAGCTTTCCACGGCGGTGATATTTACGACCGCTTAAATACTTCATTTCGATTTCGAGAGAGGGGATATCAAATAATTAGACAGAGCGGTAAGTATGACTATTACTCGATGTATCGGGATAGTACTGGAAATCATTTGAGACATTTATCGAATTCTGGTTATACGCAGACCTTAAATGGTGTAGAGCTAAAACTAAATGCTAAGGACAGTGTCGCACGTTCGGCATCGGTGAACTCCGTTGTGTACTTTGCTTTATTACCGGGACTCCTTGATTCCCCTGCAGCGAAGAAGGAATTTTTAGGAGATGAAGTCATTGATGACAAGTCATACATCAAGGTTAAGGTCACCTTTGATCAAGAAGGGGGTGGGGAAGATTTTGAAGATGTTTTTCTCTATTGGTTTTCAAAAGAGAATTATGCTATGGATTACTTAGCATACAGCTACCTGGAAGAAGAGGGTGGTACTCGGTTTCGAAAAGCTATTAACCGCAGAAGAGTAAATGGTTTGGTGTACCAGGACTACATCAATTTTAAAGGGCCAAGTCCGGATTCACTTATGTTCATTTCTGACCTTTTTAAGGCCGAGAAGCTGGACACGCTTTCTTTGATTGAATTACGTAATTTGAGGGTCGAGACGGTTGGAGGAAACTAACTCTGTTCATAATTGAGGTACCTCCTTTCCATACCGCGTTTTATTCTGTTTTTTCTCTTCTCGATTTTCGTGATGATTCTATGGTCATTAATGAATCTTTTAAGGGTACGGAAAGCCGCAGTGTATCACACTTTTCGTATGGCAAGCGCTTTTGTAAGGTGGCTTTTGAATATCAAGGTGAAATACATTGGAAATACCCCATCTGAAAAGGCCGTAATTATGTCGAATCACCGATCTTATATCGATGTGATTTTGATGCCATCGAACATACCATACGTGGTAGTCGCGAAAAAGCAAGTGAGATCATGGCCCGTTATTGGAAGGGCTGCAGCAGCCATTGGAACCATTTTCGTCGATCGGGACAACCGGGAAAGCAGGAAGCATACTCGATCGGAAATTAAAAAGAGGTTGGAAGAAGGGATGTCGGTTTTGATTTATCCCGAAGGCACCACTTTTGAGGGGCCTGGTATTCTTCCATTTAAACCGGGCATGTTTGAGACTTGCGCATCAGCGGGTTTTCCCGTGATACCCGTCGCTGTAGAGTATCACAATAAAAGTATGGCGTGGATAGGGGATGACACTTTTGTCCCTCATTTCTTAAGGGCTTTCGGCAACTGGAAAGTAGAACTAACAATCAGTATTGGTCCTGTTTTGCGTTCGACGGACGGTGAGGGATTGAGGACTCAAACATGGAATTGGGTGGATGCAGAGGCGAGGAGGTTGGTTTAGGTTCTGATTTACAAAGTTGATGGCTATTCATATCTTCTAGCCCTGAAGGGGCGGTTATTTCCCAGCCTTGGGATTTTCCCAAGGCGAGTGAAGAGCGGGATACAATCTAACCCTGCAAGGGTGGTTATTTGGGGATTACTCTCCTTAGTTCTCCCTCGCCAGCTCCTCCGCAGAGTAGCTTCGGCGCTCGCGGAAGGCTTCAGCGAACGAAGTCGAGTGATCCCTTTGACTCCGAATTCCGAGAAGGAAAAACCGCCGTTTTCAACGGCCTGGTTTCTGGTCAAGCCTTGACACTTAATTACTTCAAGCCCTGAAGGGGCGGTTATTTCCCAGCCTTGGGATTTTCCCAAGGCG
>CAZWQX010000105.1:0-13688 GCA_964635965.1 uncultured Cryomorphaceae bacterium
AATGCCCTGCTTAAAGGTCAGAACGCCGAGCGCCGCCGCATCTCTCAAGAATTGCACGATCGCTTGGGAGGAATGCTCTTTATGGCAAAGCAGTATTTCAAACAGCTCGACAATAAGATCCGCGATTTGCAAAAAGAGCAGGAAGAAACCTATCAAAATTTCTCGGGGCTCTTGGACGAGGTAGTCGATGAAGTGAGGAGGATTTCCCACGACCTCTACGAAGGTTCACTTCAGAAATTCGGCTATTCCATCGCACTAAAACAACTCATCGCGGCGATATCCGAATCAAACGAAATAGAAATAGACTTCTCGGATCACCCCGAAATTGACGCTATGGATGTCGACGTGCAGCATGAGCTTTACGCCATCACCCAAGAGATGCTCAGCAATACACTCAAACACGCCAAAGCATCCCATGTGGAAATCAGCCTCACCGCTGAGGATGATCATTTCCTTTTTATATTTAAAGACGACGGTATTGGTTTCCATCCCGGACAACCGAATGAGGGAATTGGCCTGGAGAATATCCAAGACCGTGTTAAAAAGATTAAATCAACCATCCGACTAACCAGCTCTCCGGGTAAAGGTGCGGAGTTTTTATTAACCATACCTCAAAACGACGATGATAAAGGTAAATCTGGTTGACGACCACAGCATTGTAACGGATGGTCTGAAGCAAATTCTCAACGGGACCGATGGATTGGAAGTGCTCAATGTGGCCAATACGGGTGAGTTGGCTCTGGCCCAACTCAAAGACCAAGAACCCGATGTATTGGTCTTGGATTATAGTCTGAAAAACAACTCGGGAAACGGGGCATTAAACGGGTTAGAAACGGCCGAACGAGTAATTACGAATCACCCTGATGTCCGTATTCTGATGCTCACCATGCACGATAGTCCTGATTACATTATTCCCTGTGTTTCCGCGGGGGTTCAGGGTTATATGCTGAAAAGCGAAAAGAATGGTGACATAGCCCATGCCATTCGTCACCTCCACATCAACGGACATTACTTCAGCCCTGAAGTAGCTCGTGACCTCGCTGTGCACACCCGAAAAAGAGACGGGGTTAATTGGGTGGTTTCCGAACGCGAACAGGAAGTTCTTGAATGGCTATTTAGAGGACTCAGGACTCGAGAGATTGCAGAAAAGCTCTTCTTATCACATCATACCGTTGAAAGCCACCGGAAAAACCTCATTCACAAATTTGAGGCAAAAAATAGTGTGCATTTGATCTACTTGGCACTGAACAAAGGCTATTTGAAAGTTCAAGGATAATTTGACTCTGTATTTAGTCCAGAGTATTTGGTCAAAAGACGGTTCAAAAAAAGAGAAATATTCCCCTTAGTCATTTTTTGCCATTCGTGCATTCCCAATCTTAACATTTCCTTAATCAAAATCCCTGAAAACAGGGATTCCGCGTATCCGTTTGGTTCACATTTTTGTGATGTATCGAAACGAAAACTGCGGCTAACCAAAGCCAAGCTAAGTAACACATCCGGACGATGAGTTATTGCCCATTCGGAGAAATTCGGGTGGGCTTTTTTTGTTACTCTTCCCGAACATTAACAATTAAGCAGATCCTTTTCGAAAACGTATGATATTCACTACTTAAGTGAACGTCTAACTTCATTTCGTAATCGACAGATCACCGCAATACCAATTTTCCGGTCTTAATCAAGCCATCACCAGAGACCTGTACCACATAAACTCCCTTCGCATAAGTCGACAAATCAAGTGTCATCAACTTATCATTGATAATCAGATTCTCCACCATTTTACCTTGCGGATCGAAAAGCTGTAGCTGACCACCGATTAGCTCATCGGCAAATCCCAAAGAAACCATTCCTTCACTGGGGTTTGGAAAAAGAACGATACCCTCCTCTTGGTCTTGGACAATCTCATCCACACCTAAAATAGAGGTCAAACTCGTTTGAAAAATGCGGCTGTTCAAGGTTAAGAAGTAAAGCGAATCACCGAGTCGTTCACTGACTGTGGGATTTGTAATAGGCTGCTGTTCCCAGGTTACACCACCATCTAGAGTCATGGCTACAGTTTCCGCCCAATAGGAAAAAGCAAAACCTACATTCTCATTCAAGAATTCCATTCTAAATGCAACTTCCGGGTTACTGACAAAGTCCCATGAAGCGCCTCCATTCGTTGTTTTATACAGACCTTCAAATAGCCTCACGTAACCTACCTCTGCAGAAATAAACGATGACCATCCTTGGCCTTCTGAAGGTAATGCAAAGGTCTCCCAAGATTGTCCCCCATCAGTGGTTCGATGCATAAAATCCTCATTGGGAGAACCCGCACCGATGAAGACAACATTCTCGGATACAACGTCCATCGGGCCGTTACCCACTTCGTTCAACTCTTCCCATGATTCACCACCATTCTGTGTTTGGTAAATGGTGCCATCCGTGCTGGTAACAACCCCAAAGTTTGGTGTAGGAAAGGCATAACTTGCACCAATATTGGCATCTGGAGAAAAATTAGAAGCAAGCGACCATGATTGACCTCCATCGGTGGTTTTAAAGATTTGGGAATCAAGTCCTAACCCATATCCGATGGTTTCAGTGGGGAATTCAATCCTAAATAGCTCCGGGTAATTACCTTCACCTATTGGCCCGTAGCGATTAAGCTCTCGTTCTGCCCTATCGTAGCGATACAGGTGTTAATCACTCAGGGTGTAGATTAGGTCCTCATTCACCACTGCGAAATCTTCGGGAAAACCAGCCATGAAAAAGTTGGTCTTCCATTCATCACCTTGATGAGGCAATTCCAATAAAAGTCCTCTCTCTCCTCCTATCCAGGCAAATTCTTCATTGACATGCACGCAGGTGTATTCGTAATCGGTCATAATGTCGGGGGTAACGTCCGTCCAAGTCACCCCACCATCTTCTGTGCGAAAAATGCTGCCCCCTGTTGTTGTTACCAAGCCGAGGTTCTCATCTTCAAAATCTACCGCGGTTAATTGACCATCAAACTCCGGAAGAAAACCCTTTGTCAACCAGTTGGCGCCTCTATCCACGGACTCAATACATCTTCCTCCGGGCGCAATGGCGAACAAAGAAGACTCGTCGTACTGGGCATAGGCCAAAGGATTTGTCGGGGTAAAATCAAAATCAAAGTTGGAAACTTGCCAAGTATCACCGCCATCTCCCGAGTAATGGAGCGCTTGATAATCGGATAGAATGAGATCGTCAAAATCAAAGGCGAAAAAACCAAATGCCCATTCAGGGAAGGCAAATATTTGCTGTGTATTCCAGGACTGCCCCATGTCTTCGGATCGATTGATGAAGAAGTCGGCTCCCAGTTGGGAGAAAACAATCATATCCGTTTCAGAGAAGAGGTATACCCCTCGGTTCAGTTCCCATTGTTCTTCAGAGAAATCAACCGTATTCCAGGTTTCGCCTGCATCGGGTGAAATGTATAGTTCATAGAGTGGATCGAGCACCACTGTATTCCCAAAACCCGTCATTTGCTGTGCCGTGAGGTCAGTGTCCAATTCCGTCCAGGATTCTCCCCCATCGGTAGTTTTAAAAACCTCAAAATAGTTGATCAGTAATCCTGTATTGTCATCGACAAAATAGAAGGCATCAAAGGTCTCGGTGGCGGGTACGGGATGCAACCTAACCCAAGGATCGGGTTGGGCCTTAGCTACGAAAGTGAATAAAATGGCAAAAAGTAAGGGTAACGTTTTCTGTTTCATCACGGTCTCATTAATTGATGTTCTTTAAAGATAGGATTTTTTGAGGTTCAAGAGGTTGATTAGTGAGCAGTGAGCAGTGGGCAGTTTGCAGTGGGCAGTTGGCAGTGTTCAGTTTGTAGTTAGTAGGTAGTAGGTAGTAGGTAGTAGATGGTAAATAGAAATGAATACTGAGTACTGAATACTGAATACTGAGTGCTGAGTACTGAGTACTGATTACCAAATACTGAATACTACCTACAACCTGCCTAACACCGAGCAACGAATAACGACTATCTACCATAGACCATCGACCTCTAATGCCTTTAGCTGTTAGCCCCTAACCATTAGCCAATCCTTTTTCGCAGGCGTAACAGGTTTCATTTCGAGTGTACACCTGCGCCACCGATAAAGCTTCAGCGAACCCGGTGAGGTGGAAGTATCGAGAAAGACACTTGGTTATTGAGCTTTTCCAGGCTTATCGACACCACCTACAGAAGCTTGATTACAAGTGAAATAAGCCTATTCTAAACCCCTCAAAAATGCCTGGTTTTTCGTATCTTAATGGGTACTAAAACCCTGACCTATGAACCGCCTGCTCAACTCAACCGCAGCAATGATTTTCATTGCATTCATCCCGCTTATTTCTAATGCTCAATTAAACCTGGAACAAGTCACTCCTATCCCACCCGATAATACCGCCGTTCCAAAACTGGAAATGGCAGACTACCACACCCGAATTGTCGATATGAACGGAGACGGACATCTCGATGTGGTGTCTTGGGAGGTTGAAATTTCTATAATAGGTTTTGGTGGATGGGAGTTCTCTATGGCCAGACCACAAGTCAATATAAATGATGGCATGGGCAACCTTAACCCTATCCAGAATGAGCTCTTTGATAACGTTAAGTACTACGATTTTTCATTGGGCGATCTCGATGGAGATGGAGATATCGACTTATTGGCGACCGAAGGTGTTCTTGCAACAAATTCCCTATATGGTCTCCATTATTTCTTGAATGATGGAACCGGCCATTTTGATGTAGGGAACGAACTTTCATTCGGCTTTCTCGAACCGGATATTGAATACCGCACACTACTCACGGATAAGAATGGTGATGGGCTAGACGATTTGATTGTATTGATGGATGACAATGTGCTGTTCTCCTTCACTAATATGGGGAACGCTGATTTTCAAATCGCTCAAACCTTTCCCTATTTCTGGATGGAAACTGACTTAGATAAGAAGATGTTTCTGGTCGATTTGAATAATGACGGATTGGACGAGGTGGTAACCAATCACCATATACTTGAGGCAAATGGCTCGGATTATTATGAATTTACCCAGTTTTTTTCTTTCACTAGCGAGGGATTTATCGCGACAGGCGATTTGGATCAGAATGGGTGGAACGACCTAATAAGCTACATTGGTGAAGTAGATCCGCTTGACGAATTCCATTACGAGATTCAGATTTATTATTCTAGCGAATATGGACTTAGCTCTTACCCAGTAACAATCTTTCAAGGTGAAACTTGGGATGGATATCCCGCGGGAGTCCCTGTTGGGGTTTATGACATCGATCAGAATGAACACGATGATATTTTGCTTTACACGGAGCCCGAGGAGAATTATTACGTAAACATCTTATACAACAATGGAGACGGCACCTTTACCTATGATGATTTAAAGGATGAATTTCACATCGCTCAGGGGAATTATTTGGTCCATGGTGATTTAACGGGTAACGGAACCGAAGAGATCATATTGGGTCAGAATGCGAGGGTTTACGGATTGAATAGTGAACTGGAGTGGGAACACCTAAGCGGAACACCATTTGACGAGCATTTTCCCGGTTTCGGAGTGTCTTTGGACATAGAAGGTGATGACGATGTTGATTTTCTCTATTTAGGGAGCGCAAATGGATATTGTGCCTTTTGCGAAAGCTATCCGAACTTCTTATACAGAAATAATGGATCGGGTAGTTTTCTTAAAGAGGCAATGGAAATTGTCGAATTTCCACAACTCGAGAATATAGATGCATTAACAATCGATCTTGAATTAGATGGTGATGACGATGTCATCATTCAAGCGTTCTGTTGTTCAGGAACTGAAAATTATTCAGCTGTATTGTTAAATGATGGAGACGGCTTTTTTACGGTGGAACAAGAAGGAATATTGGATGGACAAAACGGAACATTGCACGCAATTGATTTTAATCAAGATGGATTCGGAGATATCTTACTTCATCATGAAGGTTTTAAGGTGTATCTGAATGATGGTGAGGGAAATTTTTATTTTTTACTAGAGCATATTGCGATTCCGTACCCCTTCCAAAGTCTACTTATCAATGACTTTGATGGAGACGAATATCCCGATATTTTCTTTTTCAGAACTAATCAAGGGGGTGTTTATCCGGCAACGGAGTTATACCTAAATCAAAACGGGAATGCGATCGTAGAGTCCCTTGAGCATGGAATTCCGACTTTCTCCTATCCAAATGCATTATCCGAGGATTTGGATGGCGATGGAGATATTGATGTGCTTATTCAAGGCAACATTTATGAAAACAATGGAGAAGGAGTATTTGAGGAGGTTATGGATACCTCGGAAGATTTACAGGGAATAACAGGTGATTTCGACGGAGATGGAGACGTCGATCTACTCGAATATAGATCTGGACTAGAATATTTTGAGAACAATGGAAATTTTGATTTCAACGCTTACGAAATTGAAGAAATTCCCGAATGGCTTACGGGTGTAGATCTTATAGTAGAAGACATAAATGATGATGGAGTTGATGACATTGGGATCTCCGGTTTCGAATATCATTTCTATAAACCTTACCAAAAGTTGTTTCTAAGCCAAGGATCGAGTCTTTCCACCGCCAATCAGCTCCTCAAAAATGCCATACGGATCTACCCCAATCCCGCTACCGAATTTATCATTATCGATTTGGAGACCGATGTGGAACAAGCTTTCAATCTATCGATCACCAATACATCGGGCAAAACTGTGCACCAGGAATTCCTCGGTCGAGTGTCAGGATACTTTTTGCTGAACATCCCTCCTCACCTACCAAATGGGATTTATATTGTGACGGTGCAATCGGAGGACAAAGTGTTTAGTCAGAAGTTGTCGGTTGTGAGGTGAAGAAATGGAATGTTGAATTAAAAATTAAGAATTAGAAATGATGGTACTCGCGGTACTCGTGGGTTAATGGGCTGTTAGCCTTTTAGCTCCTGGCCGGTCCCTTTTTTCGAAGATGGAAAAGTATCCCCCGCTGGCGGGGGTGGATTTTTCCGAGGCACGAGGAAAAAGACGGGGGTGGAATGAAAGTAAATTATGAATTGAGAATGAGGAACCGAGCGTAGCGAGCTCATCGACTGGTAGGAGATAATTAAGAATGAAGGTACTCGCGGTGCTCGTGGGTTGATGGCCTCCTGCTGCCAGCTTCGTTCGTCACCGAAGCCATAGCGAAGGTGATAGGCTGCAGGCTTTCGGCTCCAGACTATAGCTGCAAGCTACTGAATACTAGTAACTGAATACTAAATACCAAGTACTATCTACTATCGACACTCTACGAACAAGCAACGAAAAACGACTTAACCCTATCGACGAGAAGGAAGCTCTTCACTTTCTTATGACGCATGTCGATTAGCCTGCATCCGAGTTTTAACCGAGACGATCAAAATTTAAAACGTTCAGTGGGCACTTATTATCCCCTTACGTCTTGCATATGCTTCCCAAACCGCTGCATCAACATCCGCAACTTGGGGTGGATATGGGTTTGGCAAAAAGGAGCTTCCGGTCTGGTTTTGAAATAATCGAGAAACTCCTGATTATTCAATTCAAACTCCACAAATGGAAGAACCTGGGTCAGGTAATTCACTCCGTCCTCTTCCCTTAATCTATTCAGGATGGAAATGAGGCTCTCCTGCTCACGTTCATCTAGGAAATAAATGGCCGAGCGATACTTATCTCTCATCCTGTGATCGGAAGCACTGGCATGCGTGAGCAAGTGGATCTTCACGAGCGTTTCCGTTGAAATCAACTTGGAGTCGTAATTAATCCAAACCGCTTCGGAAAAAGTATCATTCGGTGCAATTGACTTTATCCATCCTTGTCGAACATTGGTCACCCCTTTGAGGTGGTCAAATAACGCTTCCGTGCACCAATGACATCCCCCACCAAAACCCAGTTGCTTGAGATCAACGTTGTCCGGCATCTAGACTGTTTCCTTCAGAAAACTCTCTTGAAACCGCTCGAAATGACAGGTATATCCATTCGGAATGCGGACGAGATAATCCTGGTGTTCAGGTTCAGCAGGCCAAAAGGTGGTGTAAGACTCCAACGTGGTGGATGCCGATCCCTCCCATTTTTTGGATTGGTTCACAATCTCGATCATCTTTTTAGACTGCTCGTACTCCTCTTCATTTTGGTAAAAGATGGCTGAGCGGTAACTGCTTCCAATATCGTTTCCCTGGCGGTTCAGGGTCGTTGGGTTGTGAATTCGGAAAAAGTAATCGAGCAATTCCATAAACGAAGTCTCATTTGGATCGTAAGTGATTTCCAAACCTTCGGCATGCCCGGGATGGTTGCGATAAGTCGGATGATCATTTTCTCCACCGATATACCCTACTTCGGTGTCCTTTACTCCCGGACGCGTTCGAAACAGGTCTTCCATTCCCCAAAAACACCCACCTGCGATATATGCTTTCTTTAGTTTTTCCATGGTTTTATCCTTTGGCTCATCTAAGGTATAAACAACCGTTCAGTGGCAATGTTGGCCATCCGTCAAAATGGAAAATTCTTGTTCTCCAACGCGGTAAATAGAATTCTGAAGTTAAAATTCAGTGACCGGATGGCGCTTACTTCATTCTGCTCAGTAATAAATCCCCACTTTCTTGGCAGTCCCTAAACCCGACGGGGTGGTAAGGTGCAGAACATAATACCCGGATGCCAGTTGGTCAGTGCTAATTTCGTTGAGGACTCCCGGCGAAGTATGCTGATTTGACTCAAGCAATTTCAAACCTTGGACGTTGTACAAGGAAATATCGAGCTCCCCCGAATATCCATCAACGAGAAGCTCAAGCTTGCCAGGCAGATTAGCTATCCGAAAATCAATTTCCGAATTGGGCTCGAGGGTTGCAGTTGGGGCGCCGTTTATGACGGATTCAATCCAATCGAGTTGATTCGCCACCTTTACAAAAACTCCGGGTTGGTCAAGACCCGTAAAATCCCAAAGCGCCCCGTGTACGATCCCGGTAAGCGTGGCAATATTATCAGAGTCATAAACCCATGCAGGACCTCCACTATCACCGGTAGCAGCACCTGACGGTGTTTGTCCTTCGGTATACCCTATGCAGAAGAAGTCATCAGAAATGGAATTGCCCATAACCGTTTCACAGAGATCAAAATCATAGACATTCGAAGTCACCCATTGCAAGGTATCGGGATTGCTATTGATGCCGTCCTCAACTACTAGTCCCCATCCGGCCACATTCACCGGAGTGTCTGTTTGATAGAGCTCTGCCGGGTCTATGCCAAAAGGTAGAGCGATGGGAGCAATATCCGTAACGGGTTCAGAAAGGCGAAACAAAGCCAGGTCAACGTATTGCCCAACCAATTCTCCAAAATTGTACTGAGGATGAATGTGCACTTCGGTAACGCTTCGTTCTGCTCCACCATCGGGATTGAGATCACCGTATGCATCTATTGAATTGATGCGAAAAGAGAAAATATCAAGATTCTCGTCAAAAACACAATGCGCGGCAGTCAGCACCCATTCCGGATGCACCAGAGCACCACCACATACCGGTTCTTCCTCAAAGAGATACAAACAGGACATCCAAGGGAACTGGCCTTCTACGGCTTCGGTTCCACCAATGATTTTGGGATCCTGTGCAAGACTATTCTGGGTGAATAAAAAGACGCCTGAAAGGGTTATAATGGTTAAAAGAGCCTTGGTAAAGACTTGGTAAAGTGCTGATCTCATCCGCTAAAAGTAGATGCATTGAGAAAAACTCAGTTTCCGTAATAGTTAATTCTTGTGAAGGGTAATTTTCTATGTGATTTCAGCTGAAAGGAATTTGACGGAAGTGCTCTTTTATATTGAGCAAATAGCTAAATGGTGTATCCTACACAACGAAATGGGATGCCTTAAATCATTACCTTGGTTAGCCCGAGATCTCCGAAAGAATAAAAAAATGTCACGGGGACACCGAACCAGTTATTTCATAATCATGAGCACCACTAATAGAAATCCCTTTGTTGATTCAGCCCTTACCACCATTTTGGTTGTGAAAGATATGTCGAAGGCCAAAGAATTCTATATCGATATTCTTGGGGCGAAGCTGTTTCGAGAATATGGAGGTGATTCAATGGTTATCGAATTTTTGGGCAATTGGCTTCTGCTCGTCACATCAGGTGGACCCACAGAAGACAAACCTGAAGTTTATTTTGTCCCGCCGGAAGATGAGAACAAGGTGAGTCATGCTTACACCATACGCGTAAAAGATTGCCAAGAATCATACGAGATCTTAAAAGAGCGAGGCGCTGAATTCATTACCCCACCTTTCGACCGAGGCGCAGAGGTAAGATGCTTTTTCAGAGATCCTGACGGACACCTTTTCGAAATCAGCGAGTACCGAGGGAGCTAAAAGATTGCCCCGATAACCTTTACCAGATTTGAGCAAACCAAGCATATCTTTGCAAGTTTCCATTTAATATAAACCGATGAAACACCTTCTGCTCTTCTTATTAGTCTCTTTTGCTACTATCCATACCGCACAGGGTCAGAAACGAAGTCAAGTTGAAAAGGACAACGAGAAAATCCTCAAGTACATTGCCGACAATGGTCTGGATGCCATGGACATTGGCAGTGGGGTGTATTACGTAAATGAAGAGACGGGAGAGGGAGATAATCCGCATCCTTCCTCTCGGGTTCACGTGGTGTATAAAGGCTATTACACCAACGGAAGAGTGTTCGACGAGAGTGGTCAAGCGGGAGCCCGGTTTAGTTTGGACGAGGTGATACTAGGTTGGAAGATTGGCATTCCCTTTTTCAAAGAAGGAGGTCGGGGTAAGTTGCTGATACCTTCTGGCTTGGGGTACGGTAACCGAACCCGGAATGGGATTCCTGGTAACAGCGTGTTGATCTTTGATATTCATTTGATCGAGGTGCTTTAAGTTGAGGGTAGAGAAAGAGGCACTTCGGCTCCGCTCAGTGACCTTAAATCGTCCTATCAAAAAATTAAAGGTGGTTGAGCCGTACATTGAGCGTCCGCCAGCTGGACGGGCAGGAAGTCGAAATGAAGACGAAACCCCGATTCTATCGCTACGCTTACGCAGAAGCTTCAGCGCAGGAGCTGTAGCTTTTCAGTCACGCCGCTGGCGTGATAAGCCCGAGACGTGTTAAGTATGACGCAAGTGCTATCACGAAGAACATACGATTTGATTCGTCACATCGGCACTTATGCGAGGATCTAAGAGTGCGCTGGCCCGAACCGGCACTTCGACTCCGCTCGGTGACCGTAGAAAAGAATTTCCGACTGTCCTCCTCCAAGGGAGGAGGTGGCATACGGCGACAAGGGAGCCGAATGACGGAGGTGGAAATCATAGAGAATACTTTTCCACCCCTGTCTGCCGACAGGCAGGCTCACTCTCAGCTCTGTTTTGGTGGGGGTGGACTTGGCCTCAAATTCCACCTCCGACCATTTCTTCATTCTTCAGAAATGCCCACCTCCTCCAAAGGAGGACATGTAATCATCTTCAAAAAAGGTTAACCAATAGAATGCATAAATTGCCCCTATCAAACAAAATGGCCAGCAGCCAGCAGCCAGCAGCTAACAGCTAACGGCTAACGGCTAACGGCTAACGGCTAACGGCTAACGGCTAACGGCTAACCGCGTGCGCTGAAGCTTTAGCGGTGGCGCACGGCTAACGGCTAAGAGCCAAATATCCATTTTCTTAAATCAAGAATAAGCCCCAACTTAGATCCCCAATAAGAAAACACCCATGGACCACCTCCACCCTTCCGTCTTCACCTTCCTCAAGAAACTAGAGAAAAACAACAACCGCGACTGGTTTGCCGAAAACAAAAAGGAATACGTGGCGGCGCACGAAAACTTCAAGGCCTTTGCCAACAATCTGCTGGAATCGATGCAGAAGCAAGACCACATCGAAAACATGAAGCTCTTCCGCATATACCGCGACGTGCGTTTTTCCAAAAACAAAGACCCATACAAGACCAATTTTGCGGGAGGTTTCAGTCGAGCGACAAGAGCCTTACGCGGTGGGTATTACTTCCACCTCCAGCCTGGAGGACGCTCCATGATGGGTGCCGGATTCTGGCAACCCGAGCCAAGCGACCTCAAACGCATCCGTGAAGAGATCGCCGCTGATGCTGCTCCCCTGCGAAAAATCATCAACTCGGCCTCTTTCAAAAAACACTTTGGAAAACTGGAAGGCGACCAGGTAAAAACCGCTCCCAAGGGATACTCCAAAGACCACCCCGACATCGACCTCTTGCGGTACAAGTCCTTTCTTGTTTCCCATCAGTTCACCGATAAGGAGGTTACTTCTCCTGGTTTTGACAAAGAGCTCTTAAAATACTTTAAAGCCACCCGCCCTTTCTTTGACTATATGAGTGAGGTACTCACCACCGATGCGAATGGGGTGAGTTTGATTGATTGAGGTGCTCAAATTGAGGAAGCCATTGGATAACGAATGAGTCGTCCAGGAGAAGATAAAGGATATGCCAATCCGCTGATGCCATTTGTATTGGCCGTGATCATGTGGATGTGGGCGGGTGTGGTCTACTTAAGTGGAGATCGAGAAATAATCCTTAGTAACCGTCTATTAACTGATATCCTCAAATGGGGGGTTGGTTATCAAGTAACCGCTATCTTCTTTGTTCTCCTGGGAGGACTCTTTTTGTGGTTTGGTATTTGGAGGATTAGAAAGAAGAATTGAATCTTTTGAATGCCGCTCAGCACTGCCGCTTCCCCTCGGCTACCTGCCCGATCGGCAAGCGGGCGCTCACTGACCTTAAAAAGAACTTAGCCAAACTATCCTCCTCCAAGGGAGGAGGTGGCATACGGCGACGAGGGAGCCGTATGACGGAGGTGGAAAACATTGAGATTACTATTCCACCCCTGTCTGCCGACAGGCAGGCCCACCCCGAAACCTTTCGGGGCACCCCCTCACGTGGTTGAAGCCCCTCCTTAAGGCAGATTTTTTCTTGACAGTCCCGATTCAACCAAGGTAAAGCTCTTTTTTCAGTCGATAAAAAAGAGTCAAAAAATCTTGGGAAAGCAAAGGCGATTTTGTCACTCACTCCTATGGTCGTGAGCGCAAACCGAATACGTCGATCGTGTTATACAAATAGGAAAGGTTCTGCAGGGTGAAATCAATAGACCTAACAAGGGATTTGGTTATTCACTCCTACGATTCTATCGCTGTAGCTTTCCCCGTCACGCCGTTGGCGTGATAGGCCCAGGGAGTATTAAAACAAAAGCTCCCCGTGCGGTGGCTAACCGAAACCTAGTGTGATCCTGAGTTTTTTAGAGTAGGGCGGCGCAAAGTCCATGCAATCTTACTTTTTGGCTGATGAGTCGGCCTTAATTTTATTTGCAGTAACTCAGGAATAAGCGGAGGTCAGCCGCACCCATGTTTACTCGCTAGGTCTATTCTTGATAGTGCTCGTGAGATCGCTGCGCTAAGTTGAGCTCAGGCATCGGAAGCTCCGCTTTCGCAAATGCCGTTTGCGAGTTTGCCCTGGTTGAATCGGCTCATTTATTCAAGTACACTTTCAGACGCTTTGCTAAGAAAAGCCGACCATGATAAGTTTTGAGGTATCGCTCTCTTCTCATAGCATCTGCTTTGTTGAGGCAGGCTTCGAAATAAATGAGTTCTAATGGTCTTCGGTGGTTTGTGCTCGTTACTTTTCCTTCGTTGTGCTGAATGAGCCGAGAATTCACATCATTGGTGTATCCAAT
>CAZWQX010000106.1:0-13669 GCA_964635965.1 uncultured Cryomorphaceae bacterium
ACAATGTTAAAACTTCTTCACCAATCACCTTAATCATGTTGCCCCTGGCAATGACTTTTAGTTTAGGAAAGTACCGAGTAATAAACTGAAACTTCTTGTTGTTAACACCGAGTATTTCTACGGGGTCAACCGACTCTATTGGAATAACTCTTTCGCTCAATCGCTTTTTAAATATGCTATTTCTACTCTCACTGGAAGTGGCAACAGCTGGGTATATTTCTTACTTTTGAAGCCAAAATTAACGAATATTTCGGCGAGCCCTGCGCCTTGTTTATCCACATGCCAATCGTTACCCTGACCTCGGATTTAGGTACGAAAGATTACTATCTGGCCGCGGTCAAAGCAGCCGCTTACAAGAGAATACCAGAGCTGAAATGGGTTGATATCTCAAACCACATTCCTGCATTTGATATGGCGAAGGCGGCATTTGTATTGAAGAATGTTTGGCGGGAGTTCCCCGAAGGAACCGTGCACATTATTGGGGTAGATTCCGACTGGAGTCGCGATACTCCTTATGGAATAGTGAAATTTGAAGGACAGTTTTTTGTAGGTACCGATAACGGGTTTTTCTCCCTTTTATTCGGGGATGAGATTTCTCCTGAATGGGTGCGACACATACGACTTGATGGAGATGAAGACTTAAGTTTTCCTACCAAGTCAATATTCGTTTCCGTGGCGGCAAAAATTACCAAGGAGGAGAACCTTGATGATTTTTCATCAGAAGTTGAGGGGTATCGAAGAAGACCAAATTTGGCACCGGTGATTGAACCTGATAACATTCGGGGAATGGCAATTTACGTGGATGCGTATGGTAATGTCATTACCAATATCACTCGCAGCCTATTTGAAGATGTCGTTGGAAGTCGGCCGTTTAACATTGTGTTAAGACGGGGTGATTCCGATCTGAATCGAATTTCTCGAACGTATAGTGAGGTGCCTCAAGGCGAAAAGGTTGCTTTATTTACCTCAGAAGGCTTTTTGGAGATTGCCATCAATCATGGAGTTGAAGGCAGTGGGGGTGGAGCATCCGACTTATTGGGCATTCGCGAAAACGATATTGTAAGAATTGAAATAGGAGGAACCTAATTCAATTATTGATTCCAGATTTTCCAGCTTTCTTCTGCTTGTATTTTGAGCATGTCAAGCCCATTACAGATTTCTGCACCTCGCTTTTTGCCTTCTAGAAGAAATCTGGTTTCTGTTGGGTTGTAAATCAAGTCATAAAGAAGATGCTGGTCTGAAATTCCTTCGTAGTCTATCGGCGGAGAAATTTTGGTATCAGGATAGGTCCCAAGTGGGGTGGTGTTTACAATCAAACGATGCCATTTGACGGCGTTCTTATTGCATTCATCATAACTGATAACTCCTTGTCCGATGGGATTACGACTTACAAGCAATACATCAAGTCCGATCTTCTTTAACACGTATGTTACAGCTTTCGAAGCACCTCCCGTACCTAAAACCAAAGCTTTGTGCATGCCATGTTTGAGCAGCGGCTTTAGGCTTTGTTCAAAGCCAATCACATCAGTATTGTAACCAATCACCTCGTTATCTTTAAATGCAATTGTATTTACCGCCCCAACGGATTTGGCCACTTCTGACGTTCGATCCAAGAAAGGAATTACTTCTTCTTTATAAGGGATGGTAACATTTAGTCCTTTTAGATCTTTGGCTTTCAATAGGTCTGAAATATCTTCTATTGATGCTAACTCGAAGTTCAGGTAATCAGCCGAAAGATTCAGTCTCTTAAATTTCTCGGTGAAATATGTTTTCGAAAAGGAATGTCCCAGTGTTTTGCCTATTAACCCGTATCGACTTCTATCAGGCATCTTTAGGGGCAAAACGATCGAGTACAAAAATCAAGGCAACGGCTGAAAGTGCCAAGGCAATAGCAATACCTAACTGAGGGTCAGCTCCTGTGAGAGTTTCGTACGTGCTGGGTAAAACGTTTTCTTCGATTAGAGGCACCAATTCTTCGTCCGGTTCTCCTTTGTGTTTCACATAGAATTCCAGTGTATTTTTCCAAGGCCAGATCTTATTTAAGGATCCAAGAAGAAAACCGCTTAGAATTGCTACCGTGACATCATGGAAACGGGAAAACATCCATTTTAATAAACGACTGAACGAGAGTATTCCTACAACACAGCCTAGTCCGAATAAGCCGATGGATACTACATCGCGATCATTCACTGCTTGCAAAACCGTAGCATAGGAACCGAGAAGTAGCAGAATGAAACTTCCTGATATTCCCGGAAGAATCATGGCACAAATAGCGATCATCCCGCTTACAAACAAATACCAAGATGAACCAGGATCTTCAACAGGAGGCAGGTCGGTGATGAGATAGGCAATTATGGCACCCGCGAAAAAGCCAAAGTAACGTGAGCCCGTCCAGGCTTTAACTTTTTTACCTACCAAAGGAATACTGGCGAGAACAAGACCAAAAAAGAATGACCAAATGGCAACGGGATGTTCATCCAGCAGATAGGTAATGATTTTAGCCAGCGATGCGATACTAATAAATATTCCGGCAAACAGCGCTACCAAGAAATTACCATTTACCTGTTTCCAAAAAGCTTTAAAACCCTCTTTGAATAACACTTGAACCGTACCGATATTTACTTGGTTAATCGTATCGATAAGTTCTTCGTAGATGCCCGTAATAAAGGCAATTGTACCTCCCGATACTCCCGGAACAACGTCAGCAGCTCCCATTCCCAAGCCCTTTAGGCTTAGTAGAACATAACCTTTAAAACTTCTCATTAGTAAACAATTATGGATGGATCAATTTCAGAAGACCATGCCTCAATACCACCTTCCAAATAGATAGCATTGTCCATATTTTTTTCTGTTTGTAGAACATGAACGATGGCTTCTGCTCGGCTACCGCTTTTGCAATAAATGATAACGGGGACATCCATTCTCAAATCATCTATGCGATTCATGATATCGGCCATCGGGATGTGTTTATCGCAGATCTTACCCGAGTCAACCTCGTGTTCTTCACGGATATCAATCAATTGAATATCATCTCCTGCGTCTAAACGAGCTTTGAGCTCTTTTACTTTAATTGATGACATAACTTGATTTATGGCCGCATTTTGGCGGCAATTTCTTCAGGTAAGAATTGAAAGAAGGTATCTCCTCTAAGTCCTATTCGTAAGGTTTCAAGAGGAATAACATCATTCGGGGCGATATTGCCAAGATTCACATTGGCACCGATCAATTTGATAAACCATACTTGCTGAGCCTTTTGAGGAGCTTCCCAAAGGATGTCTTCAGCATTTACCTTGGCAAGGATCTTATTCACTAGAACGACATGAGCCGTTCCGTTGGGCCGATAAATTCCAACATTACCGCTTTCGCGAGCTTCGGCAATAACCTTCCAGCTACCCGCTCTCAGTTCAGTATCCATCATTTTAACCCACTTACCAGGCGCTATCAGAATTCCTTCTTCTTTCGAACCGACTTCTGAAAGAACGGTAAAGTCTTTGGCCAAGGTAGAAATGTATTGAAGCTTTTCTTCGTGAGGTAGATGTATGGAACCATCGGAAACTTCAACCGTTCCGAGCCCCCAATCATCCATGAGTTGTCTGTACTCATCAAACATCCCTCTTACTATGAAAGCTTCGAAAAGCGTACCACCTACATACACTTTCATGCCGGCGTCGTGATACAATTTGATCTTCTCTTTGAGATCTTTGGTCATGTATGACGTACCAAAACCGAGCTTAATAATGTCGGTTAGTGTACCATTAGCATCCAAAAAGTTTGCTGCACTCCTCAGACTCATTCCCTTGTCCATCACCATCGTAAGACCGTTTGATCGCGGCCTGGAGGTGCGTTCAGGGATAAAGGGTAAATCGAAATTCATTTTCCTACTGCGCTTGTTCTTGAATGTCAATTAAGCCTGCAATATTCGGAAATTGTACTGCTTCAGGAAATATTGTGAGAAAGTATTTTAATCCTTCGGGCTGTTCAACATAACATTCTGCGAAACTTTCGGCTGCTTGCTCTGTTTTGCCTGCCTTAAGTAAGTGTTTGATTCTTTGCCATTTAACATCGTAATCGCCGGGAATTTTGTCGATGGCTTCGTCCAATAATCCAACTGCTTCCATTGGATTACCTTCAGAGTAAACTTCTGCTAAAACAATCCATGTTTCGGCATCATCCGGAAATATTTTGATCATTTCTTCCAAATGTTTGATGGCCTCAATTGCATTACCATCCTTCACCAATGCCTCAACTAAAATGTGCTTGTTGTCCAAGTGAAAATCATCTTTACTGACTGCTTCACGATAAAATGAGATAGCCTGCTTCAAATTTCCCTCTTGTTCTCTAAGGGCACCCAAACCCATTAAAGCATCAATGTATTCAGGGTCTATCGCCAAAGCCTTTTTGTAGTTAAACTCAGCACCTTCCCACATTTCCAATCGCTCCTGACATTCTCCAATAGCCGTGTAGACCAGAGGATTTTCATTGTCGAATTTTAAGGACTCACGATAGGTCTCCATTGCTTGCTGATCCATATCCATTGAGGTATGTAGATTACCTTTTAATATGTATCCACTGACAAAATCTTCTCGGATGGCCATAGCGAATTCACACGCTTCAATACCTTTTTCATAAAGACCGATTTTCTCAAAACACAATGCGAGATTATACCATGCAACAAAGTTGTAAGGATGATAGTCCAGGTATTTCTGAAAGAAGGTGACCCCTTTTTCAATTTGATTCGACATTTCGAAGCAGTAACTCAACTCGAACAAACTCGCTTCGTGTTGCGGATTAATCTTCAATGACTCTTTTAGGCTTTCAATAGCCCCATCATAATCATTGGCAATTTGCTGCTCGTATGCAAGATCCATGAAAATCTCTTCTCGATTTTCAGGTGAATTTTTTAGTGCTTTCAACAAACAAGACTTCGTGCCTTCGTGATCACTTAAACTTCGATGGACGACAGCTTTGAACAAGAGCATATCTGTATTGGTAGGCTCAGCAGCTTCTAAAAACTCTAAAATTTCAAGAGCTTTTTGAGATTCTTTTGAGGCAGCAAAAACTTGTGCCTTCTTCAAAAGTAAGCTTGAAGATCCAGGGAAAAGGGTCAAACCATGATTCACGGCTAAGCGAGCTTTTCTCGAATTGGTCTTGTCCAAGTAATAATCAGCAAGCGATTCGATTTCCTCCACATCAAAGAAAACAGCATTCCTTTCCTTTAACATGTTCTCGAATTTCTCGATGAGACCAGAGTTGGATTGAGGGAAGAGATTGTGCGAGTATTCCGTCATTAGTCTTAGTTAGGAGAGGTGTTCTTCTCAAATTTAGAAATCCACCATCCGCTTTTCTCAAACGCCACTTTTTGTTTTTAACAACGCCACAGGGGAAAAACTCTTATTTCCGAGGGGTAAAAAATATCGGCCCACAAAGATAAGGCTTTCGCCTCCCTCATGAAACTTTATTCGGTTAATAAGTTCATGGGTATTTTCCTCTTAAAAAAATTGACCTAATCATACCTTTGCCAAAAAATTTGTTGTGACGCTGATCAAATCTATTTCGGGAATTCGAGGTACAATAGGTGGTAAACCAGGTGAAAACCTAACACCCGTAGATATTGTCAAATTCGCCTCAGCTTTCGGTGAATTATTGAGGCAGTCCGACTCCGAAGAACGCTCAGTTGTGGTGATCGGACGCGATGCACGAATTAGTGGTCCTATGGTTTCCGCCATTGTTAGCCAAACGTTGATTGCCATGGGAATAGACGTTGTTGACCTGGGATTGAGTACAACTCCTACAGTTGAAATGGCCGTCGTTAAAGAACGAGCCTCGGGAGGAATCATTATCACTGCCAGCCATAATCCGGGTCAATGGAATGCTCTGAAATTATTGAATTCCTCAGGTGAATTTATTTCGGCCGAGGCAGGTAAAGCAATAATTCAAAATGCAGAAAATCCGCAAATGAATTTTGCTGAGGTTGAAAAATTTGGTTCGTACAGATTTGACGAGTCATATCTCCTTTGGCATATTGAACAAGTAGTCAATCATCCATTGGTTGATCGTGATGCAATTGCTCAAGCAGACTTCCATATTGCCGTGGATGCCGTGAATTCAACAGGCGGAATATTCGTTCCTGCCCTACTGGAGGAATTGGGAGTTAAGAATATTGAGAGATTGTATTGCAGACCAACTGGTGACTTTCCTCATAATCCTGAGCCACTTCCCGCGCATTTAGCAGACCTTTCGGGTTTGGTTCGGGATAAAAACTGCGATTTGGGAATTACGGTTGATCCCGACGTAGATCGACTCGCCTTTGTATCTGAGGATGGAGAGGTTTTCGGGGAAGAATATACTTTGGTTGCTGTAGCTGATTACGTACTATCGCGAAAGAAGGGAAATACCGTTTCAAATTTATCCTCCACCAGAGCCCTCAGGGATATCACGGAGAAGCACGGTGGTAAGTACCATGCTTCTGCAGTAGGAGAAGTGAACGTGGTTGAGAAGATGAAGGAGACTCAAGCCGTGATAGGAGGGGAAGGCAATGGTGGGATTATTGATCCTGAATTGCATTATGGGAGAGATGCACTAATAGGCATTGGTCTCTTTTTGAGTCATTTGGCAACTTCGAATATGAGGATGACGGAACTTCGAGCATCCTATCCTTCCTACTTCATGTCGAAGAACAAGATTCAGCTTACTCCTGATCTCGATGTCGATCAGATTTTGGCACAAATGGCCTCGAAATACGACAATGAGAACGTCAATACAATAGATGGAGTCAAAATTGATTTTGCTGAAGAATGGGTTCACCTGCGCAAGTCAAACACCGAACCGATTATTCGCATTTATACGGAAAGTAAAACCCAAGAAAGTGCTGATAATCTGGCAAATCGGTTTATTGACGAAATCAAGTCGTTGATTTCGTAATTTTGTAGAACATGGAAGTATATTTCGACAATGCGGCCACCACCCCGCTAGCACCCGAAGTATTGGATGAAATGTTACCACTTTTAAGGCACCATTTTGGAAATCCATCGAGTACTCATCACTTTGGGCGCAAAACAAAATCTGCCATTGAGATGGCCCGCAAAAAAATTGCCCGCCTACTCAATTGCTCACCAATGGAGATCTGTTTCACCTCTGGAGGGACAGAAGCCGATAATATGGCAATAAATGGCGCTATTCATGAGCTTGGCGTCACGCGTATCATTTCATCTGAAGCCGAGCATCATGCCGTGCTCCATACCGTTGAGCATTGCAATGCCGATCTAAAGGTTGCAGTTGATATGGTTCGACTCACAGATAAAGGTCACGTAGATACTGACCATCTTAGAGAACTATTGAGCCAAAGCAAAGAGAAAACCCTTGTTTCTTTGATGCATGCCAACAACGAGATTGGTACCATGATTGATATGGCCGAAATAGCTGCGATTTGTGAAGAATTCGGAGCATTATTTCACTCTGACACGGTTCAAACAATGGGACATTATCCGTTGGATTTAGCTGGCATGAAGGTGCATTTCGTCACTGGTGCGGCTCACAAATTTCACGGTCCTAAAGGAGTCGGTTTTCTCTATATCAACAGGGAGATTCATATAAATCCTATGATTCTCGGTGGAGCGCAAGAAAGAAACCTCCGTGCTGGAACCGAGAATATTTATGGCATAGTTGGTATGGCAAGAGCACTCGAATTGGCTTTGGAGCATGCCGATGAACACCGAGCACATATCGAATCGGTTAAGGAGTATATGCGTGAAAGACTTATTGAAGAAATACCCGATGTTGCTTTTAATGGATGCGACAGGAGAAGTTTGTACACGGTTCTAAATGTTCGATTGCCAAAGACTGATAAAGCCGACATGCTATTATTCCTTCTCGATATTGATGGAATTGCATGTTCAGGTGGAAGTGCCTGCTCCAGTGGCAGTAATCAGGGAAGCCATGTTCTTAGGGCACTTGACGTCGATACGAATGTGCCCAGTATTCGATTTAGCTTTAGCCGTTACAATACGAAAGACGAGGTAGACTATGTAGTTGGTAAATTGGCGAAACACTTGGTAGCGGAGAAGGCCGGTGTGTAATTAGGGCTCTGCCGTTTCTTGTTCAAATAATTCGGGATCGTAACCAAAAAGACGGTTCTTTTTGATCATAACGTCGACATAATTTGGTACCATTTTCTCCCAGCCAGATTCTCCTTTTCGAATCATTTGAAGCGCCGCACGGCTTTGTATCCATAATACGTCTGGATCGTGCTCTTCCAAATCAACTATTCTGGCGTTGTTTAGGAGATAGTCATAGAGAGGTTTTAATCGAGGGTGCACATCCAAGTTTCCACTGGTAATGAGCTCATTGCTGTCATCCTTTTTCGAAGGATAAACATAAACCTTTAAGTCTCTGGTGAAAAGAACTCCAAATGCCTCAAGCATTCCTCCGTCAAGGTCGCGATAGTATTTTTCTTCGAAAAGTGCTTCTAAGTTGTTGGTTCCCATGATAAGCCCCATGCGCTTCTTTGTCATGGTTGAGAAGTAGCGTATCAATTTGTAATACTCCTGATAGTTGGAGATTAACACCGTCTGACCAAGTGAGCATAAAATATCGGCTCGATCGATAAAGTCTTGCTCGTCAATGTCACCTTCAGCCTTGAGGTTACTGAGGGTTATCTCAAAGAGTACCTGTAAGTTTTCGCTGTCTACCCGATTTTCTTTTACAAAGGCATTGTACCCATTGATGATCATATCAATGTTTACCTTGGTAACCGGTCGGAAGCTTCCGCGTATGGTGAGGATATTCTTTTTGTAAAGAAGGTCTGATGGCTGAAGGTTTTTACCATCGGGACTAAAAATCACCGCATCGGTAAATCCATTCTTAACCAATTGCAAACTTAACAACCGGTTGTCCACTCCTTCAAAATCAGGACCTTCCATTGAGATCATATCAATCTCAATTTGATCGCGGTTGAGGTTGTCGTAAAGCGACTTCAAATACTCGCGGGGATTCTGATAGTAGAAATAACACCCATAAAGCATGTTGACTCCCAATACCCCGATAGTCTCCTGTTGAAGAGCTGCTTCGTTTTCGTGAAGCTTAACGTGAAGAATTACCTCATTCGGGTCTTTTTCTGCACTCGTCTGAAATTTGATGCCCATCCAACCATGGCCCTGATACCTTTTTTTGAAATCAATGGTGGCGACGGTATTTGCGTAGGAAAAGAATTTTTTTGACGGGTGTTTCTCGCGACTCAGACGTTCTTCAATTAGACCGTACTCGTGATTCACCATTTTCCTTAAACGGGGTTCGCAGACGTAGCGGTTCTTTTCTTCCTTTCCGTAAATGGCATCACTAAAGTCCTTGTCATAAGCCGACATAGCTTTTGCTATGGTTCCTGAGGCTCCACCTGCGCGAAAAAAATGTCGGACAACTTCTTGTCCGGCCCCAATCTCCGAAAAGGTTCCGTAAATGTCAGGATCGAGATTGATCCTTAATGCTTTCTGCTTGGAGGTAAGAATTACCCTTTCCAATTTTTATCCCGCTTTATTGTTACAAAACTACAGTGTTTGCGAGAAAGTATCCAAGATTCGCAATCTTTTTTCCCGTAAAACTGTTAATGGTAAAAAGCTAATTTCGTGCCAATGCGCCTAACCTTTTTAGGGACGGGCACCTCACAAGGTGTTCCCGTGATTGGATGTGAATGCGAAGTGTGCAAATCGACTGATCCTAAGGATAAGCGATTACGCACATCTGCCATGGTCGAAACGGAAGAAAATACTTTCGTTATTGATACAGGACCGGATTTTCGTCAGCAAATGCTGAGAAACACACCTACTGATATGCCGAAAGTGCTGTTCACTCATGAGCACAAAGACCATATAGCCGGTCTTGACGATATACGCGCATTCAATTTCAAGTACCGCAAGCCCATTGAAATTTACGCCTCTCTATCCGTTCAAAAGGCATTGAAAAGGGAGTTTTATTACGTTTTCGAAGAGCAGAAATACCCCGGAGTTCCCGAAGTAAAATTGAATACTATTTCAGGAGATGAATCTTTTACGATTAATGGAACGGAGATTGTTCCGATTAATCTGCTGCACCACAAAATGCCTGTATTGGGATTTCGTATTGGTAACATAGCCTACATCACGGATACCAATTACCTACCTCCTGAAGAAGAGCACAAATTGGAAGGGCTGGAGATTCTGATCTTGAATGCGCTTAGAAAGGAGAAACACTATTCTCATTTCAACCTTGAAGAGGCAATAGAACTGGTACAAAAACTGAAATCGAAAAAAGCATATTTCACCCATATCTCTCACCTAATGGGAAAACACGCTGATGTGGAAAAGGAACTTCCTCATCATATGCACTTGGCCTATGATGGCTTAGTAGCTGAACTGGACTAATTTTAGGCCATTGCATTAAAGGCTTCGTAGACCAAAAAAGCGGGCCAAACAATTGCCTTTAGGAATCCCAGTACCCCCATCCAGAAACTTGTGGCAGTTGAGATGAAATAAACGGCTGCTCCGATAAAGCCTAATCCGTAAACGGCACTATTAGGAGCGTTTTCCTTTGCTTTTGACATGATGATGATCGGTTTGGTTTGATTTCTTTTCCATTTCGACCACCCAAATTCCCCTCAATTCATTTTCACCGTATCCTTTGGCTTGGTCTTCGGGGTATAGCGCATCCAGAACGTCTAAAGTGGCTTGATTGATTTCTTTATCGGGAGTCCCGTGGCATTGGAGGCACATGGTATTTGTTGTGATCGGATAATAGCCAATTGCCATTTCACCTTTATCGTGAATCTCGGGCTTTGGTGATTCACCTTTCGCCAATAGTTCCTTAGCTCTTCTGATGTAGTCTAGTTCTTCTTGATTTGCGATATTATTTGGATTTCTAGGCTGGTCACTAACCCGTTTGATTTTTGCCCCCAAGACTGTTGCCATACTGTCTGTTAGAGGGTACGCCCTTGTATTGCAAAACTCTACAGCTCCCTCTGAACCACTTGAGTTAATAGCTGCCATCAGATTTTTTCCGAGCTGTGCTTTGGTCTGCATGGCAAATTGTTTCCCTTCTTCCAGGTAATCGGTTTGACCTTTTCTGCGGCGTTTTTGATGTCTCTTTTTTTCGTTTTCGTAATGATTGGCAAACCAAGTAGGCGCTTCGAGTTCAGTTTTGTAGATGTAACCTGCTATGTCTCTCAAATCGCGTTCTGAAAACTCCATTTTGGGCATGAGTCCGAAGTTGCGAATGGCCCCCTTCATTCTGGCATTTTCCATCGTTGGATTAGAAACAAAAGCGATGAGTTCTTCCGTGAATTCTTCTAATGAAGTTTCTTCATCGATGTAGTGCTTTTTAATCATTACCATAGGTGGGGCAACTCTGGCTTCGTGCGGTCCTCTAGGAGAATGACAAGAAAAACAGTTTGTTTCTAGAAGATTAAAGCCGTTGCTTAGATCAACTTCAGAGAACTCTGCCGGTTCGGCTTTAGGTTCTTTTTGATTGCCCTCACAACCGATTGAAATGGCAATAACTGCCAAGATTATGGTTAGAATAAAGTAGCGAAGCATAGCAGGTAGATTATACAATCAAAATTACGAAAGGCTTCTCTTTCCTTTTGGAAGGAAAGTCACATTTCAAGCGTTCTGCTGTTTGAGTCATTCGGGAATCTCAATACTGTAAACCAATCTCAATGATGCTATGAGTCCGTCTGCGAATGTCGCGTTCAAAGGATTATTTCGGTTGTCACCAAATCTAAAGATGCTAACTCTCAAGTCTATTTTTTCGTCTTCAGGATATTGCTCATAGTTTCGATCGAGCGCATATCCCAACCTTCCTTCCAAAAAGAAGTTGCCATAAACCTGATATCTGCCGAAAAGACTAAGATCAATACTAGTGCGCTCCATGTAAGTTCCGACAGCTGCTGCTTCTCCCAAATCGAAAGAAGTGATCAAACCGAAGTGAGAAATTCCAGCCGTAAATCGTTCAGAAGCGTGGTAATTCAATTTCCCATAAATGGGAAACAGACCTGTTAAACTCCATTTAGGCTTAAACTTCCATAACACATCCACCAAAGGGACCAAAAGCGGACCTGAGAGTTCTTGGTTGTACATCAATCCATAGCGCATTCGTAGCTTTTCGCTATACCGCTTTTCATATAAACCTATCGCACCAAATTGCCACGCTCCCGATCCGGGGTTCTCAAGATCACTCATATGTCTGGGAACAAAAAGCAATTGAATCGCACGATCATTTCCCAGTTTTTGAACCAATCCCGTCTGCATGATAAAGGCGTGCAGCTGTAAGTCAGGTGAAGTAATTTCAGGTGTTTCAAATCCCTGGCTTACATTACTTCTTGTATAAGTGACATTGTTGTACCAAATGGTGTTCTCCGATAGAACTATTGGCAATTTCGCATTGATGAGGAGACCTGTCTCCTGGGCTTCACCATCAAAATCATCGTAAGGTCTCGGTTGCCCCCACCGAGTGGAAACAGTAAATAAGTCCAGGCGCTCTTGTGCGAAAACCTCAAGAGAAGAAAGGATTAAAAGAAAAAAAACAAGTGGCTTCATTCAACTATGCAGTAACAATCGGTGAAAAATAAGCATCAATTCTCTTTCTTTGAGATATGTCGGAAAACGGAAAAGTAAAGGAGCACAGAAATTGGCTTCAATGGGTACAAGAGCAGAGTTGGGAACCTGAGATTTTAATCTCGGGAATTGTTTTGTTCGCTTTGTTTCAGATTCCGCCCATAATTAAGGGAGCTAACGAGTTCCTCGATTTGAATTCCATCTTGATATTTAGTGATGGGAATGTTGATGAGATGATGGCTGCGATACTTTTAACAGCCAATTACTGGCTTATTCTAGGGTTCACCACTCACCTAATTGGACGAAGTATTTGGGCTGCATTTATAGGCCTTAGTTATGTTTATGTAGACGGGATTCGGATGGATAAATTGAAGTACGGCGAACGCTATAAAAAGATAATTAGCAGATCGGGAAATTACCGTGAATTGATCGAGAAGTTGGAGAAGTTTTGCAGCCGCGTTTTCGCCGTGAGTTTTTTGCTTTTCATGTGTATTCTCGGAGTCTTCTTTTTCTTGACGGTGATCGGTTTGATAATTGCGTTATTGCTCGAGGTAGATCCAGATTTAGAGACTACCGGGCCATACATTGATCCTGTATTGCAAACTATCGGCATCATTTATCTCTTCGATTTTGTGACCCTCGGGTTGATCAAGCGAATTCCAATAGTCAATGTTATCTATTATCCGTTTTACCGGATGATGTCATTCTTAACATTGGCACCCTTGTACAGAAGTATTTACTACGGATTTGTTACCAATCACAAGTCGTGGAAGGTTGGATTATGGATGATTATTTTTTCGGGGATCACGATTTTCGCGGTAAGCAGTATCGAGCAGCAAGAAAACTTTATTGATATAAGAGAATTAAAAAGTAATGGGGGAGAGAACTATATATTTCCAGGTAATTACAGGAATTTGGCTGGAGAAAAGCCTTCAAAGCGTTTAATCCTTGAGTCTGATATTATTGAAAGTGACGTTGCGAGAGTTTTGATTGTTCATGGCTCACAGTATGAGGAAAAAGCAATTCTCGATCAATGTAACTTCCAAGCTGTAATAGATTCTTCGGGCTTTGCATCAGATTCTATTAAAATG
>CAZWQX010000107.1:0-13522 GCA_964635965.1 uncultured Cryomorphaceae bacterium
TGATTGAGTCTGAAACGAAGAATTACTTTAGTCGATATACAGCGAAGGGTAAATTCCGTAGTTCACCAACCGTGTATTCCCTGAAATGACCGGGGTTATCTTTTTCAAGACGGATCAATTCGTAAGGATTTTTTCCGAAAAGAAGGGCAATTCTTCGCTCTAATGCTACGCCGTTTGGGGTTCCCAGTATGAACCGCCCTTTTGGTTTTAAAAAGCTTCTTACGAATGACATAACATGTACCGGGCTCGTGTGAAGATGCTCCAAAACCTCGCCCATGATTACTACATCCATTTGAGGAACATCAATCCACGAATCTTTTTGATCGGTTTTATTCAAATCGAATTGATGGAAATGATCGGTGTTTATCTCGATAAACTCGGGAAAGTGTCCGCCCCTACTTTCGGGATGGGCAAACCCCAATGTATAAATCTCCGCTTCGGGTAGATTTTTTGATAAAATATCCGTAAAAAAGCTAGGACCGATATCCATTACTTTCAATCCTTTGCCGTCTTTGGAAGGAATGGAATTCAGGATGAAGTTTATAAGAAATGAAAACCTTTTCGCGTGAACGGTGATGTAATCTCTTGAGGCATTGTCCTTGACAAGAGGAAGGTAATGATCTAAAATTTCACGGGAACTGCGCATTTCTGGAAAAGAGGGGCAAATATAGATTTTTTGTAATGTTGTGTCTTCCGATAAGGCATCATGCAGCGCAAATTTCTCTCGAGTTTAGGATTGATCCTTCTCTTGAATATCGTAGTCAAACCATTTTATCTCTTGGGGATCGATGCCGAAGTACAAAGTAGGGTGGGTACAGATGCATATGGATTCTACTTCGGATTACTCAATTTGAGTTTTCTTCTGAATATGTTTATCGACCTGGGAATCAATAATTTCAATAATCGGAATATTGCTCAGAATATCCAGCTAGTATCCAAGCACTTCTCTAAATTATTCACAATCAAGGCCTACTTGGCTTTAGGTTATGGCTTTTTCACTCTTGGATTAGGTCTTTTGCTTGGGTATGGAAAAGCTTCATTTCACATCCTGGCACTTCTTACCTTTAATCAGATACTAGTATCATTCATTCTTTTCGCAAGGTCTAATTTGGCCGCCTTACATCTATTCTCGCGGGATAGTATCGTTTCGGTATTGGATAGAGCCTTGTTGATTGTTTTTTGTGGGATTATTCTCTTCACCAATATTACCGAAGGTAGGTTTGAAATTGAATGGTTCGTCTACTTGCAAACCCTCACTTATTCTCTCACTCTTTTGATTTCAGTGGGAATGCTTGCGGGCAAGATAGGAAAGCTCAAGTTGCGTTTTGACCGCTTATTCGCCCTTCAAATATTTAAGAAAAGTATTCCATATGCCACGTTCACGTTAATTGCAGGATTGTATAATCGCTTGGATGGAATTATGTTGGCGAAAATAGGTCCTTTGGGAAGCGCATCGGCGGGAGAATATGCCTTGGGGTTTAGGTTCTTTGAAGCTGCATCAATGTTTGCTTATCTGTTTGCCGTTCTTCTGCTCCCGATATTTTCGAGAATGTTAAAGGAGAAGTTGGATGTGAAGCCCATGGTAGAAACAGCAACAAGACTACTCATGGGAGTTTCCTTTGCCACAGCAATTGTGTTTTTATTTCATTCGGATTTCGTTTTGGAATGGCGTTATACCGAGGTTACCCAAAACGCAGTCTCTGCTTTTTCATTTTTAATGATCAGTTTTATTGGAGTCGGAATGTTCTATATCTACGGAACATTAATGACCGCTGACGAAGACTTAAGAAGACTCAACATCATATCTCTCGTTGGATTAGCGGTAAACGTTGTTCTCAATGTCTTATTAATTCCCAAATACGGAGCCTTCGGGGCTGCCTTAACGACGATGGTAACTCAGCTCTTTGCAGGACTAATGCAATTAATCATTGTCGTGCGCCGATTCAATTTTGGGATTAACTACGGACTGGTTTTTCAATTTCTGGTGTACGTGGGTTCGGCGCTATCCATAAATTACTTTTTGCTCGAAACGATGGTAGAAGATGAGTTCTTGAGGTTTCTGTTGTCCGTTCTGTGTGGAGGAGTACTTCTGATTTTTTCAGGATTGTTTTCCATCAAAAAGTTTCTCCAACTGCTCAAAACGGCTTGAAGATTCGTTCAACCTCTAATATTGCTACTTTTGTCGCGTTTATTTTCGAAAGTCCCTTTTAATGGAATCCAAAAACATAGATTTTACCTGGCTTATTGCCTTGGTTAGAAAGAACTTCATCCTATTTTTCATCGTTGCTGTCCTGGCCGCTATTGTGGGCGTCGTTATTTCGATGCCCGTTTTTATGACGCCGAAATTCAAGAGCACTGCAATTGTGTATCCTATCAACGTTAAGATCTACAGCGATGAGTCAGAAACAGAACAACTTCTCCAATTCTTTGAAGCTAGTTCCGTAAGAGATTCCATCATTGAAAAGTTTGACCTGTATGAAGTTTATGAAATCGAACGAGATCAGGATTATGCGAGGTTTTACCTTTTGGAAGAATACCGTGACAACGTTCGATTTAATAAGACGAAATATGAATCGGTTCTGCTTGAAGTAATATCCGAAGATCCCGTGATGGCTAAGGAAATGGCAGATGAAATTCTTCATCAAGTCAATCTTAAGTACGATCAAATTGTTTATGAACGCTCTATGAACTTGGCGGAATCTTTTGAGAAACAACTAACCTACCAGCGTCAGGTTCTCGATAGCATAGAGCTAACCATTAAGCAGTTGAGTAGTGAGAGTCAGGTGCTTGATTACGGAAGCCAGACAAGAGAGCTTGTTCGCGGTTATGTCGATGCTTTGGCTAAGGGAGGTACAAGTAGTGTAAACGAAGATCTCAAGGAGCTGATTCAGAATACAACGGAAAAAGGAAGTTTGATCAGGATGTTGCAGAATCTGAGTTACATGGGAACCATGCAGTATGACTACCTGTCCAAAAAGTATCTCGATCAGCGCGTACTATTCGAAAGTGACTTAAACTACATGGATATCATTGTAGAACCTGAAGTCTCTGATAAAAAGTTTTGGCCTGTACGCTGGGTAATCCTGGCCATTACGGTCTCAATTGCCTTGTTGTTCGCTTTGGTGTTGGTCATTCTTTTTAAGCGCTATTAGAATTGAAGGAGGCATTACCCGAGCTGAAAACGGTATCTCGAAAGACGTTAATGGTCATTTCGATCTCCTTTGTATTGCTCAATGCTATCGCCTTTGCCTCTGAGTTTTATCTTTTAGCACTTCTTCCTTTTGCAATTCCAATTGTCTATTTGGTGATTTACAAGCCAAAAATGATCCTCCTGTTGATTGGATTTGCGGCTCCGCTTTCTTTCAATTTTGAGGATTTGGCCTCTTTTGGAGGTATCGGTTTTTACTTCCCAACGGAACCATTGCTATTCGCCTTGATGATCTTGTACTTGCTCAGTATTCTGGCCGGACACAGAGAATCAAAAGCTTTGATGGCCCATCCCTTGACCATCGCAATCTTATTCAACATTGTCTGGATTGGGGTAACCGTGTTAACCTCCTCTGATATTGTTGTGTCTTTCAAGTTTTTGGTCTCACGGTTGTGGTTTGTCTTAGTCATGTATTTCATGATTAATTCCTTCTTTTCAGATAAAAACTATATCAAGAGATTTTTCACTTTGGCAATTGTGAGCATGGGTATAGTTAGTATTTACACCCTGATTCACCATTCGGTAAATGGTTTTTCTGAAGAGGCGGGTCACTGGGTAATGTCCCCCTTTTTTAAAGATCATACCAGTTATGGGGCGATCTTGGCCTTTTTCTTTCCCATGGTACTTTTCCATTTTCTACACGAAAAAGGCTTGAATTCTCGCAAGCTATTTTGGTTAGGATTGGTTGTCCTTTTTGTCGTTGCGATCATAATGTCATACACTCGAGCTGCTTGGGTGAGTTTGGTTGGGGCTTTTGGAGTATTGTTGTTAATCAAGCTTAGAATTGATTATAAATTGGTTCTAATCGTTGTTGCCGGGCTGGTTGGTTTATTCTTCACTTTTCAAAATCAGATCGTACATCAACTCGAAAAGAATCGTCAAGATTCATCAGATAGCTTTGCGGAACATGTCCAATCCATCACCAATATTAGCAGTGACGCCTCAAATTTGGAGCGTTTAAATCGGTGGAATAGTGCCTTAAAGATGTTTGCGGAAAAACCCTTAACAGGACATGGTCCGGGTACGTATATGTTCGAATACGCCAAGTATCAGAAGAGCTCCGATAGAACCATCATTAGCACCAATACGGCCGATGGGGGAAATGCTCACAGCGAGTATCTCGGGCCTTTGTCAGAATCAGGAGTATTTGGAATGCTCAGTGTAATTGTCATTGTTATAGTTAGCTTAAGCACGGGAATCCGACTTTATTACCAACTTGACCACGAGCCCTATCTAAAAGGAATCGTTCTCACCATCGTGTTGGGGCTTGTTACCTATTTTCTCCACGGGATATTGAATAATTTTCTCGATACGGATAAGGCTTCAGTTCCCATCTGGGCTTCTTTGAGCACCTTAGTCGCCATATCAATTTACCACCGCAAGAAGTCACTTGAAGCGACAGCAAAGTAGAGCTGTATCGTCAAAATACGGCATACTTCCCCTGTGTACATCCATAGCATGGACAATGTGAACCACGGCATCGTCGATTTTATCAAAAAGCGACTGTTTCTCTGATATCAACTCACAAAGCTGTTCATGACCAAACTCTTCACCGGCTTCATTTTCAAGTTCGACCACTCCGTCGGTATACATCACGAGAAGCGCATCGGGATCTAATTCGATTTCGCCTTTATTGATAAAAGGCAATTCCTCGAGCATTCCGATTCCTACGGAACCGCTCTCAAGAAAAGTTGCTTTCCCTCCTGAAATTACAAAAGGTGGATTGTGTCCTGCATTTATATATTGAAGACTTCTGGAGGGTAGATGAAAATAGCCTAAAAAAACTGTTACAAATCTATCCCCGCGCACCGTTTCATTTACCTTCTGATTTAGTTGCTTAACCAAAGATTCAAGCGTCCAATTTGTATGCTCGATCAAAGCACGCATATGCGCTTGAATAGTAGCCATCAAAAAGGCTGCGCTAACTCCCTTTCCTGAAACATCAGCCATGCAGAAGAATGCTTCTTCATCACTGAGGGGAATAAAATCACAAAAATCCCCGCCGATTGCCTGGTGCGGCTGGTAATGAGTGACAACTTCAAAATTCAGATAATCTTTCGTCCCGCTGCCAACAAGCAGAGATTGCATTTCAGCCGCCAGCTGTAACTCGGTATCTATCCGTTCCTGTTCGAGTGACTTTTGAAAAAGAGCCTTGTTTTCAATTGCTACAGCAATAATATTCGTTAAGGTTTGAATGAACCTCATGTGTTTTATTACCGGGCTCATCCTAATTTCATCGTCATCTATATCACCAACCAATAAATAACAAATTGGCTTTTCTTGATGTGATACCGGAATCAGGAGATCGAACTCCTCAAAAACAGGATTATTATTTCCCTGAAGCAGGCTGATTTCAGACATGTCTGAGAAAAAATCCCCCGCATCTACTGCCGAATAGTCCTTGTTAATACCATAGGATATCGCACAGGACCATGAGCTGCCTATTCGCATAAAGAGGACTAGACGTCGTATTTGAAGGTCATGTTCAACCGTACTACGGTAACGAGAAAGGAGATCATCAATTGACTGGTTGTCATTGATGGCCTTGGTCGTCTCCAACAGCGTTTTCAGTTTGAAATCACGCTGCTTAAGTCGTTGTTTATATCGGTCTAGTTTTCCGTTATCCTCCACTACGGATTTTTTTCAGTTCTTCTAAGATATAGGGAATTTTTCTAGTGTTAGCGAGCTCTTTGAGTTTTTCCTTGAATTCGGTTGCAGGACTTCCGAAATAATTCTTACCCCCTTCCAAATCCTTTGAAATCCCCGATTGGGCAAATAGTACGGCCTCCCGGCCAATTATCACGTCGCTTCTAATGCCTACTTGTCCCCAAACGGTAACTCCATCTTTTAACACTACGCATCCTGCAATTCCCGCTTGGGCGGCAATCAGACATCCTGCACCGATATCAGTATCGTGCCCAACGTGCACTGCATTGTCAATTTTTGATCCCTTCCCGATTCTCGTAACTCCGGTAACGCCTTTATCAATTGTACAACCGCATCCTATTTCTACTTCATCTTCGATTTTTACGCCACCACAGCTGTGCATCTTGTGGTACTTTTCTTCCTTCTTGTAATAGAATGCATGTCCGCCAATCACAGCGTTGGCATGAATTTCAACGTCATTTCCTATTTCCACATTGTCGTATATAACTACGTTCGGATGAATTACGGAATTCGCACCAATTTTGACATTTCGACCTAAAACAACCCCGGGGGCAATTTCAGCGCTTGGGTCAATCTCTGATTTTGAATCGATCCACTTCTGCTTTGGCATGAAATGGAGGTTGAGTGAATTGAAAACATGGAACGGTGTCTCGTGGATGAGAAGTGCCTTCCCCTCAGGTATATCAACACGTTTGTTGATGATAATAGTAGTGGCGGCGCTGTGTAGCGCTTTATCATAGTACTTTGGGTGATCAACGAAAACGATGTCGCCATGTTCCACCACATGAATTTCGTTGATGCCGGTTATGACATGATCTGCAGGTCCTTCAAAATCGCAATTGGCCATTTCTGCTATTTCGGAAAGACTGTAAGGGCGAGGTAATTTCATGATTCGAATTTCTTATTGCGAAGATAATTCACTCTCTCAATTGCTTAACAAATCTAAACGCAGGGATCAAATATGCCCATCGGTCGAAAGCTTATATTTGTGCCCTTATTTATCACACTTATGAGGAGTATTTTCTTTGGGATTTTCTTTTTCACCTTACTTACCGCAACGGCAAAAGACCCTTATTGGCAACAAAGGGTAAACTATGAGATGGCTATTGATTTTGATGATAAGACAAATCGCTACACGGGCACACAAGAGTTGATCTACTACAACAATTCTCCCGATACGCTTTTTCACGCTTATTTTCATCTGTATTTCAATGCCTTTCAACCACAAAGCATGATGGATATTCGTTCGAGAACCATCGAAGATCCTGATCCCAGAGTAGGAGATAGAATTTCCAAATTGACTCCAGAGGAAATCGGATTTCTAAAGGTTACTTCTTTGATCCAAAATGGAAAACCGGCTTCATATTCGGTGAGCGGGACAATTTTGGAGGTTGTACTGCCAAGCCCAATTCTCCCGGGAAAGAAAGCCAAATTCAATCTGGAATTTGAAGGTCAGGTACCTATGCAAATTCGTCGTTCAGGAAGGGATAATAGAGAAGGAGTTGCTTATAGCATGTCTCAATGGTATCCGAAGATTTGTGAATATGATCGGATGGGCTGGCACGCTGATCCATACATCGCAAGAGAGTTCCATGGCGTTTGGGGTGATTTTGACGTTCGAATTTCTATCGATAGTGCATATACACTTGGAGCCACGGGCGTACTGGAAAACCCGGAACAAATTGGTAAGGGGTATTTAGAAGAGGGGAAAAAAGCAAAGTATACCAATGCACCCAAGAATACATGGCATTTTACCGCTGAGAACGTTCATGACTTTGTTTGGGCTGCCGATAAAGAATATGCACATGATGTTTTTGACATGGCTGATGGAACAAAGCTTCACTTGTTGTATAAAGACACGCCTGATCTAAAAACCAATTGGAGCAAACTACCTGAATATGTCGATCGGGTGTTTGCTTATGCCAATGCAAATTTTGGTGAGTATCCTTATCCTCAATATTCAGTAATTCAAGGAGGGGATGGAGGAATGGAGTACGCCATGGCTACCTTAATCACCGGACAACGAAAATTCAGCAGTCTGGTAGGAGTTACGGTCCATGAGGTTATGCACTCTTGGTATCAGATGCTACTAGCTACCAATGAAGGAATGTACCCGTGGATGGACGAAGGATTTACCTCATTTGCTTCAAGCAAAGTAATGAGTCATCTTTTCAATCCGGAAGAAGATACAAGAAGGGGGAGATATTATGACTCCTATATCAGTTTGGCCACTAGTGGAAAAGAAGAACCTATGTCAAAAATGGCCGACCATTACAATACCAATTATGCATACGGTGCAGCTTCTTATTCGAAAGGAGCGGTATTTATCGGTCAACTTGGTTATGTTATGGGTCAAAGCAATTTGGAAAAAGGTATTTTGAGGTATTTTGATGAATGGAGCTTTAAACATCCCGGACCGGATGAATTCATTCACGTTATGGAAAAAGTGAGTGGGATAGAATTGAAGTGGTATTTGAACTACATGTTGAACACCACTGAGGTGATTGACTACAGTGTTGTGAATGTTTCTGAAGAAGGAGGAAAGACTTTCGTCGAGATGGAACGAATCGGCAATTTCCCCATGCCTATTGATGTGCACATCACCTATCGTGATGGTAGAACCGAAATGGTAAATATCCCATTAGTAATGATGCGCGGATCCAAACCCAGCCCGGATGGAGTCGAGTTCACGGTTGCTGACGACTGGCCTTGGACTCACCCTACATATTCTCTAGAAATAGAAACCAGTCTATCTGAAATAGAGAAGATTGAAATTGACCCGACTCGCAGAATGGCGGATGTAAATCCGAGTAACAACTTGTTTGAAGTCACAACGGAAACAGGAACCAATTAATTTGAAGTGATCATGAGAATGAAGAAGTATTGCGGGTTGGCATTGATTGCTTTGTTGGTAGCGTGTTCATCAACATCGAATCAAACATCTGAACCTCAAGATATGGAAGTGAAATATGCCATCGATACTCACAGTTTTGGAGAGCCGAACGAAGTAGCGGTAAATCATTTAAGCCTTGATATTGAGGTGGATTTTGAGAACAGGCTCATTTCGGGCATCGCATCTTACATTTTGGAGCGCAATGGCTCTTCAAACGAACTGTTATTGGATATTGATCACATTACGGTTGTTGACATTCTCGATTCTGATAATGGAGCCAAACTCCAACACCGCATTGAAAAGGGAAACGAAAATGGTGATAAACTCGTGGTTGAACTTGCTGAAACTACGAAAGAGATAAGTGTGTACTATCGGACCTCACCCGATGCTGCTGCACTTCTGTGGATGGAACCGGCCCAAACCAATGATGGAAAGGCTCCGTTTTTGTTTACCCAAGGACAAGCAATTCTGACCCGCTCTTGGATACCCGTACAGGATTCTCCCGCTATCCGCATCACCTACGATGCAAAAGTTAAGGTACCTAAGGGAATGATGGCTCTGATGAGTGCTGATAATCCTACAGAAACCAGTGAAGATGGTGTTTACACATTCGAGATGGATAAACCGATTCCGCCCTATTTAATGGCATTGGCTGCCGGTGATATTGCCTTCGGGAAGCTGGGAGAACGCACGGGAGTGTATTCAGAGCCGGGAATGCTTGAAGAATCAGTCTATGAATTTGCGGATATGGAAGGCATGTTGCTTGCTGCGGAAGAGTTATATGGACCCTATCAGTGGGGTCGATACGATGTTTTGGTTTTGCCTCCGGGATTCCCATTTGGTGGTATGGAAAATCCCAAACTCACATTTGCCACCCCAACAATTATTGCCGGTGATCGCTCTTTGACATCACTTATTGCCCACGAACTGGCACACAGTTGGAGCGGAAATCTCGTGACCAATGCAACGTGGGATGATTTCTGGCTAAACGAAGGATTTACCGTTTACTTCGAGAAGCGAATTATGGAGTCCCTATATGGCCAGGATTATGCGAGTATGCTCAATGAATTGGGATATCAAGATCTCAAAAGAACTATCAGAGAAATAGGTCCTAAAAGTTCTGATACCCATCTAAAATTAAACTTGCACGGCAGAAATCCCGATGATGGAATGACCGATATCGCTTACGAAAAGGGATACCTCTTCTTGCGTCTGATTGAGTCAAAAGTGGGCAGAGAAAGGTTCGATCTTTTCTTAAAGAATTACTTCACGGAGAATGCCTTTAAGACAATGACAACTGAAAAGTTCTTGGTGTATTTGGATGATAACTTGTTGAAAGAGGCAAATGTCGAAATTGATTATGATGCCTGGGTATATGGCCCCGGGTTACCTGACGACCATCCGATTCCTGAATCGGGTAAATTCGATGAGGTCGATGACCTTCGCACCAGGTGGCTTTCAAACGAAATTCTGGCTTCTGACCTAAATACCGAATCGTGGACAACCCATCAATGGCTTCACTTTCTAAGAGGAATTCCTGGGGATGTGGGAATGGAGAAAATGAGAGAGCTGGATTCTCAATTTGGCTTAACCCAATCCGGAAATAGCGAAATAGCGGCTATCTGGTTTGAAAGATCTATTCAGAATGACTACAAGGTCGCTTTCCCTGCTCTGGAATCTTTTTTGCTAAAGGTCGGACGCAGAAAATTCTTAAAACCACTTTACCTGGCTCTTGCTGAAACAGAGGAGAATAAAGATTGGGCCAGAGGTGTTTATGCCAATGCACGTGGAAATTACCATGCCGTATCGGTCAACACTATTGATGAAATCCTCGACTGGGAAGGATGATGATAACACTCAGTTGTTAGCCGGTAAGCACATAGATATTGATTGGTATATGGCTTCTTTTGTATCTTGGGCATCAATCTCACCAATTGAAGCTTTGAAAAAACACTTTTTACTTTTTGCATTAGTCTCCTTTTTTTCCTCAAATCTTCTGGCCCAAAACTTCGGAATAGGTTTCTCTCCGGAAATCTCTTATCGAAATGTTGTCAAGACGGATTTTGTGGAAGGAATTGATGAATTCGTTGAAAGGAGCAATGAGCTCGATGAATCTATCTTTGGTTATACAGCAGGAGCGTTCTTCACGAAATCTTTCGGACGAAATCTTTATTTCGAAACGGGGATTACCTATTCTCAGGATGGGTATAATTCAGTCTATCGCGATTACACCTACGACTTCTTGGTTGATCAAGGTCTGATTAATTCCGATGATCCGGGGTTTGATGCGACAACTGAAATTGAGATTCAAAATCGATTTAATGCCGTGGGAATTCCCTTAAATATTGTTTACATCTCATCAGGCGACAAGGCGAGATTCACATGGAGTTTGGGTATTACACCTGAGTATTTAGTGGGTACGAGCTCTGAAAGAATTTACAGATTTGAAACGGGGAATGAAGAAAGTTTTGATGTCGACTTTGCTACTGACCCACCTGATTTTACACTTACCGCTTCTCTCAGTGCAGGAGTCGAATTGGCTCTTGACAGAACCAGTGCCATCAGGATTGAACCCATCGTTCGCTATGGTGCTTTGCCAATGTTCGACGAAGCGACCTATGAGGTGAGCTTATTCTCATACGGATTGAGCCTAAAATACTTTTTCGATTTAAATCTGCCCTAAAGGCTGAAGAGCATTTTTGACGGGATTGGCGTACATGTTTAACAAGAAGTAAAGATCCTCTTCTTTCTCTAGTCCTGCCTCAGCCATCTTAAGATCAATTCGAGAGTTAAATGATTTTCTTTCCTCTTCGGAATAAGAGGAAGAGAAATCGCTCTTGTTGTTTAATCGATCCAATGCAATGTAGTTACTTGGCCAAAGCCGATAAAGCGAGTAGATTTTTCGGTCAATGATTTCTCCCAGAAGTTTCAGTTTATCATTTACCGAAGCCACTTCTTTCAATTGGTCCAATTCGGTATCAAGAGGTTCTCCAATGCTTAAATGAACTCTTCCCTTTGGCCCCATTAACCCTGTCAGGATGCTATGGTAATCTTCTCCTTCTTGTTTTTGGTATTTCTGATCCTTACTAATTGCTTCCAATTCAGGAACTTTTAATACATCGCAAGGGTCAAATTCATAGGAAATCGCAACGGGGGTGACTCTCAAATCTCTAAAACACTCATTAAGCGGTTTTTCGCAATTAATTCCAAGCATTTTTAGCAGTCCTGGCTGAGTTTTATCAATCCCATCTTTGGTTCGACCTTCTTTCTGTGCAATCCAAACATTCGAATTTCGCTTGATAATCGTATCATGAATATAAGCCGACAACCTAACTGAATTCTCATACATTTCTCTGGCACCCGCATTCCGGATTACCGTAAAATTCTTGTTGAGTTTCGTCAAATCTCTGACGATTTCCTCTTTCAAAAGATTGCTCCCAATTGCCGTTTCAAAGGTTCCCATCCCCGACTCGTAGAGAAGGATATTCATGATAGCTGAGTCGAGAATAATATCGCGGTGATTGGAAATAAAGAGATGCGATTTATGTTGAGAAATATTCTCTAGTCCACTGATAGTTAAATCAGTAGTTGTCGAGTTGACCACTTTTCGCATGGCCGGATAGGCCACCCTTATTTGAAAATCTTCGATGGTGGTAACCTGCGCAATTTCTCCTAGTAGTCTTTCCAAATCGTCGTTCGGATAAACATAACGCATGAGTTTCGTGAACGATTCAGATTGAACCACCCTTTTTACAACATCGGATACTTCGTGATCGCGATAGGGACGTATGTCGTCAAATGCTCCGTTTACTCCCATGAGGTTGATAAGGAGGTGCGAAAATACGGATATTGAAAGAACAGGAAGGAAATTGCCTTTTGAAACGCCTTATTTTTTCGAAAACTTAACTTTGACACGTGAGTCTAACATTCCAAGACCTAAAAGTCACCAGACAGTTTCTTGACGTTCTCGAACCATTGGGTATTACTTCTCCAACTGAGATCCAAGCCAAGGCAATTCCCCCGGCTTTATCAGGACAGGACGTCCTGGGAATAGCCCAAACGGGAAGTGGAAAGACCCTTGCTTTCTTGATTCCATTGGTTATGAAAATCAAACAGGCCGGTGATGGTCGACCTCAGGCGCTTGTAATGGCTCCATCTAAAGAGCTGGCTCTTCAGATTTATGATGTATTGAATTCCTTAACGGAAAACACTGATATCAGATCGATTTGTCTTTATGGGGGCGTTGGGAAAACAACCCAGATCCAAACTTTGGAAGAAGGATGCGAAATTATTGTGGCTACTCCCGGTCGGTTTTTGGATCTATACAGTTTTGGTCATATCAACCTGAAAACCATCAGAACTTTGGTTTTAGATGAGGCCGATCGATTGATGGAGATGGGTTTTTGGGGTCAGCTGAGAGAGTTATTGGAGGTCATTCCCGTAAAGCGACAGAATCTTTTGTTTTCGGCAACTTTTCCAGAGCGTGTTCAAAACATGGCCGACGAGTTTTTAGAGTTTCCCACTAGGGTTGAGGGTACCCAAAAAGAGAAGCCCGTCGAAAAACTCGATCAGCGATGGATTAGAGTGGAAAACTTCAGATCAAAGTTGAATCTCTTGCTCTATCTATTTCAAAATGACGAATGGAACAGGGTGATCGTTTTTTGTCGTACCAAAGACTCAGCTACTCGCGTTGCAGGATTTCTATCGAGAAAGGAGCTCGGTGATGTTCGGGTCTTGCATGCGAACAAAGCACA
>CAZWQX010000108.1:0-13456 GCA_964635965.1 uncultured Cryomorphaceae bacterium
TTCGCTTGGATTGAGATAATCAGGTGGTGGAAATGTACCCATTATCAGCACCTTACATTTTTCAGGGATGAACCCAACCGGCATGGGATGTCTTTCAATCAATGCGATTCATTTTATGCTGGGCTCAGGTCACTTGATGCTTTGTAAATCCACCCATAACTTTTTCCATAATTCGAACTTTCGCCCAACGAGGTACCAATCGTAGATTAAAGACGAGAAATTTGGTTAATCTACCAGGTAACACCGCAGACTTAAGCCCAATTGAAGATAGTATTTCATGGGCGATTGAATCGGCCTTCATCGCATTGCCCATTTCCAGGTTGGCTCTTGTGGCAAACCCGCTGTTAACGGGGCCAGGTGATGCGGTTAATACATCAATTCCTTCTTCCTTTAATTCCACAGCTAGCCCTTCTCCCAAGGACTGAACATATGCTTTGGTAGCTGCATAATGAGCTGCATTTGGCACTCCTTGAAAACCGACCATTGAACTTAAGAATACTATTGCCCCTCTCCTAGATTCGTTTTTCATACTCTGAGTGTAGTGATGAGCCATTATGAGCACCGCTTTGCAATTGAGTTCTAACATATTTAGTTCCGAGGTCAGTTCTGACGTTAGAAATGATCCGGAAGTCCCATATCCCGCATTGAGAATAACAATTCCGATTGGTAAATGCTCTGTTTCATTCAAAAGCGATTCGACTTCTTCAAGGTTGGATAAATCCCCCGTAACCGGAACCACTTCAATTCCATATCTGTCGAACAAATCAACGCTTAAATCATTGAGCAGTTTTTCTCTTCTGCCTGTGATCACCAAGTTGAATTTTCCAGCTGCCAACTGAATGGCCATTTCCCTTCCGATTCCTGAGGTCGCGCCTGTAATTAAGGCCCAGTTTCCGTATTTCCTTTTGAGACAATCAAGCGTCTTTTTTGATAGGTTCATGAGTTTTTGTTTTCAGCTTTGTTCTTAATTGCCAGTAACCATTCATCGTGTAGTTTCCTTAGTTTGTTAGGGATGAATATTTTTTCCATTCCTGCCAAGAATCCATGTTGTGATTCACTTGTTATAAGTGTACATCCTGAATCATTAGGAATAATGAGCCAGGCATGGTATCCTCGGATATTCTTCTTTTCTGATTCCCAACTTAGTCGAAGTGGTGGGTCAAACTCTCTTATGGATGATTCAAAGTATTGCCCCATTGTTTTCCAAATGAAAATGCTGCTCGCACTTAATTGAGTGGTATCGCCGGATGTAATTTGTAAATCCTCCGCACCCCTATACCAATTCTCCCAAGTGTTAGCTTGGACTAGAATATTCCACACCTCACTTGGATTGGCTTCAATTTCAATTTCATTATGAACAAGAAATCGGGAATCTTCCGGTTTGTATTCTTCGGGCCAGTCGATTCTGGCTGAATTTGGTTGGCTTGCGTCAACCGATTTCTTTACTGAATAACATCCTGTGAATGATATCCCGATAAATACGGTAGCCAGCCACATCATAATAGAAATGCGTTTGTGGGAATGTGGGCTTTTTAAATTGTTCGTTTCAGTCCATTCATGAAAATGGTTCTGATTACTTGGTCTCGTCATGCGTGCTCGTTTTTTATACGATCACAAAAATGGGAGCAACGGATCCCTCAAAACGATAACAAATGTTTAGGAAATGTTCGACCGCTTCAGTCTGCTGAGATGAATTGGAGTAATCCCCAAGTAAGAAGCAATCATGTGTTGGGGAATTCGGTTGTGAATATTGGGGAAAATATCGTTCATCAGGTCGTACCGCTGAACGGGTGATAATGTATACAAGTGTTGTATACGCGTATCCAGATAAATGAAATAATATTCGGCAATGAGTCTGCCAAGCTTTTGACCTTCTTTCATATGTACATAACCCCATTCAATCGCTTCACGCGGCATCACCATTACATGGGTTTCTTCCATGGCCTCCAGCTGATATTTTGATTTTTCTTGTGTCAGAAATGCATTGTAGTCGGCAATGAATTGATTTTCCATAGCGAAGTGAACCGTGTGTTCTCGCCCTTCGAGATCTGTGATCTTTACTCTTAGTATTCCCTTTTCAATGAAATAGACCTCATCGATGAACTTGTCATCGTCACTGAGCAAGGTCTTCTTTTTAAATTTTCGCCGATAACAAAACGACATGAATTTTTCAGCCTCAGTATCTGATAATGAAATCATTTCCGATATAGCTTCATAGAGATTATTCATGGGTATTTTATTTCCTTTTCGCCCGATTTAAATAGAAGTGATCAATGAACGGATCAGTTTTGAAGGGAATTTCATTATTGTGTGCAGAAATCCATGCTTCCATAAGCTCCAGGTGCAAATGGTATAAATACATCTGTCCTCTCATCATATCTGAATCCGGTTGTGGGAATTGATCAGACAGGAAACTTCTCAAGTGAAAAGCGCTTGTATAACTCTCATGGCCAAAACCTCCCTTTGCTGATACAAATAGCAGGTCCGTCTTATTTGTTTTTAGGAAGAATGAAAAGGGTTCGTCCTTCTGGGTATTTGCAATCATTAAAGTGGGTATGGTGAATTTTTGCTTGTCTTCTTTAATTACTTCATACACTTTCGGCCACATTTCTTTAATATCCTTTGGCTCTTTCCATTCAATAGTGGTTTCCAATGATATGAATCCATCAGCCCATCCATCCTCATAGAGATAGGTCCAACCCATCTGAGCTCCCCAGCTGTGACCGATATAAAATAACTTTTGAGATTCTGCTATTTGTTTGGCTAATTGATTAACCGCTTTGATTCTATTCAATTCGAATGAGCTGGTTTCTTCTATACCGAACCCTTGATTATCAAAGGGTAAGTGGTAGTTTGCAGAAATAAATATGTAGCCTCTTGATGCAAAGTATTCTGCCATTAAAAAATTCTCTTCGGCACATCCTAAGGTTCCATGGTGATAAAGAATTACAGGGTATTTTCCTTTGGGTAATTCTTGGCTTCGATAGCTTTTGGTTTTGATTTTTTTTATTGCAGCAAGAACATCTTCATTGCTGTATTCGCCGTAGTCAATCGGATTGTATTCAGGGAAGTCTTCCTGAACATTATAGAGGATGAAACTTCTGTCGGATTCTTCATCCAATCTTTTCTTCACCTTCTCCAATTTTTTTGGCAGATCTAAACTTCGAAAGTCACCAAACTCGAGGCTAATTGAATTGGGTTTCTCCTCTAGGGGAAACCAAATTTGCAAGAAAATAGGGGTCGATCCGGACCAACCATATTCTTCATAAACCGAAGATTCATCAAAGGTCAACGAATCCGTAAATCCCACAAAGTAGTTCTCTTGGGCATCTGCAAATCGCAGAATAGACGAGAAAAAGACAATAAGGAAGAAATGAATGGGGCACGGTCTCATCTCCCCAAAGATCGAATTATCAGCTCATTCTCGACAGATTTTCAATCATTGGATGCTCAATTAACAAGTATTGGTTTGACAGTTCGCCTCCTCTTTTACCACAATTCCTAACTTTCTCGCAAACAAAATCACCGTGAAAGAATCGAAAACTTCGCTTTTTCAAACCTTAGGAACGGGACTGGCGCTGTTGATTAGTGTCATGGCCTTAATTGTTTCACTCTACGAAGCCAATATTCTCAAAGACCAACAACGTGCCCTTGTCTGGCCTTATTTTGGGGTTGGATCAAATTTCAGCGGAAAAGGCTTCAGCTTCGTAGCCTCAAATAATGGAACGGGTCCTGCTTTGATCAAGTCTATGGAGGTTATCTATGAAGATTCGGTTTACCCGAGCTTCGAAGATATCTTAGACAAGATCAAACCTGATCGCGTAATCGGGTATGATCGACTCAGGTTTTCTAACTTGAACAATACGGTAGTGAAACCCGGAGAGGAAAGGGCGATTTTTAATATGCCATGGGATGATGAGACCCGCGAAATGGCATCTTTTTTAATGAACACTCGAATTAAGGTCCAGTACTGTTCAGTATTGGGTGACTGTTGGGTTTACGATTCAGCAGATGATTCTCATACCGAAGGGACCTTCAAATCGCGGGCAGAATTTCAAAGAAATTAAAGCGTAGTTCGTACTATTCTATGGTACACGGAACGACCTTCAAAGGTCAACAGTTTCAGCAAATAAACACCTGCCGGTAAATCTACTTTCATTCTGGAAGTGAAGTTTCCTTCACTCACTATTCTCCCTGAATAGTCTTGAATGATGTAAGAAGTATAGTTTTTGTCCGAAGCAACGTCAAAGCTGTCACTGAATGGATTGGGAAATACGCGTAACGAAAGATCATCCTCAATCTGCTCCGTTCCCAAGGGACTGTTTGAAATTCCCGTATATCCATTTCCGAATACACCTCCCCCAATTAGTAGGCGATTATCATCAGTCAGGGCAACTGCCTCTATATCCTTATCGGGAACACCTCCCGAAAAAGTATTAATCTCACCATTTGAGTATGAAATAATTCCATTGCAGATTTGCGTTTCACCATTTTCAAAAGCGATTTCTTTTAACCCACCCGCGATTAGCAATTCTCCATTCAATTCTTTCAGGGTATGGACGAAGATGAAGAAAGGAGATACATCGGTGAAGCCGAAATCAAATGGTTCCCAATCAGTACCGTTCCACTTAGCGATACGATTCATTTCCACACCGTTACTTTCGGTAAAACTGCCACCTGCAATCAGTTCTCCATTGTAATTGATCAGAGAATAGACTGTTCCATTGAAACCAGCCCCCACAGCTTCCCATTCAGTACCGTTCCATTTAGCGATTCCGTTTGCCTCAACTTCTCCGGCAAATCGGAAGTTTCCGGTAACATACAGGTCGTTTCCCTGAACATATAAAGAATGGGGAAAGAGCAGCGGAAATGAGCCTTGAATATTACCCGTTAGTCCTGCTCCCATCGGACTCCAGTCGGTTCCGTCCCATTGCATAATGCCGCTTATCTCCTCTTCTCCTACTCGATCAAATTCTCCGCAAGCAACAATGGTACCGTTGTATTCAATTACATCGTAAATATTTGGCAGATTGGAAAGACCTGAAGCAGTCGTGAGATAAACTCCCTTTCCAAGCTTCTCCAGAGATACCCCGTCGTAAACGTAAACCCAGTTTGAGTCGATGCTCTCTTCATACCTTGCTATGTAAAGATCTTCATCAATTACTCTAAACGAATGTCCGGGATCGGTTAAATCAAATTCTGCCGCTACCCATTGATCATTCTCCCATTTTGCGACATAGTTTATTGACTGATCACAAAGAACATTGAAGAAACCAGTGGCATAAATAGAACCATTGTACTCCTCAAATTCAACCACGAAACCATTGGTGAATTCGTCGTTGCAGATTTCTGAAAATTCTTGAGCGTAAGTGTTGTGAAAGGCAAAAATTGCCAGAAGTAGCATTATTCTCATCGGGTGTAAGGCTTTAATTAACGTCAGCCAATGTGCGAAATATTCTTTATCAGCTCAATTTGATCAGCCCAAAAAAACTCCGAAAGTTTACATATCCAAACGCTGTGACGGCAGAAGATCAAACTTCTTTTCACTAGTTCACATCAACGACGAATATCCAGAAATACCAAATCATTGCAATGGTGATGAAACTGAGAAATAAGCTTAGTCGACCTACTTTCTTGGTGCGAAGGAAACCCGCTAATCCAACCGAGATCAATAATAAGTTTAACCCAAATAAGAGCGACATAGACGACCAAGCGAGAGCTGATTGCAGCTCTGGTACAGATGCGATGAGGTTGGTATTCGAATCTGTATCTGAAAGATTCGTACGTTCTGTTAACCAATACGCGCCGGAAATACTCGTTAGGGTGCTGATTATTAATGAAAATGACGCTAAAGATGAAAGGATAACACAGGCGTTGAGAAGCTTTTGCTTTTTCCTGTCTTGCAGTTGAAGCAGACCAATTAAGAAAGTGATGGAAAAACCACCCAGTAAAGCCGTGAGAAAGGATATCTGCTTAAAGAGGTCTATGGACGTTTGATAAGCAATCATGGTGCTTAGTTCTTTCTGGCAATATAAAATCCATAACTATAATACTCCGAATACTTCTCAAAGAAGGCCATCTCATCTCGGTGCTCTTTTACAACGTTTACGGCTAATTCTGAATGGGCATGTCTTTCCAAGAATTCGGGAATTTGCTTTTCAAGTGGGCGGTAGTAGTTGTCTAGCCAACTCGAAGGTTTCAAATTGAAATACCCCACCAGATTGTATCCACTTTTCTCTAACTCCTGTATTTTTTGGGAAGCGGTCCCCATGTGTGCATATTGATCTGCCCAAAATGCTTCCACTTCATTAGGTCGTTCGTTGGTAATCCAAGTTATTTCGGTTACAGCTAAATATCCACCCTTCTTAAGGTAATGATTCCATGCCTTGATTCCTTTTTCGAATCCCATGATGTAAACCGCCCCTTCAGATAGTATGAGATCAAGACTCTCTTTTTGAAATGGAAGTCGATCCATTGAACCGGCATGTGTGATTATTCGGTCAGAAATCCCCACTTCTATTGCTCTGGTTTCGAGTTCTTCTAAGAATTGGGGGAAGAGATCAACAGCCGTAATTTTGCCACCGATTTGACCGGCGAGGGTTAAGGTTTGACCTCCGGTACCGCATCCAATATCAGCTGTATTTAGCTCAGTATTATTGTGAAAATCCACAAAAGATAAGGCCCTAATTGTATCTTCTTGGCTTCCCGGTCCTTGTCTATTGGTATGTCGATGGAGATCGACCAATAGTTCCATTTCGTTCATAGGTGTAAAGATTTACGGTGATTAGTTTTACACAGTTTATTCAAAGTAGTCGTCATAAGTAGCCAGGTACAATTCCAGTTCATCAAATTGAGACCTGCATATGTCCAAATCATCAGATGCAAGGGCCTTGAACTTTGCTCTCATCGGGAATAGGTAATTGTGAAGTTGTTCATGGGCTTCACCTTTCATGGTGCACTTGCTGAAAATTGTCATGAATTCAGCATTCAAGCTATCCGATAGGGTTTTGAACGAATCCGTTTTTTGAGAACTGCTAAAAGCAGCCATGTGATCTATCATGTTTTTGATTCCTTCTGTGGTTTCAGGATTTGCAACCCACCTTTCGCCATTATTGAGTTCTACGTTCACCTCGACCACAATTGGTTGGCTTTTCTCCTTCGAATCCGAACTTGGGCCCGAACAGCTCGAGATCACAAAAAGCAGCATAAAAGACAGGTAAGTTATTCTCATAGTCATGGAAGGTGATTAATTTCTTCTAAAATAACCCATTAACTAATAAAGAATGTAGTTCTGGAAGGAAGTTATCTGTCTATCCGTTTTTCAATTCATCTTGAAAATCTCTGATTACGGATTTGACCATATTCATTTTAGATAAATATCCACCTGAAAGAGCCTTCACGAAGTAATCTTCCTTTAGGTTGAGTTGATTAAAAATTTCCTCAGCTCGATTTCCCTTTTGGTAAAGATTTGCTACCGTTTCATAAAAGGATTCGAGGAAGTTGAGCTTTTTTTCGAGTTGTTGTTTGCCCTTTTCAAGTTTTGGTTTGTGCGCACAGAATAAAACATCAAAATCCAGTTCCATTATCCTCTTGGTAGAGTCAATTTGAGTTGAGATACTCTCATCATCGAGCATGTAACTGATGTATGAATTAATGTAGAGGTCTGCGGAGAACAGCCATTTTCGGTTTGGTTCATACAACGCGACCATATCAGGGGCATGACCCGGTATTGGAATGATTTCAAAGGAATAGTTTCTTGTTTCAATTATGCCTTCTTTCGGAATCAGATCCTTTTGTGCCGGCCTGTTACCCCAAGTAATCTTTTGTGCGAATGTGATATGGGGAGGATCCTTCATCATTTCGCAACATAGATTCGAAGCATAAACCGGGCATTTATGTCGATCTATTAAAACTCCAATGTTGCCTGAGTGATCTTCATGGTGATGGGTCACATATATCTGTTCTATTGGCAGATCATTGGTGGAAGCCAAGAGCTTTTTTCTTGTTAAGCGTTGAGCCGTATCAATCAGGAGCCCATCGATGAAGTAGGTGTGCACGAACATGCTTGGCTTGGCAAAAGGATGGTAGCCCAGCTTTATGCCTAATACCTCTTCATGAGAAAATGAGTCAACCGTGATCATCGTTCTGATTAGAGAAAAACTGGCCTCAAATCTCTCAAAAAGGTTCCAATGATAAGGGCCTCATCCAAAAAGGGTTTGAACAAAATTCAATCAAGGTTTGGCTGCGTTGAAGATCCTCCGTCAATTAGTTCGTTACCCTTGCTATGAATGAATTCGCCGCATTGAAGATTCGTTCTCTTTTTTCAGAATTCATTTTTCTCAGGGTTGCCACCATCATTGACATGCGCTGATTTTTAGCAAATGTCTCTAGATTCTCATCAATAAAGCGCCAATAGAGACCATTTACCACCTCCTCCCACTCTCCTTTTCCGTAGTTGCTCATTTTCTTGATGTAGTTGGCACCTCCAATGTAGGGTTTGGTAGCGAAAATTCCGCCATCGGCAAATTGACTCATTCCAAAAACATTAGGAGCCATTACCCAATCTGCCGAGTCCACATACATTTCCATAAACCAGGAATAAACTTCGTCGGGATCAATTTCGCAGAGTAGCATGATATTACCCAAGACCATCAACCGTTCAATGTGATGCGTATATCCATGCTTCTTTGCTTTTTTGATCGCATCATCCAGAGGCGGAATACCGGTAGTTCCATCATACCAGCAATCCTTCATCTTTCTCGAATGATTGAAGTAGTTCTTATTTAATTCTCCATCGTATTCGTGATAGATTCCACGAATGAACTCTCTCCATCCTATAATTTGTCGAATAAACCCTTCTACGCTGGGAAAATGTGTGTCGTTCTTTTGGTAGAATTCCAATGCAGCATTCACAACTTCATCCGGGGTAATTAGTCCCATATTGATATATGGAGACAAAACCGAGTGGAAAATGAATACGTGGTCGCTGTGGATTGCGTCTTCATAAGGACCGAATTGGTTAAAACGCTCTTTTAAAAATGTGTTCAATAGCTCAAGAACTTGTTCTCGGGTTGTGGCCCAACGAAAGTTCTCAGTTGACCCGGGATGATCCCAAAAGAGTTCATTAACAAGGTTCGACACTGCTTTTGTGTGATGGGTTGGATTCGTTTCAGGGATTTGAGGAATCGAAATTTGTCTCGGCAATTTTTTTCGGTTTTCTTCATCAAACGACCAACTTCCTCCTATTGGGCTTGTCCCATCAGCTTCGAGAAGAATCCCCAAGTCTTTTCGTTGTTGTTTGTAGAAAACCTGCATGAAGGGCTTTCTGGCAGAATCGTTATAACTCTTGAACTTGTTTTTAGGTGTAAGAAAACCCGGGGAGTCAACCACCGACAAGCGGATATTTTCCTTTTCGCAGAATTCCACAATTCGCCGTTGGAAGAAGTGGTCCTCTACATCATAGGTTACGATTTCTTCGATCTCTACATGTGAAACCAAGGCCTCCTTCAGCTTATCTTCATAACTCTTGTGCTGACTTGTAAGAGTTAACTCATGATATTCCAGAGAATGGTTTGAGCTCAATCTGTCTCTATGTGAGCGCATTGCTGATAAAAATAGAATCAGTTTATGCTTGTGGTATTTATAATGCGTACAAAGCCCCTTGTCCTCGGCCATGAAAAACAGAGTCTCATCATCTGGTTCGAGTAATTCATGATCGGGAAAAAGGCAGTTTCCCAGAATTAGTGCAAGTCGCTTGTATGCCATGGAGTTCAAACTGTTAACGAAGCTTTTTGTTTGGGAAGAACTGCATTACTCCAAGATGTGGGTAGCCATAAATAATTAGGTTTGTATTTATCACCACACCTGGCTTTGAATGCGCGCTCATTTCTTGTTCATTGTATTCGTATTCCTCTTGCTATCATGCAGAGAGGAGTCATTTGAACCCAATCTATCGTTGGTGCCTAGACCGCAGTGGATCGAGAAACACCATGGATATATCGATTTAGCCGACGGACTGAGTCTTAGGTTTACCGGTGACCTTCAATTGGAATCCGAAGTTTTCAGAACCTTCTTGAGAAATCAAACGGATATTCTCATCAACAACAATTCTGACACTCAAGTAAAACTCAGAATTGATCCCAATTGGTATCTGGGACAGGAAGGCTACCAACTTTCTATTCATAATTCTGATATCCAAGTCATTTCAAACTCTTCCAAAGGAATTTCTCGAGGTCTTTCTACCCTTCAGCAGCTCATTCTTTTGAATGAGAGTAGTGGTTTGTATTTACTGCCCGAACTCGTTATCGAGGACTATTCAAATTTTGAACACCGAGGGCTCTTACTCGATTGCTCCCGTCATTTCTTCGCAATTGACGTGGTAAAGAAGTATATTGATTTGCTGGCAATCTATAAGATGAACACCCTGCATTGGCACCTCACTGAGGATCAGGGTTGGAGAATTGAAATTGAAAAGTATCCGCGCCTAACGGAAATAGCCTCTTTTCGAACAGAGCCTGACGGAAGAAGGTACGGCGGTTTTTATACCAAAGAAGAGATTCGTGAAGTAGTTTCCTACGCCGAAGACCGAAACATAGAGGTCATACCTGAGATCGAATTACCAGGCCATTCGCAGGCGGCGTTGGCAGCTTATCCACATCTGTCCTGCAAGGGGCATTCGATCGATGTAGCGAATGATTGGGGAGTATTCAAAGAGATATATTGTGCGGGGAATGATTCCGTCTTCATCTTTTTAGAAGATGTACTCACCGAGGTGATGGAATTATTTCCCTCCAAGAAAATTCATATAGGCGGTGACGAGGCACCCAAGGTTCGTTGGGAAAAATGCCCAAAATGCCAAAAGCGTATTCAGGAGGAAGGATTGAAAGATGAGCACGAACTTCAGAGTTATTTCATCAGAAGAATTCAATCCTTTTTGCACGACCACAACAGAGAAATGATCGGATGGGATGAAATTCTTGAAGGTGGATTGGCAAAAGGGGCGGTGGTTCAATCCTGGCGCGGAATGGAAGGAGGAATCGAAGCTGTCAGGCATGGCAATAAGGCAATCATGTCTCCGACATCCCATGCCTACTTTGACTATTCACTTGATGCAATAGATCTGAAAAAAGTATACTCCTTCAACCCTATTCCTGATAACCTGACAGAAGCAGAAGCCAAGCTGATTATTGGCGGAGAGTGCAATATGTGGACGGAGAGAGTTCCAACCGAGGCCAACCTTGATTCAAGAGTATTTCCCTGGCTACTGGCTATGGCTGAAGTTCTTTGGTCAGCTGATAGTACAAGGGATTTCACTGAGTTTTCGAATCGTGTAAGCGATCAGTATTCAATTCTCGATAGTTACAAAGTTGACTATGGTAGAGAATGTGTTGCTCTTTCCCATGAGATGATACTGGAGGATGGGGTAGCTTTTATCAAGCTAACTCCCAACAGCCCTGACATTGATTTGAATTTTCGATACATGGGAAGTAAGGATTCGAAGGGGATAACTTATTCTTCACCGGTTGAGATTAATCGATCCGGTTCGATCAGGATTCAACCAACTAGGGATGCAAGAAGCTATGGTGACTCGATTATCATTCCTTTGAGTTTTCACCATGGGATAGACTCAGAGGTGAGCTATGAAAGCGAGTTCAGCGATTGGTACACAGCTGGTGGTAGTAAAGGTCTGGTAGATGCGAAGATTGGAACACTAAATTTTCGAGACGGTGCATGGCAAGGCTTTTGGGGAGATGATTTGAAATGTACAATTGAACTGAGGCATACAACTGAGTTAAGTGAAGTCTCCGCAAACTTTTACCAATACAACAACTCGTGGATATTTATTCCTCAATTCATGCGCGTCCAAGTGTCAATGGATGGGGAGAATTGGCGTGAATTTGGAATGACCGTCATTGATTCAGATCCGAAGCAGCGAGGTTCATTCATCAAATCGGTAGATGTAATTTCTGATGAAACCGTTAAAGCAAAGTATATTCGGGTTGAAGTCAAGAATATTGGAAAAGTACCTGACTGGCATGAAGCTGCAGGTTCAGATGCTTGGGTATTCATTGATGAAATCAGGATAAAATGAAGCTTGAGATTTGCATAGATGCTGTTGAAGGAGCCCATATGGCTGCCATTTATAGTGCCGATAGGGTTGAGTTGTGCTCCGCATTGTCAATTGGGGGGCTCACTCCAAGCCTTGGTTTGATCGAAAAATGCGCGGAGTACATCGATGTCCATGCCATGCTTCGACCACGTGAAGGGAATTTTATCTACTCACAAGACGAAGTAGAATCGATGGTTCAAGACATTGATCACATGGCCCAATCGGGAGCAAAGGGCGTCGTTTTTGGATGTTTAACCGTTGAAAGAAATATAGATCTATTTGCGACGAAATTGATTGCCGAAAAAGCCGGTTCATTGGGTATGGCGACTACTTTTCATCGTGCATTCGACTTTTGTGTGGCACCGTACAAAGCGCTGGAGAATTTAATCGATCTCGGAATCAACCGACTATTGACTTCGGGTCAAAAGAAAAGAGCGATTGAGGGTAAGCATATTATTAAAGAACTCGTTGAAGCTTCCAACGGCCGTATTGAAATCATGGCTGGCAGTGGAGTAAATCAGTCAAATGCGAAGGAACTCGCAGAAATAGGTGTTGATGCACTTCATTTCACCTCTCATCTCGAAGTATCCGATAAAAATGGATTTGGTATGGGGGTAACCACTGTTCCTGACCGAGATAAAATCTTCACCATTAGCAAGCTTTTTAAATGAGAAATGCGGTTGTCCTGCTTTCGTTTGTTCTTCTCTGTTCTTGCGGTGAAGATTTCGGGAGTTTGGTGCACGAAAACAAAGTTTTGAAGGATAGCTGGGAATTTTGCAATGAAAAAGATTCAACCTTTTTCAAAGCAAGGGTTCCGGGACAGGTACATCTTGACCTTTTGCAAAATGAACTTATCGAAGATCCATTTTTTGATGATAACGAGCTCAAACTACGATGGATTGAAGGCGAAAATTGGGTTTACAGAACCTCCTTTGATGTATCAAGAAGAACGTTGAGAAATGAGAATATTGAGCTTCATTTTGACGGACTAGACACCTATGCAGACGTCTATCTAAATGAGAATCTCATTCTTTCTGCAGACAATATGTTCAGGAAGTGGGAAGTAGATGTGAAAGACATCTTGGAAAGAGGAACAAACGATTTAAAGATCGTCTTCCACTCTCCTATTGTTTATAACGATTCTCTGGTTCGACAGCACCCTTATATTTTGCCCTCGGGTAATGAATCGGATGACATAGAAATCAAAGTTTCCGCTTTCACGCGAAAAGCTGCATACCATTTTGGATGGGACTGGGGGCCGCGTTTTGTGACATCGGGAATTTGGCGGCCAATAAAGCTTGTGACTTGGAATAAGGTGAAGATTAATAGTGTCTATACCACTACCCT
>CAZWQX010000109.1:0-7655 GCA_964635965.1 uncultured Cryomorphaceae bacterium
AGCCGATTCAGATCTGATGAAGGCCAGGGCGATTTACGACTTCATTGTCGATACCGTACGTTACCGAAAAGCAGGGCAATATGGAACAGGGGATGCTAACTACGCCTGTGACTCTCGAAGTGGAAATTGCACGGAGTTCCACTCCTATTTTATCAGTTTGGCCAGATCTGCCGGAATCCCTGCTCGATTTGCCATAGGGGCGGCTATTCCATCCGAACGAAACGAAGGCGGAGTAAACGGTTACCATTGCTGGGCGGAGTTCTATGCCGAGGGGAAATGGTGGCCCATCGACATCAGTGAAGGAAACAAATACACGGCCTTATCAACTTATTACTTCGGGCATCACCCTGCCAATAGAATTGAGTTTAGCAAGGGGCGAGATCTGATCGTCGAGCCTCTTCCTGCATCAGGCAAAATTCCATTTTTTGCTTATCCTGTTTTTGAGGAAGGTGGCAGCCCTTCGAAAGTCAAGACGAAGTTCTCTTTTGACCGAAAAACGTAATCAAGACTAAAATTCTTGGATTTTCTGAATAAAGACTATGTGGTCAAGGTTGAGGGAACCATAGTTCAATCGGGTGCAAAATTTTTATTTCTTTGAATCAACCAATCAATCTCAACAACCATGTTAAAAACCATTTCTCTTCTTGTCTTCATTTCTCTGACATCAGCCGCTTTTGGCCAGTTATCTTATGTAGAAATACAAGGTACGCCCTTTCTGCCCGTGCAAGAATCAACCGTAACCAAATTAGATGCTGATGGAGATGGAGATACTGACTTGATCATTACGGGTACCGACGACTTAAATCAAGGGAGATGCGATTTGTTCATCAACAACGGCAATCTCGAGTTCTCATTAGGAGAGAACACTCCTTTTAGTCCTATCAAATTTGGTACAGCCACGGCAGGTGATGTCGATGGAAATGGAACAATGGATGTGTTCATATCCGGATTCTTTGGGCTTGAGCAAATTTCTGAGCTCTACTTAAATGATGGCGGCGGCAATTTCACCCTCTCGGAACAGAACAATTTTGATCCAATTATAAATACGCATGCGGTTTTCTTTGATGCCGAAGGAGATGACGACTTGGATCTGGTTTATTCCGGCAATACCCCTTCTAACACCAAAGCTACCCTGCTTTATCTCAATGATGGGAACGGTGTTTTTACGCTCGATCCTTCGGCAGGGTTGGAAGGGCTTAGCACGGGAGATTTGAAAGTAAGCGATTTGAACAACGACGGACAACCCGACATCGTTATGGTAGGTAGAAACAACTCGAATGACCGCGTAGCTAAGGTATACCTAAATGACAATGGCTCTTTTGACCAGTTGGATACTGAATTCCCCCCCATGTCAGCGAGTTCAATTGAGTTGTTCGACGCTAATGGTGATGATTTTACTGATGTCATGCTTTCCGGCTCAGCCTTCGGAGAAGACTTCACCAACCTTTTTCTCAACAACGGTGATGAGACTTTTTCCGTGCTACCTGAAAATGATTTCAACGAAACATTCAATTGTCACTCGGCCACTGTAGATATTGATAATGACGGTGATTTAGATTTGATGATAAGCGGCGTCATCAGTCCGAATCAAGAATGCTACCTCTACCTCAACGACGGAGAAGGTCTATTTACGGTAGACACAGAGGGGCTATACACCGGGGTTGGAAGCCAAAATGGCGAAATCCTATTTGAAGATTTCAATGGCGATGGCACCCCCGAATTTCTGATTACCGGATTCAACCAAAATGAAGATAGAATCGCCAAATTATTCGAACTTCAAATAGTTGGTGGAAACAGAGACACATTTACGAGAACAAGCCGTTTTTCCCAACCCGAGCAACGGAGTTTTTCAACTGAAAGGCACGGAGATGATAGAAAACGTGGACGTGTATGATGTAGAAGGGAAGTTGGTCCTCTCGAATGCGTATCTAAACGGAGAAATCAACTGTGAATCTCTCCCCGCAGGCAATTATAATGTGTTGATCTCTCGGAGAAATTCTCAATCAATAGAGAAAGTCATAATTCTGAAGTAGCAGAAAAACGAGTCGAGTGTGCATCATAGACTATGCATCTTTGGGCTTTTTTTCAGAATCTTCTTTGGGAAAGGAATTAGCCTTTTTTTCAACTTGATTCTCATCTTGTCCGAGCCATTCCTGCTTTTGCACGGGGATTCGTATTCCCGCCTCTTTCAGTCCATCCCAAATACCCAGGCCTACTTCACTTCGCGCTCCCAAGAGGTTATCCTCCACCCAAAAGAGCACTCTGAACTCCAAGTAGTACTCTCGAAAGCCAAGGAATAAAGCCAAAGGCTCGGGAAAACGAAGTACATCTTTGTGTGCCTTGGCAGTCTCTTTGCAGATCTCAATCACTTTATTGGGGTCTGCATCCGATTCCGTGCGAATAATTATCTCGATACGACGATTAGCATCTGAATAGGTCCAGTTGGTTACCTTCTGGGTAATCAGATCGCCATTAGGAATAATTACCTCTGCCCCATCCCAATCACGGATTTTGGAAGCCCGAATTCCGATATTGGTAATAACACCCTCGCTACCCGCAGCCATCACGGTATCACCCGCACGAATGGGTCGTTCAAATACCAAGATCAAACCCGACACAAAGTTGGCGACCACTTTTTGCAGACCAAAACCAATACCCACACCGAGGGCACCAATAAGTAGTCCGACGCGGTCCAATGAAATTCCAGCCGCCGCCAGTGCCATAAAGAAACCGAGAAGTAGAAGAGTGTATCGCGTAAGCAAGCCGGCAGCCATGGGGATTCCCTTCTTAACCTTGGTTCGGGGAAGAATCTCTATCTCAATGAGCGCTCTGAAGATGTTTGCCAGAATACTAAAAACAATGATGATCAGTATGAAATCAATCACCATCCCGATGCTGAGATAAATCTCACCGAATTGAGCTCCCGTATCTCTTAAACTTTGCCAATAATCAACTACGTAATCTCTGATGAATAAAGAGCTAAGAAAGCTCGAAAAGAAGAGATAAATGAAAAAGAGTTTGGTGTAAAAAAGGATTTTCTGAGTGATTACGGGACCATTTTTTTGGACGAGATTGAGCTTTTGCCCCGAACTACTCCTTATGAAATACTCCATTAAACTTTGAAAAACGCGATAGAGCAGGATGAGAATTAATCCCACCGCACCATTTACCACCACAGTTCTGGTTAGAACCCTGGCCAATGATAGTGAGCCAATCCAGTTGGCTAGCAAGGCCGCTACGGCGAAAAGGGAGTAGATGACCATAAACCGAATCACCCATCGATCAAATCCCGTAGTGCCAAAATCCCTTCGGTTCTTGATCAAGCTGTAAATCCAAAACGGTGCAAGCAAAATTGAAATCATTAGGATCAAAATCCGCTGGGTAAAGGGAAATGCCGGCATGAGCTCACTCACCATGAATAATGCATATGATCCTGCTATCACATAAAACAACATTCTGAATCGATCACTCACGATAGATCTGGCCAGGTAGAGAATAGGGAAAAGAATCGCCAGAAACAGGAGTTGTATTACGGACTGAGGAGGCGCTGTGTAATACCAGAAGGAAATAAAGATGGCGAAAAGAAGACCAACGGGAATTGGATTATTGATCAGGTAAATGGCAGTCTTTGTGTCTTCGTCTACTTCTTTTTCAGAAGCCTTAAAATTTCTTTTGAAGAATACGAAAAGCCCGACGATGGCGAGAATCAGAAAAACATGCCACTTAGCGGAAGTCGATCGAAGGGATAAAAAATCTCTGATATCCGAAGCCACCATAGAATAGCTCTGTCCGATTTGAGCGAATATATTCGGGTAGCCATGTGAACGACCCATTTCTTCTACAATCGGACGTGCATCGCGCGAAAATATGTCAGATTTCTCGTTTTCAGATAAATCATTGATACGCTCCAAAACATTGGTAATACCGCCATACTCGCGTGAAATAGCCTTGTATTTCTCGATGGTAATGGAGAGACTGTCTTCGATCCATTCCATGGCGACTTCAATGTCAAGCTTGAGGGTATCAATTTGCTCATTGATGATTTTAGGGGCGTTTTGTAGCTCCTTCTCCTGGGTAACATCCCAACGCCTTTTCAAGAGGGTTAGCTTGGTGTAGCCTTCTTGGTACTTGTTCGAAAGAGAATTCATTTTTTCCCTCTCCGAGCGAATGTCAATTTCGTATCGATTCCATTTTGCCGTGAGGTCAGCCAATAACCAAAGGGTATACATGGTTGAGTCAGAAGGGATGCTATCACTCCTTAAAGCCTGGTACTTGTTTGATACTTTTTCGTACTCAGCAAAGAGTCGGCTGGAATTCTTGGTCGATTTGAGGTTGGCTTGAATGCTCTCCAATGCGGAAATAGACTCTTCCACATAGTTGTTGACTCCCTTCGCGTCAAAAGGAATTCGAGAAACCGAATCGGTAGGAATAATTTGTTGTGCATTCAGAGATACAGCACAAACAAGTAATACAAGACTTAACCAAACTCTCATGGCTTATTCTTATTGGTTGCTCAATATAATAAGTCTGGGGTGAGTGCTTTTTATCGGGCACAAAAAAACCCTCACCAAATGAATGGCGAGGGCGTTTTACAGGTATAAACTAACATTAATTAGGATGCTCGTCGTCGCCTTCAGGATGTTCTTCTCCATCGGCATGATCGTGGTCACCTTCCATGTGTGCTTCAGTAGAATCAGCAGCCATTTCCATGGTCTCTTCTTCCATTGTTTCTTCCTCCATGGTTGCTTCTTCGGCAGCCTCTTCTTCAGTGGCTTCCATTTCAGTTTCTTCGGTTTCCGTGCTTGCAGGTTCTGTACCACCTCCACAAGACGTTGTGAACAATGCGATCCCGAATACCATCGTCATTGTTGCGAATAGGCTTGTTACTCTTTTCATGATTACGCTGTTTAAGTCACAAAACTATTGAGAGAGTGCAGTATCAAACGTTTGTAGCCAAAGGGTTTTCAAGGGTTTGGCGTTGATAACCTAAAGCTTACCCTAAAATGAATCGATCATTGCGTCGTTTTGTAGGTGAATTGCTCACCCTTCTCCAAGTTCAAAAAAGCCTCGTTCAGATCTTCAGGTGGATTTGTAATTCTCCTTTTCTCCGTATCCATCCAAGCACCTTGAACCGTGATTTGTGCCGCCAGTTTTCCATCGGAAGTGTGGATGTCGTGGTAAAAAGACCATTTTGAACCGTCTTCGGATATATCTCCCCTTTTCATGTCGATGGTAATCACCTCGTTGAGTTTGATCTCTCCAAAAAAAGAGCAGCCCTCTTTAAATAAGATTGGACCGAGATTCAGCTCACTCAGTCGATTCATGGTGTAACCAATGCTTTCAAAAAAAGCGATCCGTACTACCGCTCCGTAATCGTAATAAGCCGAATGTCTGACATGCTGATTGTGATCGATATCGCTCCAGCGAACGGTTATGTCTTTTTTGAAAATCATCGGTCAGGTAAAGGAAAATCGAAAATAAGATTATTCAAATCAAAGAGGAAAAGTCGGCAGTAAGAAAAATTTGAAATAAGTACTTTTCCGACCGATTCATTCAAGACATGCACTACCTCACTCGACTTCTCCTGATAATTTTTCTTGTTCTTCCAACTATTGGCTTTGCCCAGCAGCTTGAACTAAGAAGAGATTCAACCACACGAAATTGGTCTTTCTCCGTAACGGGTAATGCGTTTTTTGCAAGCCAAAGCACGGATCTATTAGGGGAAGGAGTCAGCCAACCTTACACGGATATATCGAGCGTAATGAACTCGGGTTTTCAACTCACTGCAGCTGCCCGCTACAAAAATTGGCTGCTTTCGGTGGAAGGAACGAACACAAACCTCGATTCCGAATTACAAGCATTAGTGGCGGTAAAGCTTAGCATCGATCAGCATATGATACATACCAAACTCGGATACCTCTTGGTCGAGAGCATTAATTTTTCGGAAGATGGAGAAATGATGAATGGTTGGACATTCCAGGGAACGATCAGCGCCAGATACTGGCGAAACGACATCTTTTTGGATCTCGATGACACACCGGAAATCGACTTTGAAGGCATCCAGGAATGGACGGACGTGATGATCGGCGTAGAATCGACCTTCGTTCTAGGAAGAAAAGTGATTATTGGTGTTTCGGGAGATGTGGGTGGTTTTGGATTGTTTGATGGAGGCTCAGACTTCTCTTCGGCTTTTTGTTTTACCACCTCCTATCGAGCCACCCAAAACCTCTGGCTAAACGTGGACTTTAGAAGCTTCGAATACGACCGCACTGACGGCGAAGAGGCATCGGAGATCAACACCAACGTTTCGGTGGTGGGGCCTTCTTTGGGAGCGACTTTCGTTTTTTGAGCTTGTTAAATAATTACTCTTCATTTCAAAATACTTCTTGACGAAATGAATTATTCAGATGATTTCAATCGAGCCAAATCCTCCGTAAGAGATTAAATCCTATTGGTTGCCCTTGTATACTTTTTGCCCCTCTTTGATGGTCTCGACCACTTTGATTTTCTCGATTTCCAGAGGGTCAATTGTGATGGGGTTTTTGTCCAAAATCACCAGGTCGGCAAGCTTACCCACTTCAAGGGTTCCTTTTCGCTCTTCTTCAAAAGACTGGAAAGCAGCATCTCTGGTAACCGCGCACAAAGCTTGGTAAGGGCTTATTCTTTCATCGGGACCCAAGAGTTCTCCCCCACTGGTGATTCTATTTACTGCCGCTGATACGACTGGAAGCATTCCCCATTGCGCAACGGGAGCGTCGTGGTGAAGGGTGAAAGTAGCTCCTTTCTGCAAAGCTGAATTTGCCGGATTGATTCGCTCCGCCCGTTCGGGCCCCAAGAATAAACGCTTATGTCTATCGCCCCAAAACTTCACGTGAATGGGAAAAAAGGAAAGGATGAGACCATTGGCTGCAGCATAATCAATTTGCTCATCGCGTGCGGTTTGTGCATGAATGATCGTGGTACGTAAATCGGGTCTCGGGCTCTCACCCCTGACACTGTCTAAAGCTGCAATCACATTGTCTAAGGCGGCATCCCCGTTGCAATGTATCAACATCTGAATGCCTCGCTCATCACACTTTCGCACCCATTCTGCAATAGACTCTGAAGTCATATTCGCATAGCCTCGGTATTTATTCAAAAGGCGAGATTGCCCCATGGCGTATACCATCCCATTGCCTTCGTTGTAAAGTGTATCACCGGTAATGATTTTTTCACCCATGTCGTTTTCGCATTGATCTCCATCCAGGTCTTTAAGATTGTCGGGAATCACATGATACGGTTGACTCAAGAAAGCCGTATACCCTTGAATCGATCCATCGGTTACCAGCTTAATGCCTGGTGTGGTAAGAGGACCTGGTTCATCGGCTTCATTAGCAATAACATCTAGCAAAGAATCATTGACTCCTTTGTATAAAGGATAGGATACGATGTCAATGGGTAATTTCCCCGTTGATTTCAAGGCTTCAAAAAACTCAATCGCACTGGGCAAAGCAGCGCCCTCCTGGCAAGTGGTTATTCCTTCCGCTGCATATTTATTCAACCCTTTAATCAGCATTTCGGCCGACTCTTCAGGACTTGGGGAGGGCAGAATTCCCAACAAAGCGAACATCGCGTTTTCTTCCATTACACCCAGCGGCTCTTGGCTATTTGGACGT
>CAZWQX010000109.1:7665-13414 GCA_964635965.1 uncultured Cryomorphaceae bacterium
CTCTGAATTACCCCGCCATCGGGATTGGGTGTATCCGCATTAATTCCGGCCATCTCCAATGCCTTGCTATTGCATGCAATGAGGTGTGCCGATATGTGCATCAATACGATGGCGTGGTCCGTTGAAACCTGGTCGAGATCATCCCGATTGGGGTGGCGCATCTCTTCCAGACCCGTGTCGTCGTAGCCCCACCCAACGATGGTAGCCCCTGGCTCAGGGTTTCTCTCTTCGATTCTTTCTGCGAGCTTTCGTTGAATATCGGCGATGGTCTTCACGTCACCAATGGGATAGGGATCGAGGTTTACGCAGGTGAATTTTGCCGACTGCAGGAATATGTGCGAATGAGGATCGATGAATCCGGGCAACATGGTTTTGCCTTTCAAGTCGACCAAATTCCCGTCATACTTTCTAAGGGCCTCATCCTTCTCTCCTACAAAAGTGATCTTTCCATCATTCACCACAAGGGCTTCCACGTATTCGGGATTCTCACCGCTCATGGTGATGATTTGGCCACTATGGTAAATGGTATCAACAACCGTTTTTTCGGGTGTACAACCCAAGCAAAGGGAAACTAAGACAACGCTGAACAGTACCCGGGACATTACAACATTCATAACATTTCAATAAAGTTCATCTCAACTCTTTCTTCGCGTATTAAGCGCCTTTACATAGATTATTGGTTTCCGAATATTACAAAATCTCCCAGTAATGTCATCGGTTATATCAATTCTCTTAATTTAGGCGGTGAAGTATCTATTTATGAAATCGATCACCCTTAAATTGGTCGCCATAGCGATCTTGTTTTCCTGCTTTTATTCAGAAATTGAAGCCCAACAAATTGATAGCACCCAAATAGGTCAACCCTATCCCTATGTGCTACCCATTCTCGGTGAAAAGGCCTATCAGCGGGGCTATAAACTTCAAAAACCTTTTGGTGGATCGGTAGGAACCATCTTCAATAAGCAAGGGATTATCTTGGATAATTTTCAGTTCGCCTTTGCCAGTCCGGGTGAAGGTCCTGATTATGGGTTATACCAGCCGCTTGCCGATCTAGTTGAGTTTGGACCATCCGAAGGCCGAATCAACACCCTCAACTTTAGGGTCGATGCTTGGATTTTACCTTTTTTATCGGTTGGAGCCTACGCAGGAAAGGTATGGGGGGAACAAACCATTACACTAACCGCTCCCGTGGCGATCAGCAGTACGACCGATATTCGGGGAGATTACTACGGTTTTAACCTTTTGGGAGTAGCTCCACTCGGGCCGGTAAACTTGGCCGCTGATTATTCCTGGTCCTGGACTACGAATGAGCGACTCGATGAACCCGTTCGGGTAGAAGTAGCAGGTTTGCGCGTGATCAAGCCGATTTATTTCAAAAAACCCGATCGGTTTATCTCGGTTTGGGGTGGCGCACAATTTCAAAAACTAGCCAGCCGTACGTCGGGGAACATTTCACTGGAAGAAGCATTGAGTCTGGATGGGTCCACTTTGGATGCCATCGACGGAAGGTTAGACGAATTTGGCGAGACACTCGATGGATACGATATGGCCTGGGAAGACTACATGAACTCACCGACCTGGGAGGAGCTTCCTCAACGTGAACAAATCAAACAAGAAACCACTTACAACACGGTTCGAGGGATCCTTGGAGCTGTTGAAGAAGCGGGAATTGCTGCGAGTGAAGTGCTGAGGGACATCAGCGAAAAAACGGTTTATTATCAGTTTGATAAACGACTCGAATTCGACTGGAATATGTTGCTTGGGTTCAATTACCAGCACAACCCAAATTGGCAATTCAGAGCGGAGTACGGTTTTCTACAGAGTAAGCAACAGCTGATGTTTATGTTGAATTACCGATTCGGTATTTAATGGACTATTGATGGATACTGCAGCATTTGAAAAGATACCCGGTGAAGTCTGGAACTGGATCGTCGATCGAGGTCCCGGATTAGTAGCCATAATCATCATCTATTTTTTGGCAACTTGGATTCTAAATGGCCTTTTCAAGCGTATTAGAAACAGGGTATACAACAGTAGAGTTAAGGACGGTAAAACGGAAGAAGCTAAACGAGTTGACACGTTGTTCTCACATCTACGTGGCTTGATTCGAGCGGCGGTTGCCGTAATATTCATTTTCATCTTCTTAGGAAAACTTGGACTGGATATTGCTCCGCTTTTAGCAGGAGCAGGAATTATTGGTTTGGCGATTGGTTTCGGTGCTCAGGAATTGGTGCGAGACGTGATCTCCGGCTTCTTCTTTCTAATCGAAAACCACGCACGGGTAGGCGATGTAGTCGAGATTAATGGAATCGGTGGTTTGGTAGAATCCATCGAGCTTCGCACCATTGAACTCAGGGATTACAGCGGAGTGGTGCACATCTTTCAACACGGTAAAATCAACTCTCTCTCGAACCGCACCCGTGAATGGTCGGCGACTGTGTTGGACGTCGGTGTGGCCTACAAGGAGGATCCGAAAAAGGTGATGGAAATCATTCAAGAGGTTGGGCAAAGCATGAAGAAGGATGAAGAATACAGCAAAATCATCCGCGACGAAGTGGAAATTGCAGGACTCGATCGTTTCGGAGACAGTGCCATTGTGTTCAAGGTGCGAATCAAAACCAATCCGGGAATGCAATGGCAAACTGCCCGAGAGTTCAATTATCGGATAAAATACGCCTTCGATAAAGCGGGAATTGAGATTCCATTCCCACAAAGGACTATTCATTACGCAAATGCCAAAGATGCTGAAGCGGCAAATTAGAATGATTTAGAAAGCCTCGGCAATTCTAAAATAAATCCCCCAGTCGTCTTTGCCCGCAGCGGCATCCAACCCTACGTTCATGTGCTGTTCTTCAAAAACCGTGTAGCGGAACCCTACTCCTCCCGCAGGAAATATTTCGCCGTTGCTCGCTGAAATATCTTCGTTTCCCCAGACCGTCGCAAGGCCAAAAAAACCGACAAACCCAGCCTTTCCCAACCCGTTCCAACGGTATTCGGTTTGAATGGTGGCAATGTTGTCACCGCGGTGTTCGCCTTGCGTATACCCGCGAATATCAATCTCTCCAATAATGTATTGCTGCTCGAAAACCACGTCTCCAATTCCTAATCCAAGCTTCACACGGGAGGCCCAAACATCGCGATCGTCAGCAATAGGACGGTAAAGGCTATAATCAAAGTCGAGCTTGTTGGTAACGAATTCATTACCCAATCCCTCGGGTGTATTGAACCATGTAAAATTGGTAAGAGATGAATTGGTTGGGTAATACACATTCTCCCGATGGTCATAGGTGAGTTTTAAGCCCAAGGCATTAAAGGTCTTCTTGCTGATGAACCCCTCGCCTATTTCAGTTTCGGTCTCCACGTAAGTGTATGTCGGACCGAGATAGAGCTTAGGAATCACCATGCGTTGACCTACTGTATATACAAAAAAGGAAGCCGTGTTGTAATCTACGAAGGCAGCACCAACATCTGAGTAAAATTGAAATCCTCGATCGGCGGCACCAATGGCAAAGGTCCCTCGCCATTTATTTTGACCGAAATAAAACTGTTGAAACGCAAGGTAAACGGCATTCTTCTCGGTGGTGTAAAGGCCCAGAATTCCCGAAAGGGATTCAGGAGATAAAGTGTCCGAAGGATTTATTTTATACATCCCAATCAGTATCGCTCCTAAAGAGAATCCTTGGGTTCGATCATAATTCACATATGGTACAGGACGAAAGTGAAAGTTTTTGGTGGAATCTTTCTCAGAAGGCTTAACACGTTGAGCCAACGCGGACGAAGGCAATGAGAACGAAAAGACGTTCAAAATGAAAAAAGTGAGAAGCCATATTCGATTCATTTCTTTTTGTTTTTCTTCTCTTCTTTTTTCTTGCGTTTCTCGTCCTTCTTTTTCTCTTTGTTTTTATGCTTTTCTTCCTTTTTCTTCTTCGAATTGAGAAGAGCTCGAGCCGATTTTGAAGGAACGATTTCCAATACCCCTTCCATCATACTTTGCACAATAAACTGAAAAGGAGCGCGGTAGACATTTCGTTCAGAGAGGTATTCCGCTTGTCGGTAATGCTTGTTTCCAGGAACATTTTTTGTGCGAATAGCTGCATTGGCCAAACTTGTAACAAGGCCCCGTTTATGCGTTCCCTTTCCCTCTACCTCTTTGAGAGCGGTAAGGGATAAACTGTCGTAATCCATGATAAATGTATTCCCCGCGGTAAACTTTGTTGCCTGCATGGAGAAAGCCAGTTTATGGATATGGCCTGTGTGAATTTCTACCCCAACCAGAGGAAGTAAGCTGGAATTCAATCTCTTCATATTCTCGAACGACATATTTACATCAAGACTAAAGGCCTCGTTGTCATAGGGAACATCCAGTCTGATTTTCATAGGTGCCGCCCCGTTGAGTTCTGCGGTAAAAGACGACTTCATGGTCTCTACATCTTCTCTATCATCTTGGGCAGTATTGAGATCAACGATCTTTCCGTTGATCTTCTCCACTCGAATGGTTCCGGGCTTTTTCTTTCCTTTGGGCACTTCCGAGTAGCTGACTTTAGAATTGATCACGTCGATGGTGTCGATGATCAATGTAAATGGAACTAAATCGATCATCCCTTTAAACATGGGTTTCACCTCATCGGGAGGACGCTCGTAGTTCTTGTTTCGTTGAACGCGAAGGTCGAGTCCTTCAATAGACATTCTGCCCGCTTCGATATCCAAATCGCTCAAAATCGAACTGTAAAAATCCATCTCCGTAATGGCTATCTCCTTCAGATCAAAATCGATGATATCGTTTTGAATACCCATCTTATGGCTTACTGCTACCCAAGAACGATCAAAACCCAGGTGCAAGTCTTGGAGTAATAATTCTCCTTTTTTCAAATCGTAACTCAAATGCCCCATGTTGGCCTGAGTATACTCGTTGATGTTGTACATGATGGAATCCAGCTCAACCCTCAGATTACCCAATTCAAAAGGAACGATGTACTTCAGCTTAAGGGAATCCGTTTCAATCTCTTCCGCCCAAATGCTGATTCTTTTGGTTCTTCCCTTCAGTTTCCCGGTTGGTCCATCTTTGATGATTACAGTTCCTTCATCGATAATAAAGTCTTCCAAATTGGCCCTGGAAATGATGTCTGCAAAAAGACCCTGTAGTCCTGTTTTGTGCTTCTTTTTCTTTACCCGTTTTTGGTACATGTTTACCTCAAAACGAGGCTCTTCAAAAACGATACTTTCCAGATGGAGACGACGGTTAAACAGAAAATCGGTCCAAGCAAGTCCTGCCAACTCTGCCTTGGAGACACTTCCCTCAACTACGGCTCCACTGTCGCGTTGAAGTGGAACGATGGATACATCGGTAAGGGTTACCCCTTTGAAGAATGAATGGAGATCAAAATCCGCATAGCGGATGTCGTAGGCCCTATTCTCACTCTTATTTATGGTTGCCTCGAAGTTTGCCTCCACCCAGTACGCGAAACCGAAGAAAAAAGCCACGGCTAAGGCAATGAGAATGGCAATTCCAATAAATAGTTTCCGCATCGAGGATTCAATTGGTTGGCAACAGCCTACAATATATAATCTTCAAGGGAACTCTTCTTCTTACTTTTCGACTCGAGTCAAAAAAAGGCTGGCCAATTATCTCATTGACCAGCCTTGAATTCTTAGTGTATTGGTGGCTTATTTAACTACTCAATCTTAACAATTGATTTCGTAGCATCGTATCCTTCTTGATTGTTGCTAACCATTTCACTCGGTCCATAAT
>CAZWQX010000110.1:0-13341 GCA_964635965.1 uncultured Cryomorphaceae bacterium
AACAAAATCCCCGATGGATGGATGGAGTTAGATATTAGTCCAAAAACCATAGATCATTTTTACGGATTAATTCGCAGAGCAAAAGTCACACTTTGGAATGGCCCAATGGGCGTTTTCGAAATGGAGAATTTCTCAAAAGGAACCGTAACGGTGGCAAAATCATTAGCAGCCGCTACCAAAGACGGTTCTTTCACCTTAGTGGGAGGAGGAGACTCCGTAGCTGCCTTGAATAAGTTTGGATTAAGTGAGGAAGTGAGCTATGTTTCTACAGGTGGAGGCGCTATGATTGAATATCTGGAAGGAAAGAATCTTCCCGGCATTGCGGCTATTCTTGATTAATCTGTAGTTCTTCTTTGATTTCTTCGAAAGTATTTTCGATTTGATCAATCCATCCCGAATCGGTTACTACAGGATACAACACAGGTAGTATTCCTGATATTGGTTCGTATAAATAAGAATTTGATTTTTGATCCGGCGAAAGCAAGGATTCCGTGAAGGGAAACCTTTCTATCAAGAAGAGAATGGCACTTAATACAAGAGCATATTTTGCAGCGCCGAACAGAAGTCCTGCCAACTTATTAAAGATGCCGAGAGCTACTAGTTTTACAACCTTCTCTAAAGCTTTTCCGAAAAAATATACCGCAATAACTATCAGCAGAAAAACAAGGGCAAAACCGAGCACGCGGCTTAAGGTTGGATCCGTGTTGAAACTGTTGTGAACATATTCACCACCCCAATCACCGAGTTTCGCTGCGCCATAAACACCAAGAGCCAAGGCCATTAGAGTACACAGTTCAATAATCAAGCCTCGTTTGAACCCTTTAAACATTCCCCAAGCCAGGGGCAAAACAAGACAAATGTCTAGAATCATTATTTGAGCAAAACGCCTTTTTGTTGCATTAAAGGAACATCCGTCAAGTTTCCTTTTTGAATGGTTTCTGCAAGAAACACGTATTTCTTATCAAATATTGTTCGGTCAATATAGAAACTAACCCAGTATTGATTATTGAGAGCGAATAGCTTTTCCATGATGGGTTCTACCTTTACATAGCTCTTAGGAGGAATTGCTTCAACGAAATGTCGGAGTTGTGAGGTTTCAACCGACTCTTGGTTGATTTCGCCATATCCTCGGGAAGCGATCAGCACATTGGTGATTTCTACCTCCTTGAGATTCACTAAGTAAATGTACCACTCGTCAACACCTGACTCCGGGTTTTTCTGAGGAACGGCGGCCAACGCAATGTCCTCGACTTTTGGATCATCGATGTCTTTAATCACAGCGTTTTTCTTTATCTAAAGTTAGGAAATCAAGTTCCACCCAAAGAGTTTTGATAAATGAGAAAGGAGGATTTGGCTTACCTCAAACTGATCAAGTTTTCGGCCTAGCTCTCTTTCCATTGAGGTCACGTCTTTGTCGTCAATGCCACACGGGACGATATTCTTAAAGTATGAGAGATCCGTATTGATATTAAAAGCAAGCCCATGCATTGTTACCCAACGGCTGGCCCGAACACCAAGGGCGCAGATTTTTCTCGCTTTTTCCATGTCATCGAAATCCAGCCACACCCCTGTTAAGCCATCAATTCGCCCCCCTTCGAGGCCATATTCTTTCATGGTTTGAATTACTGCCTCTTCAAGGGTTCTTAAGTATCTGTGGATGTCCGTAAAAAACTGATCCAAGTCGAGAATTGGGTAAACCACAATCTGACCGGGACCGTGGTAGGTGATATCTCCACCCCGGTTTATTTTATAATAGTCAATCCTGCGCCGGTTTAACTCTTCTTCGTTAAGGAGGAGGTTTTTTGGATCACCACTCTTACCAAGCGTGTAGACGTGGTTGTGTTGTACAAATAGCAAATAGTTATCAGGAGCAGGTAGATCTTTTCCCGATTTTCGTATTTCGATCTTTCGATCGACAATTCGTTTAAATAGCGACTCTTGGTAATCCCAAGCTTCTTGGAAGGTTTTCTGTCCTAGGTTTTCTAGATGAACGTTCTGGCTCGATTTTTTCAACCTTTGGCTAGTTGGGCTTTGAAATAATCAATCACGTCAATCTCAATTGGATCTACATCTTTTTCGACAGCCAGATAGTAGGAAATCCAATCCGCTAAGTGAATAAGCGAGTATACCCTTTCAATTCTTGAGTTTCCTGTAGGCGTTAATTCAATAACCTTATCGGTATATCTGGAAATGATCTCTTTGCTCAATTCCATTCTTTTTGAAGTTCCCGGGTGATCTTCGGGTGTCCTTATCATTAAAACGGCGTAGTCCTTGCTTCCACCGGCCCATGATACGAGTTCATTATGGTTCATCTCAGGAAGAGCGTGATGCCAACAAAGAGTTTTTGCATTTTCATTGATTTGCTGTCGCAGCCTGATGGCAACTGACTCAAAGTAGGTTTCAGCGTAGATTACAGGAATGCGGTCTTTAATCTCTTTGGCAATTTTCGCAGCCTCTTCTTTCATTGAAGCAGCTTCTGAACTCAATAGACTTGCAGCTGCGCTCAGGTCATTTACAAAAGACCCCTCAATAATTCCATAAGCTTGAAAAATAAAAAGCTGCTGCATAGCATTAAAACCAAAGCTGGTTCGCGGCGGTTGCCCTGCGGGTATCTTAATGACGTTATAATCGTTTTCTTCGGCAATTGCTTCTAACTTACCTCCTGATGTCACGCAGGCGATTTGAGCTCCTTTTGACATCGCTTCTTCCAACGTGCTCATCGTTTCTTCTGTATTTCCGCTATAACTGCAGGCCACGAAAAGAGTGTTTTCGTTTACCCAGTTCGGAATTCTGTAGTCATGAACTAAAGCAATAGGAACAGAACATTGATCCCAAACGAGTTGGGAGGCAAATTTCCCTCCAATACCCGAACCTCCCAGTCCTGAAATCAGAACATTTTGAATGGGTTTAGTCTTGAAGTTTGAAGTGGCTTCTTTTCCGATTTTGATGGCTTCAACCATGTTTGAGGGAAACTCCTCAATTAATCGATGCATTTCAGCAATGGCTTCTTGTTTTGTCATAGACCGGGGTAAATTTTTGTTCCTGTATACGGCGTCGAAGATACCAATGTTCCTCGGGAGGGCAATTCATTATCTTTGCCAAAATTTTTTTGAAAGGTCATGCAACGACTTACTGAACAAGAGATTATTAGGCGCGAATCACTCGGGGCGATAAGAAAGATGGGAATTGATCCCTATCCGCCTGAGGAAGTTGAAGTTACCCACACCGCCGAAGAGATTAAGGAGAATTTCAATGACGCAGAAATTGAATCGTGGAAAGGAGTTAAGCTCGCGGGAAGACTTATGAATAAACGCATAATGGGCAAGGCGTCATTTGCGGAAATCCAAGATAAGACAGGAGTCATCCAAGCCTATTTTAACCGTGATGAAATTTGCCCCGGAGAAGATAAGTCACTCTACAACGATCTTTTCAAAAAGCTGATTGATCGAGGTGACTATGTTTCGATTGAAGGATTCGTATTTAGAACTAAAGTAGGCGAGATATCGGTTCATGTCGAGAAATTTACTCTACTGAGTAAATCGATAAAACCACTCCCCTTCCCGAAAACGGATGACCAGGGTAATGTTTATGACGCATTCACCGATCCCGAGCAGCGATACCGCCAGCGATATGTCGATTTAACGCTGAATCCCAAGGTTAGAGAAACTTTCATCAAGAGGACAAAGATTGTTGACACGATGAGAAGGGCCTTTAATGAAGCGGGTTATCTCGAAGTGGAAACGCCAATTTTACAACCCATCCCGGGAGGTGCTGCCGCCCGCCCTTTCATTACGCATCACAATGCCCTGGACATACCGTTATATCTAAGGATTGCCAACGAACTCTACCTCAAAAGGCTGATTGTCGGTGGTTTCGAAGGGGTGTATGAGTTTGCCAAAGACTTCAGAAATGAAGGAATGGACAGGACCCACAATCCTGAGTTCACTATCATGGAAATCTACGTAGCCTATAAAGACTACAAATGGATGATGGAGTTTACCGAAAACACCCTTCAAAGAGTCGCTGAAGAGGTAAACGGAGGTACAGACCTTATGGTAGGTGATCAAAACATCTCTTTCAAAGCCCCTTTCAGAAGGCTTACGATGATTGACGCTATAAAGGAGTACACCGGGGTTGATATAACAGGGATGAACGAGGAGGATTTAAGGCGAGTATGTCAGGATCTGAATGTAGATACCGACCCAACAATGGGTAAAGGAAAACTTATCGATGAGATATTTGGTGAGAAATGCGAAGGAAACCTTATCCAACCAACCTTTATCATTGACTATCCGGTTGAGATGTCTCCTTTATGTAAGAAGCATCGTGATAATCCGGAACTAACAGAGAGGTTTGAACTAATCATCAACGGGAAAGAGATTGCAAATGCCTACACTGAGTTGAACGACCCCATTGATCAAAGGGAGCGATTCGAGGACCAACTTAAGTTGTCGAAAAAGGGAGATGATGAGGCGATGTTTATCGATAATGACTTTCTCAGAGCATTGGAATATGGGATGCCACCGACCTCGGGTTTAGGTATTGGGATAGACCGTTTGGTGATGTTACTAACCGACAATGTATCGATTCAAGAAGTACTGTTTTTTCCTCAGATGAGGCCTGAGAAGGTGCAAAAGTCTGCGGGCCCGGAAGACTTCGAGCAGGCGGGACTTCCTTTGGCTTGGGCCGAAGTAGCCATTAAGGCAGGCTACGATAGCGTAGAGAGTCTGAAAAATGAAAAGCCTACCGTCCTGCATCAAAAGCTAAATGGCTTCCGAAAGAAGAACAAGCTTGAAATTCCCGCGCTGCAACTCGATGAAGTAAAGTCTTGGGTAGAAGGTTAATTCAATAGGCAGAAATTAGCTCCTTCGTAACGCGGTAATTATCATATATGGCCAAACAAGCAATAAAAAACCCTAGCGAAAGAAAAAGCGTAGGCCAATTTTCCATGAACAGACTGTAGTAAAAAGCTGACAAGTCTATCAGAGTTAGTACTGCAAAAAAGATAAAGTTCTTCTTGCTTACAAGGCGTAGTTCAGAGGGGGAGAGCTTTGTAAGTTCAGAAAGATTCATAGCACTGAGCCGATTTGGGTGAAAAGGCTTCAGTTGAACGGAAGAACTTCTTTAAGAGTTACAAGTTTTTTTGTTTAATCAATTCTGACAGAATCGATCACTGCTCCTGATTCAATGTCAAATAGCTGGGCTTCAGAGGCTCCGATAATTGTGTAGCGGCCATCTAAATGAGGGGTAGAAGTGTGGGTAAAAAAGAATTGACAGCTTTCCGTGTCTTTTCCTGCTGTGGCCAAGCCAACAACTCCCGGGCCATATTTTATTGGGGCAAATTCCGATCGGAGAAGATTATCAGTGCTTCCAAACCCATCTCCTCTTGGCCCGCCGCCTTGACTAACGAACGTTGGTACGATTCTGTGAAAATATGTTCCATCGTAGAACCTCTCTTTCGCTAGATTCGCTATGTAAGAGACTGAGGCAGGAGCATCTTCTAAAACCAAAGAGACCGGGTATTCATCTCCTTTGACATAAAGTATCATTTTTGACTCAGTATTAAGGGTCTGAACGTGTTCCCAATTGATTGGAGGATGCGTTAGCTCTATTTCCTCGGTCTTGTATTCGTAAATTTCGTTTAGGGTTTTGGCTATTTCTAAATAGCCTTCCACTTTTTCCGGAGAATTGAAATGCTCGAGAATTTCCATTAATGACTCCTTATAAAATGATGCTTCATCACCTTCTTCCCGGATGTAGTTCGAAAACACGATGCTTTGAGAGAAGAGCTTCTTTTTAAAAACTTCGCTTGCCATTTGAGAGAACTTTTCTTCCCATTCGGGATATTTTTGAATTCCAGAAACTACGGCCATGGCTGCTGAAGTACCAATAGGACCATCGATAAACAAGTAGTTTGATAATGAATCGATCCCGACGGGAAATTGAGACCAAATTCCTACTAAATAGGATTGTTTCACAGGGTTGCTGAACCTTTCAAGATTGTTCAGATAGAATGTTCGACCTTGTTCCCAATCAGTATTTAGCAACCTCTCTGCTATAAGGCTCACCACTTCAGGCACCTCGGAAGTGTAAGCATAGGAAACCACCTCTTGGCTGGGACTATAACTTTCTAGTGTAGAAAGAACTTTGGACGCCGTCATCGCCTCCCAGGGAGATCCTGACATCACTGAGGATTCGAGCAAAGGAATATGGTTCTCGGGGTCTTTGATATTCATGAGCGCCGAAGATCGGAGAAGAGCGTTCGAACTGGTTTCGAGGACGGTCAGACCTGCATTTTGTCCTTCACTTGTTTCCCTCAATACATTTAGCAATCGCAAAGAGATGTGGGGATCAGATTCCGATTCGAAATGTTCAAAAACGACATCCGTATAATTGGTCAAAGGGAAGGATCGTTGTCGGCTTAAAACGTTTGCTGCTGCTAGCCTTGTTTCATTTTCACTCGATTTTAAATGAGCAACAACAATTTCGATATGCTCTTGTCGTAGAAGACCCTTGAGCATGGCGCGATAGATACCCCAAACCTTTCCGCTCTCTTCAATTGCAGTAGAAGGATTGTGTCGTATTAAAAAGTCCATTGCGTTTTGATCCGCACATTTTCCAATTGCCTCAAGGAGTTCCGCTTTAATTTCTGGAATAGTGGCCTTTTTGAATGCTTTTTCCAGAAAGGGGAGTGAGTTTTCGTCACCTATTTGCCCTACGGCGTGGCTCGCATAGAGCCGAACGTAAGGAATGGGATCCATAAGTAGTTCGTGCAATTCTTCAGGGCAATTTACAGGTTGGATGGAAGAAAACGCTTTGGCGACTGCGGTTCGGTCAATCGGTCTATCCGATTGGGCATATTTCAGCACTCCTAAAGAATCTCTTGAATGACCCAAATCATAAATTGTTCTTATCGTTGGATCTGAAAAAAGACTCTCCTTTTCTACTTGAGTCATCCTTTCTGAGCAGCTCGAGATAAAGAGTGTTAAGAATAAGTATGCTATGAGCAGAATGGGTGATTTCATCTTGATCGTTTTGAGTTTTCGAATCTAATAACATTCCTATCTTTAGCCTGCAAGGGCATGGGAAATTCGAAACGTATTGGTGTTATTGGTGGCGGATCATGGGCGACTGCGTTGGCTAAAATCCTCTCTGAAAAGAATGAGCACATTAATTGGTGGATGCGAAATGAAGAAGCCGTCGTTCACATCAAGAATTACCATCATAATCCCAATTATCTGAGAGCTGTAGAGTTTGACATCACTAAGCTCTATCTTTCTACCAATGTTGCTGAAATTGTCAGCAATTCGGATGTTCTGATAATTGCCGTGCCCTCAGCTTTCGTCCACGACTCTCTGAAAGAGCTGACGCCTAAAGATTTTGAAGGGAAGGTTATCTTTTCAGCGATCAAGGGAATAATTCCTGAGGCGCAATCCATTCCTGCAAGGTATTTCAAGAAACAATTCAAAATCCCATATGACAACATCGGAGTCGTTTGCGGACCCTGTCATGCAGAGGAAGTTGCGATGGAAAGACTGTCATACTTGACCATTGCATGCATGGACGAAGGAAATGCCAAATTGATGGCGAGCATGTTGTCTGCTCGTTTCATGAAAACGACGGTGAGCGACGATCTGTTCGGTGCCGAAATTGCTTCGGTTCTTAAGAATATTTACGCGATTGCATCAGGTATTGCCGGAGGATTGGGTTACGGGGACAATTTTCAGGCCATTTTGATTTCGTCTGCCGCAACTGAAATGGAGCGTTTTCTCGATAAGGTAAATCCCTTTCATAGAGATGTAAAGGAATCTGCTTACTTGGGAGACCTTCTGGTGACGGCTTATTCAAAGTTTTCTAGAAACCGAACTTTTGGGTTTATGCTAGGAAAAGGATACACCGTCAAAACGGCTCAATTGGAAATGGATATGATAGCCGAGGGTTATTTTGCGACTAAAAGCGTTTACGAGTTGAATAGAAAGCTAGAGGTTGATTTACCCATTGCCGAGGCGGTGTATAATGTGATCTATCAGAGAATTTCCCCTGTGGTAGAGCTTAGGATATTGGCCGATAAGCTTGCTCCTTAAGCATCAAACCAAGTTTTGACAACCTTGGCCTTGGAGTTTCCTATTTCATTAGCAATCTCTTTTTCACTCAATTCTTTAATTCGTTTGACAGATTGAAAAGCTCTCAACAGTTTTTCAGCTGTCGATTTTCCTATGCCTGGAATTGAGATCAGCTCACTCTGAATGGCTGACTTGCTTCTTTTGTTCCGATGATGAGTGATACCAAAACGGTGTGCTTCATTTCTGGCATTTTGGATAATCTTTAGCGTTTCAGACGACTTGTCAATATATAAAGGAGCAGAATCTCCCGGGAAATAGACCTCTTCTAATTTTTTTGCGATACCGACTACAGCAACTTTTCCTCTTATTCCCAGACGATCAAAACTTTCTAAAGAAGCGCTGAGTTGACCTTTTCCCCCATCAATTATTACCAGCTGAGGTAGGGGTTCTCCTTCGTTTATCAACCGGTTGTATCTCCGAAAGATTACTTCTTTCATGCTAGCAAAGTCATCAGGTCCTTCTACTGTTTTAATGTTGAAGTGACGGTACTCTTTTTTGCTGGGTTTTCCATCGCGAAAAACCACACATGCAGCCACTGCGTTTGTCCCTTGGAAGTTACTATTGTCAAAGCATTCAATGTGTTTCGGGACTTCCTTTAATCGGAGGTCCGACTTCATTTGCTCCATTATGCGCTGCGTATGTTTTTCAGGGTCAGCGAATTTCGTTTGCTTTTGCCTATCCAACATAAAGTATTTCGCGTTGCGCATAGAAAGATCCAGAAGCTTCTTTTTGTCCCCTCTCTGAGGTACGTGAATCGCATGGCCTTCCAGGTTAATGTCTAAGTGGTCACTCACAAAAATTTGCTTGAATAAGGTATCATACCTCGATTTTATTTCAGCTATTGCCTGAACCAAAACCTCTGCATTGTTTTCATCCAGACGTTTTTTGAATGTCAACGTATGACTTCGAACCACAGCACCATCAACCACTTTCATATAATTCACATAGGCGTTATGCATGTCAGATACCAGGGCAAAAACATCTACGTCTCCCACAGCCGTATTGACAACCGAGCTTTTGCTCCGGTAGGACTTTAGCAGATCTAGCTTATCCTTAATGTCTTGCGCCAACTCAAAGTCTAGTTTGTCGGCGTATATGGCCATTCGTTCTTCAAGGTGTTTTATAACGCCGGAAATATCTCCTTTGATAATTTGCTTGATTTCGGCTATTTGGGCGTCGTAGTCTTCTAGAGACTGCTTCCCTTCGCACGGCCCAAGACAGTTTCCAATGTGATATTCAAGACAAACCTTGAACTTCCCCTTTTCGATATTTGCCTGGCTTAGATCGTACTTGCACGTTCTAATTTTGTAGAGCCTTCGAATTAGGTTTAAAAGGGTCTTCATTGTTTTAACCGAGGCATAAGGTCCATAATATTCAGAACCATCTTCAATTTTCGTTCTTGTGGGGAACACACGAGGAAAACGCTCGTTTTTTATGCAAAGCCATGGAAATGTTTTGTCGTCTTTCAGAAGTACGTTATACCTGGGTCGATATTTTTTTATGAGGGTATTCTCAAGCAGAAGAGCATCCAATTCCGTTTCAACCACGATAAATGAAAAGTCTTTTATCCGCTTTATCATCACACGCGTTCGTCCTGAATGGCCTCCGTGTTTCTGAAAATAGGAGTTGACGCGATTCTTTAAACTCTTCGCTTTTCCTACATAAATTATCGTGCCCTCAGCGTCTTTGAATTGATATACACCGGGTTTCTGAGGGAGTACTTTAATCTTTTCCGTAAGATTCACGCTCTAAATTAGGAAGTAAATAATTCTCAACAGTTAAGGAAATTGTTTAAGTCTTTTATTATTTTTGTTTAGCAATGCGGCAATACCGTTAAACAAAGCCAATCAAATTGATGTTTAAGGAAGTGAAGATCGGGCGGAGATGGGAAATTATTCGATAAAAGACATTGAGCGAATATCCGGTATTAAAGCGCATACCCTGAGAATATGGGAGAAGCGGTACGGGATTATTGAGCCCAGCCGCACCGACACCAACATTCGCTATTATTCCAACGACGAGCTAAAGAAAATTCTCAACATAGCCATTCTCAACAATTATGGAATTAAGATTTCAAAAATTGTTGGACTTTCTGCTGAAGAGCTTCACCTGAAAGTTCTTGAAATCTCGAGCGAAGAAGTAGAAGAAGGTCTTCAAATCGAGAGTTTGGTTATTGCGATGGTTGAAGTGGACGAATCTCGTTTTGAGAAAATTTTGGCCAACTGCACGTTGAGGCTTGGATTCGAGCAGACGGTATTAAATATTATATACCCCTTTTTCAGGAAAGTGGGTATTCTTTGGCAAGCTGGTGCAATCAATCCCGCACAAGAGCACTTCATCAGTAATCTTATCAGGCAAAAACTTATTGTGGCCATAGATAGTCAAGGAATGATGGTGAAAGAAAATGCCAAGAGGTTTTTGCTTTTTCTACCTGAAGGAGAGTTGCACGAACTTGGTCTTTTATTCTACAGCTATCTCATCCAAAAAGCGGGACATAAGGTAATTTATCTAGGTCAGTCCGTTCCTTTAAGTGATGTGGTCAAAGTGAATTCTCAAAACCCTGCTGATTTTATACTCACTTCTTCTTTGAGCATTAATGCTACGGATAATTTGAACAAGCTCCTTAAGGAAGTGCTCGATTTGTTTCCATCAACTCCTATCATATTAACGAACAGAATAGAAAACGAACAAGAAATCTTGAAAGATTCTCGGCTTTCGTTCAACCAATCGTTAAAAGAATTCAAGGAATTTCTCAATCGCTCCTGATTTTGTTTAAGTAAATTATAGGAAACTTAAACAAAAAGTTTACAAACCTAATTACCTGTAAATCAAATTATAAGCCCTTTAGAAAATCTCAAATTGGCTTAGAATAACGGATATTAACACTTGTTAATACTTGGTTTTGTTTAATCATATGCTATATTTGTTAAACAAAACAAACCGTAACTCTCTAAAAGATGAGCCAGTACGACTTCGACAATCTTTTGATTACTTACCAGAAATCATTGAAATCATTCGCCTATGGGTTTACCCAAGACGATGAAGCCGCGAACGATCTCCTACAGGAGACTTATTTGAAAGCTCTTACTTATAGAGATAAGTTTGAAGCTAAGACAAACTTAAAAGCATGGTTGTACACCATCATGCGAAATACTTTCATCAACAATTATCGCAAGGCTGTGAGAGCTAACACAATAATTGACAAAACGGATGAACAGTACTATATAAATACTGCTGCTACTTCAAAAGGGATGGCTAATCCGGAAAGTGTCATGTCACACGATCAGATTAAGAGCCAGATTGACAAATTGGAAGATGAATACAGAATTCCCTTTCAGATGTATAATCGCGGATTTAAGTACAAAGAAATAGCTGCCAAATTGAACCTACCTATCGGAACAATCAAAAGTCGTATCTTTTTGGCGCGTAAGAAATTAATGCTGGCGCTCTCCGATTACCGCTAGTCACCATGAAAAATAAGGTTATTGTTATCGGGTCCGGCTTTGCCGGACTTTCTGTTGCTACCCATTTGGCTCACCGAGGATATGAAGTTTCCATATTCGAAAAGAATGATAGTCCAGGGGGAAGAGCACGAAAGTTCCAAGCAGATGGCTTCACATTCGATATGGGCCCGAGTTGGTATTGGATGCCCGATGTGTTCGAAAGATATTTCAATCAGTTTGGCAAAAGTGTAGCAGATTACTACGACCTCGTCAGGCTCGATCCTTCTTACAGGGTTTATTTCGCTAAGGATCATCGCATGGACCTTCCCGCAAGCATGGAAGGCATGTATGAACTCTTTGAAAAGTACGAACCCGGAAGTAGTGAAAATCTTAAGAAGTTTTTAGAAGAGGCCGCTTACAAATACGAAGTTGGGATAAACGAGCTTGTGTACAAGCCTGGTAAAAGTCTGATGGAATTCGCGGACATGCGGGTGGTTAAAGGAGCTTTTCGACTTCAACTACTCAGCTCACTATCCAAACACGTTAGGAAATACTTCAAGAATCCATACCTCATTGAATTATTGGAGTTTCCCGTTCTCTTTTTAGGGGCAAAACCTTCTAAAACCCCTGCCCTTTACAGCCTAATGAATTATGCAGATATCGCTTTGGGAACCTGGTACCCAAAAGGAGGGATGCATAAAATTGTTGAGGGAATGGTTGCCCTCGCCGAAGAGAAAGGTGTTAAAATCAATCTTTCTTCTCCTGTGGATGAGATTTTAATCGAAAATGGAAGGGCTAAGGGAATACGACTATCTGGTGGACAGACGCAAATGGCTGATACGGTTATTTCAGGAGCAGATTATCATCATACGGAAACGGCTCTGCTGCCTAAGGAGTACAGAAATTATTCTGATCCATATTGGGAAAAACGAACCATGGCGCCTTCGAGCATCCTCTATTACGTGGGGCTAAACAAAAAAATCGACGGTATTCTTCACCACAATTTGTTCTTCGATACTGATTTCGAAAGACACGCCGGACAGATTTATGACAACCCTGAATGGCCTGACAAGCCGCTGTTTTACGTTTCGGCCACTTCGGTCACGGACCCCACGGTTGCTCCGGAGGGATGCGAGAATATTTTCATTCTTATACCTACTGCGCCTGGGTTAATGGATGACCAAAAGATAAAAGATCACTATTTTGATCTGGTAATGAAGCGTATGGAGAATACGTTTGAACAAAAAATTAGCGAACACGTTATTTTTCGGCGCGACTTTGCATGCAGTGATTTTATTAAGGATTATAATTCTTTTAAAGGCAACGCATATGGACTCGCGAATACTTTGAACCAGACAGCCTTGTTGAAACCATCTCTGAATAATAAAAAGGTCAAAAACCTGTTCTACACTGGACAACTCACTGTTCCGGGGCCAGGTGTACCACCTTCTTTGATTTCAGGCGCTGTAGTCGCTAAAGAGGTGATTAAAGCTAATCCCATCCCGGCATGAAAGAATTATTCGATAGCGTTTCAGTAAGATGCAGTAAGTTGACAACCAAGTCTTACAGCACCTCTTTTTCTCTTGGAATTCGGTTTCTGGCAAAGGATTTGAGAAACCCGATCTATTCCATATACGGGTTTGTGCGCTTTGCCGATGAAATTGTGGACACCTTTCACGGGTATGACAAAGCAGATTTACTAAAGAGATTTAAGGAAGACACCTATCGGGCAATTGCGGAAAAGATTAGCCTGAACCCTATTTTGAATAGCTTCC
>CAZWQX010000111.1:0-13281 GCA_964635965.1 uncultured Cryomorphaceae bacterium
GACCTTTAGAATTATCAGACAGTTCGACAAATTCTTTGTTTCTCTCGTATTGCGCTGTGCTACATGCTTCGAATAAGATTAGGATGGCAAATAGGGCATTTCTTTTCATGTTCTTTTAACAACATTGGTTTGCCCATTGTTGAAGCAAATCTTAAGCCGGAATTGAAGCGTTCAATGTTTTTTCAGCAACTTCCAAAGCCTGATTCAAATCCCAGACGAGATCATCGCAATCCTCAACTCCCACTGAAAGCCGTACCAGTTTTTCGGTGATATTCATTCTGGCTTTGTCAGATTCTGAAACGTCAACATGCGTCATGGTGGCCGGATGTTGTGCCAGACTTTCGGTACTTCCCAAGCTTACGGCAAGTTTTACAAGCTTGAGCGAATTTAGAAATGCAAATGCCTCTTTCTCTCCACCTTTGATATCAAAACTGATCATGGCTCCATTGGACTCGCATTGCCGATTCATCAGACTATCGATATCGGGATCTTCTTTGCGCATCAATCCCGGATAGTACACCATATCGATCATGCGATGTGTGTCGAGGTATTCGGCTACTTTTTCAGCATTTTCGGCTTGTTTTGTCATCCGAACATTCAGTGTCTCTAAACTTCTCATTAAGAGCCAGCTCGTCCATGGACCTGCCATATTTCCCAAGAATGTCCTCAAAGCTCTTACCCTGTCCATGTGTTCCTTTCCACCAAGTACCGCCCCTGCGATGAGGTCGCTATGCCCGCCGATATATTTTGTCGCTGAGTAGATCACTAAGTCTGCTCCGTGCTTGAGTGGGTGTTGCCAAAGAGGTCCCATGTAGGTGTTGTCTACTGCAAAAACCACTTCCTTTTCTTTGCTTCCATGTCTTTTCGCTATTTCTGAAATCGCCTTCAAATCGATCATGGCGTTGGTGGGATTTGCCGGAGTTTCAACATAAATCATTGCCAATTTTTCGTTGAAACCTGATTCAATCAACATTTTTTCGATTTGCTCAGGACTATCCTTTGCTGAGAATTCTAATAGGTGAATATCAAAACGATCTAGTACATGTTTGGTAAAATGATCTGTTCCACCATAGAGAGGTGAGCTCATCAATAACAGATCACCGGGATTCAGGAATTCCAACATAACGGTCGATATCGCCGACATACCACTCTCGAATACAGCCGCTGAATCAGCTTCATCCCAAAGGCAAAGACGATATTCGAGAATTTCTAGATCGGGATTATTGATTCGGCTGTAAATCAAACCGGGTCTTTCTTTAGGGTTTGCCTTCCTGTGTCCATAAGCCACTTCGAAAAACCGTTTCCCTTCTTCTGCACTTCTGAATTCAAAAGTGCTGGTTTGAAATATCGGCGATTTTATTGCGCCTTCTGACCATTCGGGATGATATCCATAAGACATCATCAAGCTTTCGGGTTTGAACTTTTTCATGGCTTCATATTTTAATATAAAAGTACAAATGATCTGAATAGATTTCAATTAGAAGAAATATATACCATTAATGATTAATAAATAGAATAATATTCTAATATTTGATTTCGAATTGATATGTTTTAGAATGGAATTCTCGCTGGACCAAACGGATAAAAGAATTATTGAGGTACTAGAGGAAAACGGCAAATTGGCCATCAAGGAAATTGCCGCAAAGGTCGGCTTGAGTGCCACACCTGTATTCGAAAGAATAAAGAAGATGGAGGCTTCGGGTGTGATTAGCGGATATCACGCCAGGATTAACCGTAAGGCATTGGATAGAAACCTTATGGCTGTCTGCTCAGTTTCTCTGAACGAGCACAAAATTGAATTTCTCCGTGAATTTGAGCGTGAAATCGTCAAATTTGATGAGGTGGAAGAGTGTCTGCACGTGGCTGGTCAATTCGATTACCTTTTGAGAGTAACAACCCCGGATATGGAGGCTTACCGAAACTTCGTTACCGTGAAACTTGCTTCACTCAAGAATATCTCGCACGTGCAGAGCAGCTTTGTGATGACTGAAGTTAAATCTCTCTAGTTACGGTCCGGAAAAGAGTCGTTTAAATCAGGTGTATTAGGATAATCAGCCCGAAATCTCTGTAGCAGCTCAAGAGTTGATTTTCTCCTTGTTCGAATAATAAGTCTACTCAGGAAATCCACAATCATGATTGGGAGCAGAGCTAGGAGCATCGCTGCGTTCAGCATCAATGTGAAATGGGTTTTAATCTTCTCTCGCTGGGAGAAAGCATTAATATCGTCTTGCGAAAAAGATTTTTTGAGTTCAAAGTTTTCCTTTCAGGTGCACTTTCTGTTCAATTCACATTTAATACGAATCAAAAGAATGGAATTCCCTTTGCCTTTAAAATTGTCTCCCCATCTGTAGAGACGAAATTTACATCGCCAACTGATGGGTTTTGTTCTGTATTTAAGGTAGTGTAGATCCCTACGTAGGAGGATGATGGATTTAAGTCAGCTTCATTTTCAAAATAAAGAAGCGTGGCATCCGTCCCTATGTAAGGACTGTCATATTGAGGATTGTACGGAATTGGTAAGCTGGTTTGAAAATAAAGTTTTTCCCCTTCTGTATTTACGGCTTCAAAGGTGGAATACTGCTCATTTAAAAATTCTACCTCAAATGAGGCTGCCTCAAAATAAGTCGTGTCATTTTGATGCACGAACACAACATCGCCATCTGAAAGATTGAATTGTGGAACACGACTGAACGGCATATCGACAAACCATATCTCAAAATCACTAAACAGGAAATCTTTTAAATGAGCAGATAATAATTGGTTTTCCCCGTCGTACTCCCAGTAAATGATACTCTCATCTTGAATATCACGCCATAAATCATTTTTTACTGTAATTGATTCAGGATTTTCGACCTCCTGCATTAACACCTGAATTCTCGAATCCAATCCGATTTCGACCAGAAAATCAATATCTAGGATATCAGTATGCGTAACTTGAGCGAAAGTAGAGTGTTGATTGTAAAAAGAACCGCTCTTATCAAAAATGTACACCTCACCTGATTCAGGTTCGGGCATTTGGACAATTTGAAGCTCACTCGAGGAGCCGCTTAAATTTATCGTACCCCCTTCGATAGCGCGTATGAAAGTTAAGTCAAAAGAAACTTCGAAACTTTCTTCAGCCGAATCATAATTTTGAATGCTCAGCGTGCCTTCCCCGTCAAAATAATAAACCATGTTACCATTTTCATTATTGTAGAATTCCGCCTGTCGGCGATTTTCACCACCTACTTGGTAAATACCATTTCCATCGAATGAATCCAAAATGATATCCAATTCGCTATAGTCGGTATTCTGCGCTAGAATCATAAATTTTTCACTGTTCGACCTATACCTAGCTGTCACGTTATTGCTCGAGAAATTCCCTACTTCGTAGGTGGCTGATATTGTTCCTGATGAGTTAAAAGGAAGTGAATTATCCAGATTACCTGGAGAACCATTCTCATCATCCTCACCATCACAGCCTGCAATAACCAGTAATATAATCCACGATAGAAATAGTGTAGAGCGCTTCATAGCTGAGTAAATCTGTATTTCAAAAAATCAACTTCCGTCGATTCTAATTCCTACTCAGGAAATCCCGAATCTTGCTTTGGAGACTCCCCAGGTGCATCGCTACGTTCCACTCCTACGCAAAAATATTTGGTATCGCCTCTCCAAGGGAGTGTTACGTACTTTTCTTCGTACCGCAATCTTACCCGTTCACCGCTAAGAGCCACTTCTTCGAGCTCTCTAATCAATTCATTATCATCCTTGTAGACGCTGAACTCAAAAGTTTGTGATAGCTGATTATCACTTTTTACCGCTCCGAAGCTGAGCAAGTCGAGCTGACCTTCGTAAGTTTTAAAAATAGCTCCCTTGTTACTGACCTTGAGCACCACGCCCGCTCTCACTCCTGTGCTGTATACACCGTAGTAGAAAAAGAGCATTAAGGCGATAAAAATCAGGATGAAGATTACGAAAAGTCTTCGCATAAACTTTTTCATCCCTGCTTTAGCAGATTCAGTTTTTTCGGCAATGGTGCTCATGGCGGATTCTTATTTGACTCGAAAAATAGCAATAGAATCCCGCTGAACAAGCTAAAAGAAGAATCAATTCCTCAATTTGGCCACCTTTTCCTGAATTACTTCACCATTTTGTTCCATGGTTAGCAAGTAAATTCCCGTCTTGAGATTCGAGGTGTTAATCGATTGATTTACCACCCCTGATTCAGGGAAAGTCTGATCAAAAACGATTCGACCCGTGGTATCGAAAAGTCTGGTTCGAATCAGTCCCGGGCATTGACTACCAATATCAAGGTTAAATGAATCATCGTGTGGATTAGGGTAAACCGTAGACCAAAGACAGCCGTCTTCTGCGCTTCCGAGCTCTTGAGAAAGTTCCAATACCTGGATTTTCATTTCGGCTATTCTAAAACATTCGCCACCATAATTGCTCTCTGCCGTGAAGAGTACGTATTTGGCCGTGTCGGCATTGAAGTCAAATAATTCTTCTCCCTCGTATAATGGGTGGCCAGCGCCCTGAGAAAGGGTAAAATTACCTAAGGTCTTCCACGTCTCGCCGTCTGTGCTATAATCCACGAAAAAATCCCTGAAACCATCGGTAAGCCTGTCCGGAGCGTTAATATTCCACATTTTACCCGTCCCGAGGCGATATTCATGTCTTAAGTCATAGAGTATCCAATGACTTTCACCTCTTTCGGGATTAGGATTTTGAGAGGTCTCACATGAATACCATGCATCATTCCAAGATGTGCTATGCCTATCCGGATAACATTGAGCATGGGTGAATATGGATAAACCGACTCCAATGAGAAGTAGAAGTATTCGCATAGCTTATGCCGTTTGATTCATAAATCCAATTGGGGCCCCTGAGCCCGGAAGAAAGAAGTTATCTAAGTCAGGGAATATTTCGAAAAGATCACTTTGACTAACGCCAAACCACATGGCCAATTCGGCGAAGTACTGGGTCGATGAGAGAGTCGGAATCACCACTCCCCTTGGGAGCATGAGTTCCGAATCCAATTCCAACGACGGGTAATTGCCGTAAATCTGACCACCGTTTACAGCACCCCCCATCACCATTGCATTTCCTCCCCAGGCATGATCTGAACCGTCTCCGTTTGAGGTTAATGTTCGTCCAAAGTCTGAAATAGTGAATGTCGTTACATTGTCGTTGACTCCCATTTGGTTCAAGACCGTTGAAAATTCGGCGAGGGCGCTGTCTAGAATGGGAAGTTGTTCCAGTTGAGATTCAAGAACTTCATCATGTGCGTCCCAACCGTTGATTCTTATAAAAAAGGTTTGTCTTGTAAAACCTAGGCTTTCACGCGCAGCGATCACTCTCGCAATCATTTTGAGTTGATCTGAGAGTCGAGTATTTGAAAATTCATTGTCAAAACTTGGAACCAGGGCTAATGCCTCTTCCATTTGTGCATTTCCTTCAACTGATTGTTTGAAAGTATCTATATAGGTTTTCTCAAAAACATCAGCATACTGCCGTTCCAGAAGGTTGTTGATTCCTTCGTTTCTAACATTATGGTAGTTGTTTTCGAGGTCATAGCCTCTTAATCCGATTTGACCGTCGTGACGAATGGCGAATTCCACCGTATTTTCTCCGTTTTGGAAAAAGTTGGTTCCACTCAGGGAGACGTTCATCGACAGGTTCGGATTGTTGTTTTGTGACTGCACCAAATCAGCCATCCGACCAGCCCAGCCATGAGTACTCCGATCTGCAGGACGACCCGTTTGCCAGTGTTTCATCTGGTCTGAATGAGAGAAAAGACCAAGGGGAGTTCTTCCTGTATTGGTTTCGTACTGATTCTTTGTGATGGGTTCAATAAGTGTCCCGACGTTTGCAATCCAAGCAAGATTTCCCGAATTGAACTGCGAAGCTAAATTGGGCATTTCGGGGTGCATGCCGAAAAGCTTTCCATCCACGGGCGCATGATTCAGCGGAATAATTTGCGATTGAGGAATAGCGAGATTCGAACGTGTTGTCAGGTATTCCCCATACTCGAATTGTCCACGGGGAATCAACATATTGTGCGAATCTGCACCCCCATTAAGGAGAATACATACCAAAGCCTTGTATTCACCTGAGTCTTCTTGTTTGTCAAGTGCTGCCGATGCTATCGCTTTCATGTTTATTAACGATGAAAATAGCGTTGTGTAACCAATGGCAGCGCAACTTGATTTTTTAAGAAAATCACGTCTGTGAATTCCGTTTTGTTTACGTTTCGGACTCATGTTATTTCTGAATTACGTAATCTGGACTGATCATGATTAAGTACCTGGCTGTTTGAACCCTGTATTGCAAATAATCCGTGCCGAAGTTCATTGCCTCAACATTCTCAATAATGATAGATCGAGTTTCATCACTCAACCTTCCTGCACAGAGCTGAATATCAAGTTCATTTACCAATGTTTCAGGATCTTTGGCGAATTCCAGCCAAGGATCGTTTTCCACTCCAACGGAATAATCAAGATCGATGATGCTAAAAACTTTATTCAACCGAGCCCAGTTATCGACCTCGTTTGCATAGCCTACCGAAGTCACTGAATTGTGAATTTGAAATTCCGGAGCGTATAACCCCATTTCATAAATTTCTCCATTTGGCTGGTGATCGGGTAAATAGAAATTAAATACCGAAGGTGATGCTAAAGGAATTTGATAAGTGCTGTTTTCAAAAGAAAACCCTCTGGTCCAATATGCATTTTGATTATCTCTATCTACTGAGGCTCTGGCAAACTGAAGATATCTTCCAACCGGAGATTTGAGTTTTCCATTTCCAGGCTCTGTTAGCCACAAACAGGTTCTGGCTTCCTCATGTAAAAGAATGGCTTTGAGAACTGCGCCCAAATCTCCTCTTATTCCTTCTCCATTATCATCAAAAACATTCGCGATATCCTCTATAAAGGAAGAACTTGGGTTTGATTTTATGAATTGTTGGATTAATCTTCTGGCAATAAAAGGGCCTACGTTATGATGAGAGAAAAGTATGTCCAAAGCCATCTCGATATCCTCCATTCCTGTTTGACCTTCAGGTATGATTTCGGTCTCAAAGAGATATTTCTCTCCTGGAGAATGGTACTCATCATACATGGTCAAAGGGAGAGTATAATCCAATATGTTTGGCGTCACATTAAAATTCAGCGTGCGACCTAAATCGACCCCTTCTTGTGTCATTCCACCCGCTCCCAAACCAGTAAAGATTTTCGCCATATTTCGAATATCTTCATTGTCATAAGTAGGGATCGCTTCACCATTGGAATTGAGTTGTAAGGATCCGTCTTGATTTAACTCGAATAGCCCGATTGTGAAGAGCTGCATTATTTCACGCGCAAAGTTCTCATCGGGATAGATGTTGTTTGCAGGATCGGCTTTTTGGTTTCTGAAGTGACTCAAATAGATCGACATAGCCGGATGTAAGGAAACATCGGTAAGTAGATCACGGAAATTGCCAAATGCATTTTGCGAAAGCATATCATAATAATCGGCGATTCCATCTCCATCGTTTCTGATGTCCGAGTCTGTTGAAATCACAAAAATTTCGCTTAGGGCGAATGCCATCCTTTGTCGGAGAATGTCCTGACGCGTCATGGCAGCCTGCCACCATGCATACTGAAAATGCACCTCGTTGTACTGAAGCTCGCTGGAAGACCCATAAAGGTTGGTGTAAACCTCTCTAGCCTGTTGATAGGACTGCCTGGTTAAATTCAACATATTGGTTCGAGGGGCTTCTATTTGATTATCGATCCAATCTTCGAAATCAAGTGTCCTTGCCAGCGCCGAGATCTGTTCAGATGTACCTCCAAAAGTGGTTTGGTACAAAAACCGTGCAGCCTCAGCCTTGGCGCCATCTAATCCTTCTCCATTCATTGTGTTTTCAGGACCCGCATTATCGCTCCACCCTTGAACGGTTGAGCTACTGCTTGCAGAAATTAAGATCCCTTCTGAGTTTCCGGCGCCAACATAATCCTCATGCACATGAATCTGTGATATCGAAAACGTTGAAATCAGAAGTAAACAGATAGCTATGATGTACTTTCCTCGCATTTTTGGGTATAATGTGACTGAAGTGTACATACGTTGGCAATCGAAGGAAGTTTCAGATGATTAGTTCAAGGCGATACGAATGAAGAATGACTTTCGAGTTGCCTGATTTTTGCAAGTCACTGTTAAATTCCTGTCAATTCACCTTTGCATTTGAAGGACACCTCATCTTTTTTCCTGAAATTGCTCCAAATCATAAAGTACCGCAAGGATGGGGTTGTTCCATTCTGTACCAATGAAAATCTGTTTAATAAATACCAATGAAGCTTGGGGAGGAGGTGAAAAATGGTATGCCTCGGCAGCAAAAGAACTATCCGATCGAGGTCATTGCGTGAGTGTGATTCTTTATCCGGGTAGTCCCTTGAGTAAAAGGATTCCGAGGGAAATCGACTGCTTCGAATTTGCTATTGGAAATTTGTCATTTCTCAATCCCTTTAAACAGAATGAGATCAATGAGCTTTTCAGATCCAAAGATTTTGACGCTGTCATATTGAATTTGCCCCGGGATGTGAAGTTCTTCTCAAAGCCCGCGAAGAAGGCAGGAATCAAGAAGGTGATTTACCGAAGAGGGATGAATCATCCGATCAAGGGATCGACCGTAAATCGTTATTACTACACCAAATTCATCGATGGGATAATCGCCAATTCCGAAGAAGTTAAACGCAGTGTATCAAAGCATATTAAAGTGCTTGAAAAGAAAACTACTGTCATATACAATGGTATCGATACTAGTTTGATTTCAGACCCAAGGGAAGCAGACAAATCAAGGATTCGCCTTGGTAATTTGGGCAGACTGGTTCCGCAAAAAGGACAAGAAGACCTAATTCGACTTGCGCAAGGACTGAGAGATGACAAAGTCGATTTTCAGCTCCATATTGGAGGTACAGGACCGCTGGAGAATGACTTAAAAGCACAAATCGAAACATTTAAATTAGATGATAAGGTCATTCTGCATGGTGAGGTTGATCCAAAAGCATTTTTTCAAGAAATCGACTTTTTCATCTTCACTTCGCGATTTGAAGGGTTATCAAATGCTGTTTTAGAGTCTCTCCAGCACAGGGTGCCTGTAATTTGTTATGATATCCCTTCTAATCGCGAAATAATTGATCACGGTGTTAATGGGTGCTTAGTTCCGTTCGGAGACGTCGGTCGATTAAAAAAGGAAATTATTGATTTGCACGGAGATCCCGGAAAATACAGGTCCATGCAAGTTTCAGGCAAGGATAAGCTTTTGAAAAAGTTTAATTACCAAACTCAGACTGACAAGCTCATTGATGTACTAATGAACAGAATTTGAAAGTCAAATGAGAACGCTTAATTCGATTAGTCCTCATCTCCCATCCACTCCTTGAATCGAGTGGCCTTCTCCCGACTCACTAATACTTCATCTTCCGGACTGGGAGTAAGTTCTACTTTAAGTTTTCCTTTGAAATAACGGTGTATGATTCCAATGGAATCGGCAGATGCGAAATATTGACGGTTCAGTCGAAAGAAGTCTTTTGGGTTCAGTTGCTTCTCCAATTCATCCAAGGGGTTGTCGACCAAGTATTTCTTTCCTGATTTGCTGATTAATTCGGTGGAGCCATCGAAATACCTGAAATAAGCAATTTCACCTGTAGAAACAGGAATCAGTTTATCACCTAAGCGAATTAAAAAACGCTTTTTGTATTGTTTTCCATCAGAAGAAATCGCCTTTAAAATCTCATCGATTTGAGCTGATGGATTTCCGTTTTCCTGATTTTGAAATGTTTTGTATTTCAACAAACTTCTTTCCAGATCTTCTTGTTGGATTGGTTTGAGTAAATAGTCTATCCCATTCGTTTTAAAGGCATCCAACATGTAGGCGTCATAAGCAGTAGTGAAGATGATGGGACAAGTGACCTTTTCTTCTTTAAAAATCTCAAAACTCAATCCATCCGATAATTGAATGTCGCTGAATATTAAATCAGGAGGTGCATGATTTCTTAGCCATTTCAGGGAATCTTGAACCGAATCAATAACCTCAATTATTTTAAAATCTTCGTCGGAAGCTCGGAGTAAATTATCGAGTCTGCGGTAAGCAGGGGCCTCGTCCTCAATGATCAATACACTTATCACAGCTATCGAATTACGGGAATTTCTTCTTTGACGGTTTCTAATTTCACCAAAGGCAAGGCGACCATAAAATGGTCTTTCGTCCGAATCACGTCAACTTCTCGATCCGATAACAAAGCATATCGTGACTTAATATTTTCGATACCTGTATGTGTGGAATGACCCTCTGCCGGTTTAGGCTGAAGGTTGTTTTTGACAATTAGCGATCGGTCGTTTTCACTGTAAATCTCAATCGTGAGCGGGCTACTCTTGGATACGACATTGTGCTTGACTGCATTTTCGATAAGCATCTGCAGAGTCAAAGGTGCGACGTACTTCATTCGTTTATCTAAAGATGAATCAATTTCAACATTCAGCCCTTCTTCAAATCTCATTTTCAACAAGAAAATGTAGGATTTCGAAAAGTCTAGTTCTGTCTTAAGGCGGACAAGTTCTTCATCCTTGTATTGAAGGATATAACGGTAAACCTCAGATAATTTCTCGGTAAACTTCACAGCTTGTTTTTGATTCTCATGAATCAAGGTGATAAGGGTATTGAGACTGTTGAACAGAAAATGAGGTGAAATTTGGTTCTTGAGTACGCTAAGCTCCGATCTGAGTTGTTGACTCCTTAGTTGTTCAGTTTCAATGGTTTGTTTTTTCCATTTCGAAAAGAAATAACCTGCTTCATAGATGGTACTGACGATGGCGGTAATCATCAAGTTTTTTAGAATATTTCCGCTTGCCTCATCTAACCAGAGATCATCATCTAAACCCGTGTAATAAAGGCTTGAGCAAACTATATAGTCAGCTGTGATATTGTAAATACAGATAAAGAGGATAGAAAATAGCACCCTCTTTGGTGTTTCTTCTAATTCAGGCCAAATGCGTCTCAATCGGGTAATGATGAAATAATCACCATTCCACATAACCGTGACGAAGATTAACGAATTCAAAAACTTGAGCGCGGGAAAAGGCCATCCACTGTAGAGCAGTGCAGCTACAAATGCAACAATCGGAATTCCGATTATTCTCGGCATAGGTTCTTTAAGAAGTCGAGTCCACTTCATGCTCTCAAAAGTACATCTATCAGCAAGATAAGCTTTTGCAGTTCGGGTTCAAACGGGAAATCACTCATTTGAACCGTCAAAAAGCCGACTTGAATCTTACCCTTTAAGATTAGGTTGAAAAATCTCCTTAAAGACAATGAATTGCTGTTTCATAAGATCTTCTTGCAGCCTGGAATGAATTGAATTTTCCAAGCTAATAGCTGACTATAGATTTGCCCCTGAAACAATACCAACACCAAAATGAAAACAATTCTTCAAACGCTAGCCATGATCCTGATTCCCGGTATGATTTGGGCTCAAACCCAAACTGTAAAAGGGACGGTTTTGGACATGGATAGCCAAACACCTCTTCCCGGGGTGAACTTGATCCTGATTGATTCTGATCCTTTCATTGGAGCCGTTACTGATATGGATGGATTCTTCCGCATGGAAAATGTGCCTGTGGGAAGACAAAATATCATGGTAAAATTTATTGGATACAAGACACAAACCATTCCAAATGTCCTCGTTACCTCGGGTAAGCAAGTTGTTTTAAATATTCAATTGGAGGAATCGGTGGAAAGTCTCAGTGAAGTAGTGATTACGGCCGATTCCGAAAAAGATCGCCCCAATAATGAAATGGCAAAAGTGAGCGCGCGCACTTTTAGTCTTGAAGAAGTGACGCGTTTTTCGGGTGGGAGAAATGATGTAGCAAGATTAGCAGCAAACTTCGCGGGAGTTAGTGCCGCGAATGATTCACGAAACGATATTGTGGTTCGCGGTAATTCTCCAACAGGACTTCTTTGGCGGGTTGAAGGTCTGCCTATCGCCACTACCAATCACTTTTCTACTTTAGGAACAACAGGTGGACCCGTGAGTGCCCTCAATACGAATTTGCTTCGAACCAGTGATTTCTTAACCGGTGCTTTCCCAGCTGAGTACGGTAATGCTAATGCGGCGGTTTTTGATGTGAAATTCAGAAACGGAAACAGTGATGAACTGGAATTTACCGGTCAGGTGTCGGCTTTTAGTGGGGCTGAAGCCATGATCGAGGGCCCTTTGAACATAAATAAAGGTGCTTCCTTTCTGGTTTCCTATCGATATGGAATAGCTAGCGTTGCAGCGACGGGTACATCGGCTATTCCTTTTTACCAAGACCTTTCCTTCAAGTTCAACTTTGGAGAAACCAAACTAGGACGTTTCGAACTCTTTGGTATGGGAGGGCTTAGTAGTATTGACTTTATTGGCGATGAACTGGACGAAGATGACCTATTTGCCGATCCCTCAGTAGATTCCTACGTCGATTCCAGAGTAGGGCTGGTGGGTTTGAATCATACCTTACTCTTTAAGAATAAATCTTATCTCAAAACCACTCTAGGAGCAACTTTGGTCGGAACTAACTTCAAACAAGACAATTACACTAATGATGATAGAGACGTTAAATACCGAGCGACAGAGGCAGACGATGAGGAGATTCGGTATACGCTTTCTACACAATACAACCGAAAGTTTAACTCCCGTTTTAACGTTAGGGTTGGTGGTATGGTGGAGGTATTTAATCTCGACAATATGGTGCGAGATAGAGACCGTCGGGTAGACATTCCCGATGACAATGGGGATGGAATACCTGACTTCTTTATTACCATTCGTGATGATGAAGGATCTACGCCACTTTCACAAGTTTATGCGCAAGGTGAGTACAAATTTAGTGACGCGCTGAGCTGGACTTTTGGTTTGCACAGTCAATTTTTGGAATACACAGGTGATGTAATGGTAGGGCCAAGAACAGCCTTGAGCTGGCAATTTCAGCCAAAACATCGAATATCTCTTGCCTATGGATTGCACGGACAAATGCAGCCGTTACCAATACTTCTTTTGCAAGAGGAAGTAGGAGATAATCAGTTCGAACGCACAAATGATCAACTTGAATTCACTAAAAGTCACCACGTTGTGTTAGGATATGATTTCAAGCCTAGCCCAAGCTGGCGGTTAAAAGCAGAAGCTTACGTTCAGAGCATTTTCGATGCGCCCGTTGAGGCTTTTCCATCTAGTTTTTCAGTGTTAAATGAAGGAGCTGATTTTGTATTTGATGAGAGGGGTTCTTTGG
>CAZWQX010000112.1:0-12899 GCA_964635965.1 uncultured Cryomorphaceae bacterium
AAGGTTTATGCTGTCCTGAACCAAAGAAGAAGGCCTTTTTGGTCCGTAGATGATTGGAACGAGCATTTCAGTTCGATAACATTTGTGCAAGACCTATAAGTGGATAAAGAAAGAGATTAATCCTTACAACGTCTTGAAGATGTCTAAAATGCTCCTGAGAAATTCAGGGGCATTTTCTTTGGGATTTTCTCGTTGTTGTGATGAGCGGTAATACTGATACAAGGGTTAATTTCTACTTTAGATTTATTCGAATCGGTCTATGAAAAAATTCACGGCAATCATCGGGATTATCATATCCACCATTTATCTGCTCAACTTTTCTTTTGGCATTGCCGAGCTTCCTGACAACTTACCCATTATTGGTAATCTCGACGAATTTGCCGCCGCTACCCTACTCATAGCTTCATTGAAATATTTTGGAGTGGACCTTACAGGATTCCTGTCTCGAAAAGACGATAAGGAGGAAAACAAAAAGAAATAAAGAATCCCTTATTTAGAATCATTCAAAATACCATAAACAAGGTATTGGGTGACCTGTGACCGAATGATATTTTTGCTCTGCTTTTATTTAGAACAATTAAAAATAAAAACATGAGAGCAAGATATATTTCCATGCTGGCTATTGCTACATTAACCTTCACGGCTTGCACGGATGACGAAGATGAAAATAACCCCAACCCAACCCTTACCATCCCTTCCGAATACATATCAGCCGACTATGACAACAATGTGGTGGCGGAGAATACGGTAATAACTCAACTTTCAGATGTAACCGGAGACGCGAATAACGCGGAAGCCAATGCTCAGTCTAATAATGTAGCTCCTATCGATTACCCCGCTACCCTTTCTGATGTAACTCTCCCTTCGTACAGAACCATTGTTGAGGAGGCTTTAACGGAAATGGTTGACGCAGCAAACTCCCCCACGCGATTCCAAAATCCCGGAGCAAATACTCCTGACCCTTCAGAAGAAGGTGGACTTTTGGGAACAAGATTGCTCGACGAGTATGGATTGGAACTTGAGCAGATGATTGAAAAAGGATCCTTTGGTGCAGCTCTTTACAACCATGCCCTCACTGTAATTAATGGCGACTTGAGCAGTAGCTCAACTATTGATAAACTCGTGGAAATTCATGGAGCGGATATTGCTTTCGACCCTAGCCAAGCGACTGCCGCGGCCAAGTACTCAAAGAGAAGATCAAATATCGAAACGGGTACGGGTTTCTTTTTCGACATCCGCGATAACTTAATCACAGCCAAGGCGGCAATTGAAGCGGGTAGTGCCTACAATGAAACGCGCGACCAGGCATTGGCAGACTATCTTTTGAACTGGGAGAAATCAAATTTCGCGACGGTTATTTACTATTGCGAGGCAACAAAAACTCAATTGCAAGATGCCTCTGCTTTGGATGACGGCCCGGATAAAGATAATGCTCTGGGAAACGCAATGCATGCATACGCCGAAGGAGTGGCATGTGCCGCTGGTTTTAGAGGGTTAAGTAATAAAGAGATCACCGACGCCGAGATTGATAATATTCTCAATCTTCTGTTGGCCCCCTATGGTCATGAACCCGAGAGCTACCGCTTTCTTAACGAAGTGACACTATTGGCTAATCTCGACCAAATCATCGAAGATATTCAGGCAGTTTACCAATTTACCGATGAAGAAGTCACTGGCTTTTTTGTAAATAATTAGATGAAGAAAAAACCTCATCAACCTTGCTTCAATCCTTGAAGCAAGGTTTTATGGATTAATATAGAATCAAGAGATGAAGAAAATATCCGTATTAACCATGGTATTCTCCATTTTGCTGTTAAGCGGTTGTGATGAAGATTCCTCAGAAGAAATGCCCGGAGCAGATTTCGACAGGTCTGCAATGCTACAGCAAGTAGCCGATGATCTTGTGATTCCGAATTTTCAGACACTCCGAAACAGTGTTGATCAGCTTGCGGTGGAGACTGAAGCATTTGTTCAAAATCCCGACGAAGAAAGGTTGGCTGATCTCCGCTCTGCTTGGATTGAGGCTGCCATTGATCATCAATACTGCTCGGCATTTGGTTTTGGACCCGGAGAACTCCTCCTGGGACCCTATGCCACTGTATTAGGTGTATTTCCTGTCGATGAGGAGAAAATAGAATCAAACATAGTTTCCGAAAGTTTTGACCTCCCGAATAGTTTTGATAGGGATATAAGAGGTTTTTACGCGATTGAATACTTGATTTTTAGAGGTGATATTAGCGACGAAGCTCTTATCACAAGTTTTGACACCAACCGGTCCGAATACCTGAGTTTGATTGTGGATGAAATTCAAAGTACGGTGAACGGAATCGTGAACGAATGGAATGGATCCTACAGACAATCATTTATTGAAAGCAATGGAACCTCTGCGGGTAGCTCCATTTCACTTTATTACAACGAATTCGTAAAGGATTATGAAAACCTAAAGAACTTTAAAGTTGAATTACCTGCAGGACTCACTGCAGGTCAAACCCAAGCTAATGGAACATTGGTAGAAGCTTTTTACAGCGGCATATCATCTGAGCTGATTGAACATCACTTCGAAAATTCTAAAAACATTTGGTCAGGGACAACTCGTGATGGAAGAGAGATTACAGGTTTTAAAGAGTATCTGATGTCAGTTGCCGGTGGGCCACAGCTAGTCGAAGTAACTCAGGAAGCCATTACAGAGATTGATCAGGCTATCGCAAGTCTTCCGGAAGGGCCCTTATCAGAAAGTGTTGATGCAGCCGAAGTTGTAATCCTCAGAGACAGGCTTCAAGATAATACAGCCAATTTCAAAAGTTCTATGAGTTCATTATTGGGAATCAGTATCACTTTTAATTCAGGTGATGGAGATTAGGTTGTTCTCGTTTGATTTTGAAGAAACCATCATATAAGCGTCTGAGAGAATACTTGGGACAATCAGTCCCAATAGCACCGCTGATTACCTTCAGATTGGCCTTCGGATTGGTCATGTTAATAAGCACCGTGAGGTACATGCTAATGGGATGGGTCGACACACAACTTGTTGACCCATTGTTGCATTTTAACTATTGGGGATTTTCATGGGTTGAGCCGTTACCCAGAGTCGGCATGTATGTAGTTTTTGGGTTAATGACTTTATCTAGTTTGGGAATTCTCTTGGGCTTATTCTATAGAATATTTTCAATTCTCTTCTTTTTGTGCTTCACTTATGTGGAGTTAATTGATATTACCTATTACCTGAATCATTACTACTTCGTTAGTCTGGTTTCATTCATGATGATCTGGGTGCCCGCCAATCGGAGCCTTTCTTTGGATGTCAGATTGAATTTGGTAGAAGAACTCTCGCATGTGAGCCGATGGTGTATTGGTATTTTCAAAGTTCAGATATCCCTGGTTTACATCTATGCAGGCTTGGCAAAGATTAACTATGACTGGTTGTTTCGGGCAATGCCTCTTGCAATATGGTTGCCTGCCAAATCGAGCATTCCTGTAATTGGATGGATGTTTAAGTTTCCAATTACCGCCTATCTCTTCAGCTGGGCAGGCATGCTTTTCGACACATTCATTGTCGTCTTCTTGCTAATAAGAAAAACACGATGGTTGGCCTATGCTGCGGTTGTTGTATTTCACGTGATGACAGGCATTCTTTTTCAAATAGGGATTTTTCCATTGGTAATGATATTCGCAGTTACCATTTTCTTTTCAGACAACTTCCACAAAAAACTTTTGGCCAAATTTTCCTATTTGTTTTCTGTAGGATCACAGAATTCAGATGTAGAAAGATTTATTCCCTCAAAAGGAACCAACTTCATCTTCCCTTTTCTCTTATTGTTTTTTGCATTTCAAATTCTCTTCCCTTGGCGTTATTTGCTCTACCCCGGAAACATTTTTTGGACTGAGGAGGGATATCGGTTTGCGTGGCGGGTAATGCTAATGGAGAAAGCTGGAACAGCAACATTTTATGTGAAAGACGGGGTATCAGGAAGAGAAGGATCCGTAAGAAATGGAGATTTCCTTAACGACCATCAAGAGAAGCAGATGGCCATGCAACCCGATCTGATATTGCAATACGCTAAGTTTCTGAGAAAACACTACGAGGAAGAAGGAGTTCGAGAACCTCAAGTAAGAGCTGAAGTTTATGTTACGCTCAACGCTTCACGAAGTCAGCTTCTCATAGATCCACAAATTGATCTTACACAAAAGTCTGATACATGGAAGCCTAAAGATTGGATTCTACCATTTAAAAACAACGCCGCCAATTGAAAAAATTATTGCTCATAGCGGCACTGTTCTTAACTCTGCCTGTATGCTCGCAATTCGAACTCACAGGTAAGATTTTCGACTCTCAGTCACAGGAGATCATTCCTGATGCCACTGTATTCATAAGAACCATAAATAAGCAAGCCATTACCAACTCATCGGGAGTGTATCAAATTCAACTCGAAAAAGGTGATTATGAAATAGAAGTTTTCAGCTTTGGAATGACTCCTGTATTTCAGAATATTTCCTTGACAAAAGACACGACTGTTGACTTCAGGCTAAAACCGCTTATTCAAGAAATCGAAGGAGTAGAAATAAAGTCTCAACGTGATTATTCCCAAGGAATGACAAGGATGCGGGCTATCGATGGTACGGGAATTTATGCAGCCAAAAAAAATGAAGTAATCGTCCTCGATGATTTTGCGGCCAATCTAGTGGCTAACAACGCGCGGCAAGCTTTTGCGAAAGTACCTGGGTTAAATATCTGGGAAAGTGATTTTGCCGGATTACAATTAGACATAGCCGCCAGAGGTTTAGGACCTAGCAGAACAGCCAATTTCAATACCCGCCAAAATGGATACGACATGAGCGCAGATGCTCTGGGATATCCTGAGAGTTATTACATTCCTGCCCTTCAAGCAGTAGAAAGAATAGAAATTGTTCGGGGAGCTGCCTCCTTACAATACGGCACCCAATTTGGAGGTATGCTAAACTTCAAAATCAAGGAGGCACCAAAGGACAAAAAGTTCGCATTAAACGCTGAGCAGGCTTTCGGTTCTTTTGGCCTGGTCAACTCCTTTATCAGTCTGGGAGGCACCTCGGGTAAGGTAGATTACTACGGCTACTACCAGTATAGGGAAGGGGATGGATGGAGAGAAAGTTCGGGATTTAATGCTCATACCGCCTTTGGAAGGATGGGAATAGAGGTTAATGAAAAACTAAAACTCGGATTTGAATATTCTTTTCTCGATTATCAAGCTCAACAGCCAGGCGGACTCACTGATGAAGATTTCAATAATGGGGATGTAGAAAAGGCAAGAAGAGACAGAAACTGGTTTCACGTTAACTGGAATCTAATCGCTGCTACCCTGGATTATCGGTTTTCGAGCATGACTCAACTCAATATCCGTACGTTTGGATTATTGTCTGAAAGAAACGCATTGGGCAACTTATCTCAAATTGGTGTTCCCGACAATCCTGAAGAAAACCGAACCTTAATTCGAGACAATTTTCAAAACTTCGGTTCTGAAGCAAGGATACTGCATCGCTATGACCTTTTCGGAAAATTCTCAGCCTTGGTTGTTGGCATGAGGTATTACCACGGTTTGACTGAAAGAAAACAGGGCGATGCCAATAACTCTTCCGATCCTGATTTTGAGTTTCTCAATCCTGATGATCCCGAGGAGTTCGACTATGATTTCCCAAGCAGAAACCTTGCAGTATTTGTTGAGAATCTGACCTACCTAACTTCAAGGCTAAGTTTTACAATAGGTGCCAGATTTGAATATATCAGAACGGATGCCGAAGGTATTTGGAAGCAGAATCAAAGAGATTTTGCCGGGAACTTGATATCATCGGTTGTGAATACAGACCAAAAAACGGAAGAGCGATCTTTTCCTCTTTTCGGATTGGGGCTTGGTTACAAGATCAACGAAGATTTGGGATTGTATGGAAACCTATCCCAGAATTTTAGGTCGATCACGTTCAGTGATCTTAGGGTAGTCAATCCGAACTTCCAATTGGATAGTTTGATTACAGATGAAAATGGCTACAACCTTGACATCGGGATAAGAGGCAATCTAACGAATTGGTTAAGCATGGACGTCAGCGCTTTTTTGCTGCGCTATAATGATCGGATTGGCCTATACGCACTCCCGGGGTCTACTACCCTTTTCCGAACCAATATTGGTGATTCGCGCCATATCGGAATTGAATCCTTTTTGGAAATGGATATTGACAAGATTCTTTTTAAAGAGGAGCGAGAGTCTAACATTTCCGTATTTGTCAACCTGGCACTAACGAATGCGGAATACATTGAATCCGATATCTCTTCAATAGAAGGTAGAAGAGTGGAATACGTGCCCGAAGTTATGATCAGAACGGGAATGAATTATCGCTTTAAAGGACTAAAGGCAACTTATCAATTCTCATATTTAGGAGATCAGTTTTCTGACGCAACGAATTCGACTTTCAACCCAAATGCCTTAACAGGGATAATTCCATCCTATTATGTCATGGATTTATCATTTGAGTATCGATGGAAATCGTTTAAAGCGACTACCGGTGTGAACAATGTGACCGATGAACTTTATTTCACCAGGAGAGCTGCATCCTACCCTGGTCCGGGTATCATTCCTGCTACTATTCGCAGCTTCTATTTCTCCATTGGAGTTACGCTATAGCGCATTGTTGTTTAACCTATAGGTGAGTAATTTCAACCAATTTGGCTAAAAAGCGTTGTTTAGAAGATCAATCGTGATTAGCGTTGTGCATTTGTAAAGGCTGTAAAGGGCCATTATTTGAAAATTCAACCACCAAAACCAAGTCCTAATGAGCATAAAGCCATTAATATCATGGGAAGATTTTGAGAAGCTCGATATCCGAACAGGAACAATAATTGATGCCTTATCATTCGAAAAAGCTGAAAAACCAGCTTATAAGATCTATATAGACTTGGGTGATGATATCGGAATCAGAAAGGCCAGCGCCCAAATAACTGATCTATATGATCGAGATGATATCATTGGTAATCAAGTGATCTGTATCATCAATTTTCCCCCGAAGCAGATAGCTGATTTCACAAGTGAATGCTTGATCTTAGGGGTATACACCGAAGAAGGTGTGGTTACACTAAGTACCCAAGAAAAAACGGGAAACGGCCTGGTAATTGGCTAATTAAGCGTTCAACATTACCGGCATAACCAACATCAGGATATCCTCCTGTGAATTGTCGGATCCCATAGGAACAAGAATTCCCGCCCTGTTGGGAGCACTCAATTGAAGCTGGACATCATCAGTATCGAGGTTATTCAACATGTCAATCAAGAATCGGCTATTGAATCCAATTTCCATGTCTTCACCTTCATAACTGCACGTAAGTCTTTCGTTGGCTTCATTGGCGAAGTCAAGATCTTCGGCTGAAATAGAAAGCTCGCTACCACTAATTCTCAGGCGAACCTGATGGGTAGTTTTATTCGAGAAGATCGACACCCTGCGGATAGACCCAAGTAGATCTGCTCTTCCGACCAGCATTTTGTTCGGATTGTCTTTGGGAATAACCGCTTCGTAATTGGGGTATTTACCATCTATCAGTCGAGCGATCAATACGGTCTCATCGAAAGCAATTTTTACGTTGGTTTCATTGAATTCCATAGCCACCTCTGAAGCCGTTGAACTAAGCAAGCCCTTCAAAAGGTTGAGCGGTTTCTTGGGGACGATAAAGGTTGAATTCTTGTCAGCGGAGGAGTCACTGCGCGTGTAGCGAACCAATTTGTGAGCATCCGTTGCAACGAATCTCAATCCATCTGTAGAAAACTCGCAGAATATTCCCGACATCACCGGTCTCAAATCGTCATTACCAGTAGCAAAAATTGTCTTTTGAATGGCTTCTGAAAGAACATCGGAAGGGATCGTAACCGTTGATGCGCCCTCCATCTCAGGGTTTTTGGGAAATTCGTCTGCGGCAAAACCGGCAACTTTACTTTTACCGTAACTGCTGCTAATCTCAATTCCCAAACCAGCTTCATCAATGGTGAAAGTCAAAGGTTGTTCGGGCAAAGTCTTTAGGTAATCGAGCAAGATTCTTGCAGGCACGGCGATCGCACCGGCGTCTTCAGCTTTTACCGCCAGTTTGGTAATCATGGTCGTCTCCAAATCACTCGCTGAAATGGTCAAAGCATCTTTTTCAATTTCGAATAAAAAATTGTCCAGGATGGGCAATGTATTATTGCCTGCTAGTACCCCACTAACCGTTTGAAGATGCTTTAAAAGCTCGGTACTGGTAACGATGAATTTCATTGTCTTGCTAGTTTCGGAAAACGTATGATGGCGACAAATATACGCCATAAAGCCGAACGCTTATGGCTGATTTTTGAACACTTCGTTCACCATTCCTATTCAATAAATGCCTTTAGAGGGGCGCGAAATCTATCCCATTGGAATCGTTGTGCCAAGGCTAGCTCCCCACCGTTGTATGAAGCGTATACTCGCTCCGGGTCAAGCGCTTCACCAGCTAACTCTTCTTCAGAGTAAGCTCCTTCTCTTGCTTTTTTTGGCCAAAGCTTGAATTCGTGCCTCCCGGTACCGTCCTGAACTGTAATTATTTGGTAGGGTACGGTCTTTCGAACCGAGTCTACCTGCAAATCGGTCAACCCTGTCCGGTAATTCTCGAATCCCATTAACTTGTAATTCAGCATATAATCTTTCACCGCCGAGCTATCAAAATCATCGAATTTGTTTCCATCGTACGTGTAAAGGAAAATATCATTCCCTCCTGCATATTCAATTACAAAAGATGATTCCGGTTCATTTGGATATTCTACCTGAATTGAAGAAAGCCGCATTTCAGGATAACTCAATATTAAAGTACTCCTCCATTCATTCTCATCGGTAAAAAAGCGGGTGTTGAGCATCCCGATAAAACCTTTCATATCCATAATAAACGGGGCGGAAGAAAGACCGTATTCGGGGGTTTCAAGTAACATGTAAGTCCCCTTCTTATCCATCGTTGCATGCCCAACGTACCAGGTTTTAATCCATTCACCATCATTATCGTAGACCTCAACTTTTTTACTTCCTGCAGCCATGACAGTATTCACTTGTTCCTGAGCATCTTTTGGCACGGGTCGTTGAATGTAAACGTTGAGGAACGTATTGAGCAAAACCTCAATGGCATCTTCTCGGGCAGGATACTTGTCATTAACAGTCCAACCACCTGGTTTGCGTTTGAGTTGCGCAACTCTTCCGGATCTATCGGCGATAATTATTTTACCTACCGCAGAAGTATCATCGATGGCAAAATCCGTTTGCTCAACGGCCGTACTTTTAATGAACCGGTCAGAACCGGACAAGTAGACTGCCACAACCACCAAAATCACCACAATCAAAAGCAGCGGAAGAATTCGTTTCATGAATTAGATTCCTTTTTTAATCCGTAAACCCTTTTTCGCCAGAACCATTGGCCCGCCCCAAAAAGGAGTGTCAATAGAATTGGCAAACCAATATTCATCACCTGCCACTTTTCTCTCTCTTGGAGAATCCGCTCTTCATCCAACTTTCTCAGGGCAATGGTCCTCGACCTTACATTAATCAATGCTGCATCTCCTAAAAGGTAATTCATCGCATTGATTAAAAACTCTTGATTTCCGTACATCTTTCTACCCAATACAGGATCAAAGCCCAGCTCGCGGAACCTTTTTCCGTCAGCACTAACGGGATTGCGAATTATGTCGCCATCGGCAATAACAAGCTGCCGAGTGAATTGGCCTCTTTCCTGAAAATCAAATAAATTTTCATCCAAGAAATTCGGCGGAAGTCTATTCTGAAAAACGGATTCAAATCGGCCTTCAAGCAATACCCCAACCGTTTGATTTGGCCGGTTTGAGTTGCCAAATTCAGGATCAATGGAAACGATGTTGAAACTAACCCTTGCAGGTGACTTCAATATTCTCGTGTATGCTGAAGTGGTTAGAATGCTGCGTTTAGAAACTCCTTTTGCTTCTACCGTATCGATGCTGCTGCAAAAATCAGTAAGAATAGGATCGATATTGGCCACTATTGGATGCGCCTTTTCGGGGATCAGAATCGGCTGAAAATACCAAGGGAATAATTCAGTGCGTTCATTTCCGGGAGGTCCCGTAAGAAGTGAAATCGGAGCGCACGTTCGGTCTAGTAAAAGATTGCGATTCAGCCTTACACCATATTTAAAGAGTAAATCGTCCAAATTGGTTTTAAGCGGAATGGACATAGTGACATCGCTGGTAGCCAAGGAATCCATTGAAATACTCATGGGATCAACTAGCCAAAGGACCTTCCCCCCCAACATCACGAATTGATCGATAATGTATTTATCCTGTTCGGAGAAAGACTCCGTTGGTTTGGCTACGATAATCGCATCGTATCGATTTACCCGCTTTCCTTTCCCGGCAATATTCCGGCTCAAAGAGTTGACCATTCCGCCAATCTCTACTCGATCCACATCGTAATGCTTTTCCAGTTCGGTCTGAAAACTTCGGGTTTCGATTGGTGCGAGCTCACCATGCCCCTCGATGAAAGCTACCTTTTTTCGTTCCGACTCTTTCACTTGGTAGATCGCATTCACCAAACTATACTCTAAGGTATTGATGGTTCGATTCACCATTTGAGCGTCAGTGGTTCGCTGTGTATTCTGTAAGATCTGTAGCGGGATTTCCTTCTCTTGATAAGAAATCAATGCTCCGGGGAATACAATCTTCTCACTTACACCGTCTTTTTCTCTGATTTGCAGCGCTGTATACTGCAATCCTTTATCGACCAATTCACCGTACATCTCTTCCCTTGATCTTCTATCTACAGCAGAACTGGGATTAATGAACTCATACTCGATATTATCACCGGCATAAGCTTTCATTTCGTTCAGCTTTTCGCGAATCGACTGTCTCAATCTTTGATAATCCGCGGGAAACTCCCCTTCCAAAAAGACTTTAACGTAAACCACATCATCCAACTCATCGAGGAGACGAATAGTAGATTCTGAAAGGCTATGTCGTTTTTCTTCGGTAAGATCAAAACGTTGAAAAGCAAAATTACCGAGGTAGGCGATCAGGATGAAAACCGCAGAAGCCAAAAGGGTCTCAATGATTATCCTGGTTCTATTGGATATCTTCTTTCTCATCCCAACCTGCGATTTTGAAGAACCCCACGAGTTAGGGCAATAAAAACCCCTTTGACCGCAATGAAGTAGAGCACATCTCTTGTATCGATTACACCTCGGCTTATGGAGTCGTAATGCTCAGCAATGGAAAGCAACTGAATCACTCGATCGAACGGACCGAATAAGTCAAAGGAAGCAAGTTGATTTAATCCGCTGTAAAAGAAAAAGCAGAGGAATAACGAGATCATAAAGGAGACAATCTGATTATCACTAATGGATGAACCAAATATGCCGATAGCAGTGAAACCTGCAGCTAAAAAGAGAAGTCCGAGATAAGATCCCCAAGTTCCGCCAACGTCGAGATTTCCCTGAGGATTTCCCAACTCGAAGATTGACCAGTAATAAATAAAAGTGGGTAAAACTGCAAGGACAACGAGCGTCAATCCAGCGAGAAATTTTGCCAATATTATGGCTGTATTCCCGAGAGGCCTCGTGAATAGAAGCTCAATGGTTCCGGTTCTTTTCTCTTCCGAAAAGGACCTCATGGTAACCGCAGGAACGAGAAACATGAAAACCCATGGACCGACATAAAACAAGGTATCCAAAGAAGAATACCCTTGGTCCAGAACATTTAAATTGCCCGGAAAACCCCACATAAAAAGGCCTGTCAAGAGCAGAAAGATGCCGATTACCACGTAACCGATAATCGAACTCAAGAAAGCGCGGAGTTCTTTTTTATACAGTGCCCACATAATCAAATTGCAACTGACAAAGATAGGCTATTTCATCAGCAAGCAGGCGCCATTAACCTCCTAACCCAGGCTTATTTTCAGCAAAATGACGTTGATAATTTACCAATCACAAATCAATTCAGCCTCACACAAGATTCCACGGACCAGGCTCTGGCGGGTTCTTGAAAATTCACACGAATGTCTTTCCAGAATGCCCTGAAGAAATCAGACTGTCGATATACGTTCAGGTCATTTTGGCTTTCCCAGTAACTGTAAGTAATAATTTCTGATTTGTCATGGAACCCCTGTGAGATTTCCAGAAACTTACACCCTCGTTGGGCCCTGACTTTAGGTGCGATTGAATTCAGTTTATCCAGCGCATCCTTGACTTGGTCGGAATGAAATTTTAACAAAACGACTCTTACCATAGCATAAAAAAGTTGGTTATCTACCCCAATATCGTAATAGAAGTATTACGACGCAAATCAAAAACATGAAGATGGATATCCTATTTATGCCGTGCATCATTCGCAAATTCACGTTGTCCTTGCCTTTTTTAAAGAATGTCCTAGGGTCCAGATAATGAATTATGCGCTTAAAAAACATTGCCTTGAGTTCTACGTTTTTTCGATCAATCCCTTCTGCTTAGTTTTACAAGTGTAATGAATTTCAAACTCACTTCAGACTTTCAACCAACGGGTGATCAACCACAGGCAATTAAACAGCTAGTTGATGGAATTGTTGATGCGGAACAGCATCAAACGCTCTTGGGTGTGACTGGTTCCGGTAAGACATTTACCGTGGCCAATGTGATCAATCAAGTTAACCGGCCCACGCTCATCCTTTCCCATAATAAAACACTGGCAGCTCAACTGTATAGTGAATTCAAACAGTTTTTTCCCGAAAATCTGGTCGAATACTTCGTTTCCTATTACGACTATTATCAACCTGAAGCGTTTATACCTTCTTCCAATACCTACATCGAAAAGGATCTCAGTATCAATGATGAAATTGAAAAGCTTAGATTAAGTGCGACTTCTGCGCTTTTATCGGGTAGACGGGATGTAATAGTA
>CAZWQX010000113.1:0-12637 GCA_964635965.1 uncultured Cryomorphaceae bacterium
CCGGATCGCATCGGCATATGGGGCAGCAGTTACGGTGGCACACTCTCCGTTTATTCGCTGTTGATGAAGCCCGGCTTATTCCAGGTGGGAGTTGCCGCAGCGGCGGCGGTCGATCCAATCTTCTTTGGTACTGACGACGTCGCAATTGTTCGCACCCCACAAACACATCCGGAAGTATTCGAACGAAAAGCGCTCATCTACGCAGCGAATCTGGAGGATAAACTCCTGTTCATTCACGGCATGCAAGACCACGTGGTACCATTCAAGACGACAGCCGTGTTAGCTGAAGAACTGATTAAACAGGGCAAGGACTTCGACTTTGCCTTTGCACCGGGTGCGACGCATGGATGGAGCCGTGAGCAGAATTACAATCGTTACCTTTTCGGCAAGCTCATCGAATATTTTGATCGGCACCTGGCTGCACCGCCTGAGTAGATACCTGCAAGGCGGATGCCCAGCAGACTGTGAGCCTAAACCCTCCTTATGATTCCCATTTTTCTCTGTTTTAAAACAAAATAGGTTGACTATTGTAGTTTCCTTAATAGAATCTTTTGATAATAAAGGCTCGTCATGATGCATCAGGATCGATTTCATGCTAAGTACAATGCTCACATTTAAATTCTAGTTTTAACCACGAATAGGAATAGGATGAAAAAAAATATACTGTTTTTCGCACTTTTGATATCGGTAAACGTAGCGTTCGCGCAGGTTTGGGAGCCAATGGCTTCCTTACCAGGAGGTCCATTGGATGCGCGTCATCACCCCGTTACCTTTTCTATTGATGGATACGGCTATCTGCTCACCGGTGCGGTTAATGGTATGCCATCGGATGACTTTATGCGGTATGAAGCTATGACCGACACATGGGAAACCCTTCCGGACTTTCCCGGTCTTGCTCGCAGTTTTTCTTATGCAACCTCTCGTGGGCCCAAGGCTTACGTGGGCTTTGGGGGTTCAGCCAATGGAACACCGCTGAGAGACCTTTGGGAGTATGATTCTGAAACGGAAGAATGGAGTCAACTGGCTGACTGTCCGTGTAGTCCACGTTATCACCCCGCCTTTATTCAACTGGATGACAAGATATATGTGGGCTTGGGTAACAACAACTCCAATCTGGATGACTGGTGGGAATACGACATTCCTACTGATACATGGTCGCAAAAGGACGATTTACCCGGTCCTTCAAGACACCACCCTTTTTATTTTGGGATTGAAGGCATCGCATATGTTGGCTTTGGCCATGGTGACAACGTAAATGGCAACCTTAGCGTTTACAATGATTTCTATCAATTTGACCCTGCAACGGATGAGTGGACACAGTTGAATGACTTTCCGGGTGAAGCGAGGGTTGCAGGTACACAATTCGATTACAACGGAAAAGGATATGTACTAAGTGGTGATGGAGATAACCACTCATTTATGGAGGAAGGTGAGTTTTGGGAATATGAGCCGCAAAGCGATGAATGGACTCAATTGACTTCACACCCCGGGAGCAGTCGTTGGGCTCCGGGAAGCTTCGTTATTGATGACTACGTTTATTTTATGTGTGGATTGAGTAACATCCAATTGGAAAGTGATATGATGCGTTTCGACTTGAACCCAACTGCTACTTCCGTGAGCGACATCGAGGTTGAGTCTATTGCTGTTTTCCCCAATCCTGCAAAAAGTACCATCAACATCGATGCTGACATTTCTCAATTCTCAGAAGTACGCTTGGTAAATGGTTATGGCCAGACTGTGCGAAGGGTCAATCGAAAACAAGTTGAATCGGAAGACCTGCCTAATGGATTGTACTTCTTGCAGTTTTTTAAGAATGACTTGATTTCCACGACGAAAGTTATGGTCGTACACTGATCGCTTTTTTATAGTCTGCAGTAGTTTTCAACTGCTTCTTCACACCAGTTGGCACACAATGTCATTCGAGTAAAATCCCGGTGTCGTAAAGCCTTCGTTTCTTTTTTACGGTTTGATGCAAAGCACGCTTTACTTTGAGCGAATTAGTTGCTTTGGGTAACTTAGTATTCGTCAAGCGCGAAAGCCCGGTGAGACTCAAACCAAAAACACTTTAAAACCGAAACACGCCATGCCTTAGCAGGTTGGCAAAAACTAAGACTATGAGAGTACATCTAACAATTTTTGCTTTCGTACTTATTTGGACCGCATCTCTTGGGCAAGTGCAGAAGACAAAAAGGGCGAGAAATCTGGGAATTCCATTTAATGGAATAACAGGAGAGTTTAACAATATAACAGACGTACCGGGTGTTCTCGTTGGCTACAAAACGATTATAGAAGGGGAGGGCAAACTTATCGAGGGCAAAGGTCCCATTCGAACGGGAGTGACCGTTGTATTACCGGCTGGCAAAGACAAACGTAAAAGAATCCCTGCCGCTGTTTTCTCTCATAATGGAGATGGTGAATTAACAGGTTCACACTACATAAATGATTACGGATTTCTTCCCTCGGCAATTTTAGGGATCACAAATACCAATAGCGTTGGGATAGTGAGGGATGCTATAGGTGAATGGCAAATAAACAATTTTGATAAACGAGGTTCTGAGGATTTCAGGTTTGGGCTGCCTGTAGTAGGGGAAACTTACGTTGGCGGTTTTAACGACATTGATGGGCTGCATGTAACCAAGGAGCATGTGTTTGAAGCCATTGATTCTTCCCGTGCAGGAATGATTGAAGAAGGGAACGTAGGCGGGGGAACAGGAATGTGGCGTTATGGATTTAAAGGAGGTACGGGTAGCGCTTCCAGGGTAGTTGAGATTGATTCAGTAAAATATACTGTTGGAGTTTTAACGCAAGCCAACTTCGGATATCGTGAAGATTTAATGGTAGTGGGTGTTCCGGTTGGACAGCTCATTACTGACTTACAACCGGTATTCAATGAACCTAAACAAGATGGTTCCATTATTGTAATTGTCGCGACGGATGCACCCCTTTTGCCAATTCATTTAAAACATGTGGCAAAAAGAGTTACAAATGGCATAGCTCGTACAGGTGGATTTGCAGGTAACGGTTCTGGGGATATATTTCTGGCATTTTCCACTTACCAACCCAATTTCAATGATAATTTTTCAAAAATGAGCCTTTCGGTTTTACCAAAATGGCAGCTTGATCCAATTTACAAAGCTACGGTTGAGGCAACGGAAGAAGCGATAATTAATGCATTGATCGCAGCTGAAACTCTAAAAGGGGCAAATGACAACATCATGTTTGAATGCCCTGAGGATAGGCTTATTAAAATTTTGAAAGAACATAATCGAATAAAAGATTAGCTATTGCCGGTAATGTGGGCAGTGTATAGTTCCATTCGAATTACTGTAACACATCAACGGACCATTGTGGTGCAATTAAAATGATAAACCCTGAAATACAAAGGCTGTTTGTTGAACTGCAGAAGACGAAAAGGAAGCGACTTAAGCAAAAGCTTGGTTCTGCGCTAGAGGAGGCTGTTGTAAACGAGTTAAGGGAAAAGGATCCCGAATTTGATGCCTTGATTCTGCAAAACAACGAACTCTTAATCAACAAGTCCATACGACTTAAAGTGTATGAAGAGGGGAGTAGTGCATTCGGGACCAACGCAAAGAGGCTTGAAGGAAGAACTCATAACAACGGGCATATCTACCTTCAGACTACGAAACAGATGAATCCGTTTATGCCCTTTGCCACGAGCTTCTTTCCATCGCGATTTAGTGGTAACGTTAAATGGAATGGAACTATTCAGCTTGATGCAACTGAAACAGAATTTAGAATGTTCGGAAGCCGCGTTCCTCAGCTGTTTGAAGGAAGAATTGATAACAATGGAAAAATCGAAATCAGAATGGTTGATTCAGATTTTGACCTTTTTGGGCATCATTTGATTAACAAAATGATCTGCGACCCTTTCAATAAAAATGCGCAGAAACGAAAAAGGTACCTGTCTAACTTATTCAAGTTGGAAAAGAAGTATGATGATTACATCGAAAAATTAGATGCAGCTGTGCACAAAAAGGACACATAGGAATCGTGGGTACAAAAGGTTAATTTGATAAAGTAAAAACGAGCTTCGACATTGAATCCCGCGCGAAAATCCGCATGCATTAATAGATGTGATCGTTGGCGCCCATGCTAGAATGAAAACTCTCATTATAATATTGACACTCATCTTTTCGAGTCACATTTATGGGCAAGAGCAAATTAATCTGCTAACCAAAAAAGGACAGAAAACGGGAAAATGGATTGAGTATAATGACAATGGAACCATAAATGAAGTTAATTTCTATGAGCCTAATTTCTCGACCAAAAACCATGAAGTATTCGTTTACGACACATGGAAAGGCGGCACAGACACGGTTCATTCTGCGGATACGACACATTACGGCGAGAGTCTTTTATGGACAGAATATTATGAGTACGGTTTTGACGAACATCTCAAAAGAATTGTAAAATATGCGAGAGGCGAAGGTCCTGTTTTTCTTTACGGCCCAAATAAAGAAATCGGCATCATAAAAGATGAGTTTAGCATCAACAATAGGGTAGCAGAGCGAGAAGAAATTATCCTTGAAATCCAAAACGAATCAGATTATCCAATAGAGCTAAGCCCAATATTTCGAGCAGATAATCTCTCAGCAAATCAAGACCAATTGGTTATTTCGCCTAAAAGTGAATCGACATTCATATTCAAAATCTTGATCGAACAAGGGGAGCAGAACTACATCGTGACACTAAAAAATGACAGCATCTCAATAGGCATATTTGTAAAAACAACAGGATATCATCTCCAAAGCGATGACCTTTTCATGGAAAATCAATTTTCAGCCTCAGATGAATTAATCTATTGGAGAAGTGGAAATGAAGCGTTATTGAGGCTATACGATAAGAAACAAGAGAAAATCTTAAAGACTTTTTCTGTTGCTAAGGAAAGAGTCGTTGTTGACTTAAAAGGACTAAATCCGGGAAACTATTTACTATGCAAGCGAGACTTCGGAAATGGCGATGAAACCTGTTGCAAGCTGATAGTTGAAGAATAAAAGCCATAGTGCCAACAATCGTTATTGCTAATGCTCAAATCCTTGCAGAATTCAGTATTTTTCTAAAAACTAAAATGATGGTGAAGGATAATATTCTTCCTGCCTAACAATGGTTTTTATAAGTTGTTTCTTAAAGGGTGCTAAAGAAGCATTAGGGTAGATGCCCGGCTTGTGAAAAGCTCTTGCAAATAATTATCCAGGTAGAATTTTGATTTCAAACCAATTACATTTAAAAACATATCAGTAAGCAGGATTTCAAATGCTTCGAAATCCCGCACTGCGTCAAAACAAAACAGTCGGATATCACTAAACAAACAGAAATGAAAAATATCGCCACTCTAACATTTTCCATTTTGATACTGCTTAGTTGCTCAGAAGTACAAGAGAAAGCAGAAACTACGCCGAATGAAACGGAAAAATCCGTGGTGATGAACACCTCTTCCATGTTGGGGAAGGAAGCTATAATCTATACAACTGCCAGTGATACGGAATTGCGGCTTTCTGAGACCGGGAAGAAATCATTTTCAAAAGCCGATCAGCCCTTGGAAAACGAGATTTCAATTTTCGTCAATCCAAATAAATCATTTCAATCTCTATTGGGGATCGGTGGCGCAATTACCGACGCTTCAGCGGAGGTTTTCGCCATGCTAAGTCCTGAAAGTCAAAAAGAATTTTTAACCGCATATTACGATCCGGAAGATGGAATAGGGTATTCGCTTTGTCGAACACCTATACATAGTTGTGATTTTAGTAGCGGCAGTTATACCTACATTGAAGAAGGCGACAAGGATCTGAGCACCTTCAGTATTGAACATGATCGGGAGTTTAAGATCCCATTGATTAAAAATGCCATAAAAACTGCAGGTGGAGAATTATTGCTTTATGCCAGTCCTTGGAGTCCTCCGGCTTTTATGAAAGACAATAACAACATGCTCCAAGGAGGCAAATTGCTTCCTGAATACTTTGACACTTGGGCAAGGTACTATGCAAAGTTCATCCAAGCTTATGAGTCTGAAGAAATGCCTGTTTGGGGAATAACCGTCCAAAATGAACCCATGGCGGTTCAACGTTGGGAATCGTGTATTTATACAGCTGAAGAAGAACGAGATTTCTTAAAGAATCATTTAGGTCCCACATTGGCAGAACAAGGCCTTGGGGATAAGAATATAGTGGTTTGGGACCACAACCGAGATTTGATTAACCATAGAGCAAACACCATTTTTGAAGATCCCGATGCAGCAAAATATGCTTGGGGTATAGGCTTTCATTGGTATGAAACCTGGGCTGGAGGTGATCCTATGTTTGGGAATCTCGGAAACATAAATGAAGCCTTCCCAGACAAAAAACTTCTGTTCACCGAAGGTTGTCAAGAAGGTTTTAGATCAGATAGGTTTCAACATTGGCCAAATGCCGAACGCTATGGCCGTTCGATTATTAATGACTTTAATAACGGAACCGTGGGCTGGACTGATTGGAACATATTGTTGGATCAAAACGGAGGCCCTAATCACGTCGGTAATTACTGTTTTGCTCCGATTCATGGAGATACGGATAGCGGTGAGTTAATCTATACACCAACCTATTACTACATCGGACACTTCTCTAAATTTATTCGACCAGGGGCTAAACGAATTAGCACAGTTAGCAGCCGAAGCCATCTGTTAAGCACCACATTTGAAAATACGGACGGAAGTATGGTAAATGTGATAATGAATCAGAGCGATGAAGAGATTGAATACAAGCTGTATGTAGGAGTAGCAGAGGCCATCTCTCTCACTATTCCGGCTCATGCCATTCAGACCGTTGTGACCAATTAAAAAGTATTAGAGAAAAGAACGAAACCCGACAATGTGTAGGTCGCACCTCTATCATAAATAATGTTCCGAATCATCCTAATACTGATAACCACATTAATGGTTGGATGCACTCAGACTGAGAAAACCACTAATAACAATCTTCTCAAGTTCAATGAATTCATCGGTCAGGAAAAAGCAGAAGTTCTGGACAACACTGTAGCTGTTTTTCACGAATTCTTAAGAACAAACTATTCCGATGAAAAAGGCCTGCAGTGGCAGACCTTGGCTTTTCTGAAAGATCTTAACTCTATTCATTCTCGCGACTCCGATTGGATGTGGTTAAATCCAAATTGGTCAATCGATGAGGATCAGTCTGAAGAGTTGATCGCTTCTTGGAAATTCTCGGGTTTACGAAGAGAAGTTTGGCTTTACGGACCCGAGATTCGCCAATGGTATGGGGGTAATATGGACCATTCCGAAAACAGCGAGTTCTCACTACCAGAACAGAAAAAGCCAACCATCGTCGACAGTTTGCTTCGTGATAATCCCGAAGGTTATTATATCAAGGGTCTCAAGAATTATGCACCGGAAAATGAATACTTTAAAGAGTTCTTTGATTATTATTCAGTCTCTCTTTCAACTCCTTCAGCGGCAGCTTTAATACCGTCTTTAATTGAAAGTGAAATAGATCTTACAGACCCATTTATTCAAAGGATCGTCGCCGTTGATTTATTCATATTCGTAATAAATGCAGATTTGGAAAGAAAAAAGGGGAAAACGATCGGAGACACCTGGTACGTAGGCCCTTAATAATGACGTTACAACGACAGATGAACAGAACAAACTGCAAATGATTAGAAGAGTGCCCTTCACATTGTTCGCACTCTTCGCCTCAATTTCTTGCAAACAAAAATCGACAAAAATCAAGTGGGTTTTTGCGGAAGGAGGGACTTTCGAGTAAGGCGAGAATCAATTCATCGTGAGTCCGAAAGGTGATACCATTCACGGTTTTGCCAGTCCAAATCGAATGGTTGAGCTCAGCGATTTTTATATGAGAGAACATGAAATCACGGTGAATCAGTTTTGGGCCTTTAGCGAGGATACGGAGAGAGAAATGCCTCATACGCCGTCCTTGAACACCTATGGCATTTGATCAACGTGTGATGCAATTCACAGACAAACAGGTATTTGATCTCATCTGAGTCCATGGATTTCGACCCGTGAAAAATCCATCTGAAATGCAGTATGAGTTTAATTAAAAGGAGAGGCGGTTCTCGAGAATCCGTATTTTAGGGGCATGACTTCCAATCTAACCAATCTCGACTATCTAAAAAGAGTTTGTAATGGAGATTTAGCTCGAATGCAGCGATACATCAATATGTACCTCCAATCTGCTCCTCCGCTCTTCGACAAAATGACCGAACAGCTGACCGCCGAAGATGCTGAGGCCCTTTCCAGAACAGCGCATGGACTTAAACCGCAAGCCACCTATATGGGCGCCAACCTTTTGTTGGAAAAGCTTCAGGAACTTGAGTATAAGGCTAAAAAAGATGGTGCCGCTGCCTGTAATGAACTGTTGAACCAGTGCGTGCAATTGAACGCTGCAGTGGTTGGTGAGCTTGAAAGCGCTTTGGAGCAAATTCCCGGATAGGTTATATTTGGTTTTGGTCGATTCCGTTCGACTGGCTGCCAACCTCCGTTCATGAGAACTTTTATTCGGGTCTTGCTCTTTGTCCATTTGTGTGGATTGTCCATTTTAATCAATGCACAGTCGACTGAGGAACTCCTTGATCGAGCAAGCGAAGAGAACACTTCGCGCATGGAAAAAGTGCGGATCTGGGGTCTCTTATTTGGACCAAGAATCGAGGATAGATCTATCATCACTGAGAATCTCGAATATCAAGTCATCCTAGCGGATACGTTGATTAATGATCCTTATTCCTGGATGCTTTTGGGGCAGTACCTTGAAACGGAAGCTAAGATCCCTCAAGCAATCTCAGCCATCCGAAAGTCCTTACAACTTTTCGAAGATCAAAATGACAAACACGGAGCCGCCTTGGCAAAGGTTGATTTGGCTGCTATTCTTTCCTACACAGGTGATCAGACCAATTCGACCAGATATTTCTTTGAGGCATTGGAGGTGGTGCAAGAAAAAGGTCCGCGCTTCGATGAAGGTCTTATAATGAATGGCCTGGCCTTCATCTTTCGTTATCAGAACGATTTTCCCTCTGCTCTGGAATATTATAACAAAGAGCTTCTAATCGGTGAGGAATTAAATGACAATACTTTCCTCATTTCAGGTCTGCGCGGAAAAGGTGGCATCTTAATGGAGCTCGATTCACTGGAGGAAGCTGAGGCAATATATCAACACGCCTCTTCATTGGCCGAAAAAGGTACAAGTAAACGTTTGCGCGCTGTATTGAAGACGGAGCTTGCCAACCTTTTAGTCGCGCGAGGCAAGTATAATGAAGCAGTTCCCGAATATGACGAAGCACTTATTGAATTTGAAAAGTCAAAGACGCTGACTTGGGTCGGGTATCTGCATGCTCGTTTGGCATTTACTCATCGTAAACTAGGTAATCTGCAAACCGCATTGGAGCACGGCGAGACAGGCCTAGCACTCACCTTAGAAAATGGCTTACTGAAGGAGCAGTTGGATAACCTGAACGAATTACCAGGGATTTGCGCGGATCTTGGAATTTGGAGAAGAGCATTATCCTACTCACAACACTACGAAGTGGTGCGGGACAGCATACGTAATGATGCTGTGTCTACTGACTTGACCAGATTAGATATTCGGCAAGAACAGGTTCGTGATAGTCTGTTAAGGGTCGAGCAATTGGAGCGCGAACGCTTCGAATTTGAAACACAGGTAGCAGAAGCGAAAAGTCAACGGAATCTGTTTATGATTGGTGGTCTGGGGGTTTTGTTTCTAGTTGCCGGTCTATGGAGTAGATTAAGGCATGTTCGAAAAACAGGGCGTGAACTGGCCCATGGGAACAAACGTATCGCGGAGGAAAAGCTTCGAGCCGAACAATCCGAAATGGTGAAGGATCAGTTTCTCGCAAACATGAGCCACGAGATCCGCACACCAATGAACGCCATTATCGGAATGACCGCAAGTTTGCGCAGGGGCAAGCAATTGGAAGGCCAGAGCAGGTATTTGGATGCCATAGCTCAGAGCTCCGGCAACCTGCTGGTGATACTAGATGATATACTCGATCTTGGAAAACTGGAAGAAGGCAAATTAGATCTTGAAGCCATTCCAATGGATATCCGAAAAGTGGTTGAGAACGTGATCGACATCCTCCGATTTAAAGCAGAGGAAAAGGGATTATGGTTGCGCACTGATATTGATGAAAGCGTTCCTGAATTAGTGATCGGCGACCCTACTCGTTTGAATCAAATCCTGTTGAATCTGGTTGGCAATGGAATCAAATTCACGGAGAAAGGCGGATTGGCCATTAAGGTATCTGCGAAGGACCTTCGGGAAAGCAGGGTAGTGATCAATTTCAACATAATCGACACGGGAATCGGAATCTCGGAAGACAGGATCAAAAAGATTTTTGAAGAATTCACTCAAGCCTACAGTGACACAACCAGAAAATATGGTGGTACAGGTTTGGGGTTGACTATTACCCAGCGCTTGGTGGAACTGCAAAAAGGTCAAATTGAAGTTGAAAGCACACCTGGCAAAGGCAGCACATTCACCTTTGAGATACCATACAATAATGCTCCCGAAGGAGCGACCTTAAAAGAGGCCTATTCCGGTGACTCATCGGTCATACTCGAAGGACTGCGCATATTACTTGCCGAGGATAACGAGTTCAATGTCATGGTCGCTCAAGATGAGCTGAACGATATGATACCTGGTGTAAAAATTGATGTTGCCGTGAATGGTGCTGTTGCAGTTAATCTGGTTAAAGAGCAAACGTATGATGTGGTACTCATGGATATCCAAATGCCCGAGATGAATGGCTTCGAGGCGACAGAGGCCATTCGCAAGTTGCCCGGATCCAAGGGCCGGATTCCTATCATTGCCATGACCGCCAACGTGCTGGAAAGTGAAGTTAAGAAGAGTGAAGAAATAGGCATGAACGCCTTTGTTCCAAAACCATTCGAACGTGAAGACCTATTAGGGAAGTTGACAACAGAGATCATCAAAAGTCGAACGAGCTAGTGAACATCCGTACTTCCATATCGCTCTTTCTCTTTCTCAGCTTACTATTTCGAGTTGAAGCGCAGGATACTTCATTGGTCATATCGGAGATAGAAAGGGCAAATCAAGTGCTGGACTTGTTTCAATTGGACAGTGCAGCTGCAATTTCCGCGACGAATTTAGCACGGGTCGATTCGCTTTTATCGAAGGCTAAGGATCCAAAAATGATAAAGAACCTCTCCCGTTTAAAAGCTGATGTCCTTGTTCAGGTGGGTCGTGCTGAACATGATGTGAATATCGTTTGGCCTTTTGATCAAGCTGTGGAGATCTATCAAAAAATTGGTGACAAAAGCGGCGAAGCCGAAGCGTATATAGAGCGGTCCGGTCGAGCCGAGGATATGGGTCAATATTACAACGCCATTCAATACCTGCGCAAAGCGGTGGGATTAATGGAACAGACCAACGATGAGCTGGCGGTGGCACGCACCATGAATACCATCGGTGTCTATTATCGGATCATGGACAATCCAACGACAGCATTAGAATATCACTTGGAGGCTCTTCCCATCATTGAAGAAAAGGGTACGAACTCTCAGGTAGGATGGTGCAACATACTCCTGGGTGCCGTGTATCGGACGATTGGCGACGGACAAACCGCCAAAACCTATTTCAAACGAGCACACGATCTCTTTCTCACTACCGACGATTCGATTCGGATTGGTATAGCTTATAATGATCTTGGGACTGCCTACCAGATAGCACAGGAAAACGATTCAGCCCTATACTGGCATCGAAAGGCCGCTGCCTTACGCGAAAGGATCGGCTCCCTGGATGGTCTTGGACATTCGATGCAATACATCGGCGAAATTCATCGAGATCAAAAAGAATTTGATGAGGCCATTCGCTGTTTCAACATTGCCATCGATAGTTATGGAAAAGTGCCTATGCCCGGATCCATGGGCAAGTGCTATAGTCACATCGCAGCCATCTATTTCGAGACCAATAGACAGGATACCGCTATATCAGTAATGAAAAGTGCGGTTGACCTTGTTGGCCGATTCGAGGAAAAGGAATTCTACCCTTTCCTTACTTATCGCCTTGGCAAAATGTTAACGGAATTAGGGCGATACGAAGAAGCTAACGAGGTGATTGATTGGGGCATACAAGAAGCTACTCTCCAGGGTAATCACCTGGACAAGAGTCAAGGCTTAAAGGATCAATATGAGAACTTCTTGTTACTCAACGACTATCGCAATGCCTACCTGAAACATCAAGAGTACATGGTCACTTATGATTCCTCCGATCATAGATTGAGGAATAGCACGGTTCTTCAAATGATGCTAAAGTATGAGACCGAGCAGCTCAAATTAAAAGAACAGAATCGGGATAGATCGGCGCGGAATACACAGCAGGCCAAGTTGGATGAAAGCAAAAGACAACAGTACGCCTATATAGCAGGTGGGTCATTGCTTGCCTTTCTGGCGCTTGGTTTAGTTGGTAGAATCAGATTCTCGGCTCAAACCAAGAATCAGCTGGAAAAGCAGAGAATAGCATTAAAACAAGCGAAGATTCGAGCAGAACAGAGCGAAAAATTCAAGGAGCGCTTCCTTGCAAACATGAGTCATGAGATCCGCACACCTATGAACGCTATTACGGGAATGTCGGTC
>CAZWQX010000114.1:0-12438 GCA_964635965.1 uncultured Cryomorphaceae bacterium
AAAAATCCGTTCACGGATATGGAGTTCATCCAAACCGATGCGGCCATCAACACCGGAAATTCAGGTGGACCGATGTTCAATCTAAAAGGTGAAGTTGTTGGAGTGGTGAGCCAGATTTTGACGCAATCAGGAGGATTTGAAGGAATCGGATTCGCCGCCACATCAAATGTTACCAAAAGACTCCTACTTGATCAGCAACTTTTCTGGACGGGAATGGATGGAACTGTTTTAACAGGAGAACTAGCGCAAGCTTTTAATATCGGACAGGAAAGCGGACTGCTGGTGCAGCGAGTAGCCAAATCCTCCATATCCGACATGATTGGCTTAAAGGGAGGATCAATAGAAACTGAAATAGCCGGTGAAAGAGTTCTTATCGGTGGAGATATTATCCTTAGCATCAACGGAGTGCAGTTTCAAATGAATGATGCCGCTTTGAATGAAATTGTAGAAAAAACCAAAAATGGTGGGGATCGAGCTTTTACAGTTGAAGTTCTCCGAGCTGGAAAAAAGATGACCCTAAAACAATAAAAGGATTAAGTAGACCTTAAACCTTAAAAGCAAAAAAGCCCTTCATTAATAATGAAAGGCTTTTTTTGCGGTCCGGACGAGACTCGAACTCGCGACCCCCTGCGTGACAGGCAGGTATTCTAACCAACTGAACTACCGGACCTTTTATAGATCGCTTCTCGGTTGAAGCGGAGGCAAAAGTAAATCATTTTTGAAATAGAACAAACGAAACAATTAAAAAAAGGGTTCCAAACCACAATCTATTTCATCCTGCTCCTTTTGATCAAGAACTTGAGGAGTATTTGATTGAAGCCCTCCGCGATGTCAGCCTCCACTAAATCAACCTTATACTGACCGCATTTGATCTTCAATTGCTCGCGAAACTTGCGGACTTCAGCCAAGTATGTTTCTTTGATTTGGCTTGGATGGGCTTTTACCCTTTCCCCCGTTTCGGTATCGATAAAGGTGTAAGGACGATTTTCGAAGTTGAAGTCCAGCTCCGTCTTCTTATCGGTCACATGAAATAGAACCACCTCGTGTTTATTGAACTTCAAGTGCTGTAAGGCAGAAAACAGTTCCTCTTCCCTTTCCGAATTGTCGAACATATCACTGAAAACAATCACCAACGAACGTCGGTGAATCCGCTCCGCAACTTCGTGAAAGGCATCAACTGCCGACGTTTTCTTCGCATCCTCGGTCGTTTCCATCATCCGCTCCATTTCTGAAAAAAGGAACTTGTGATGGGCCATGGTGCTTTTTTCGGGCGAATGAAAATCGACTTCTTCATTAAAAGTGGTAATCCCCACCGCATCTCGCTGTCGGCGCATGATCTCGGTTAAGGCGGCTGCCGCATACACCGAAAAAGTAAACTTGTTGTGCTGCTCGTCTCCTTTTCGGTCAGGGTAACGCATGGATCCCGAATTATCGATCAATATCCTGCACCGAAGATTGGTTTCCTCTTCGTATCGTTTGACAAAGAGTTTCTCAGTACGAGCGAATAACTTCCAATCGATGTGTTTGGTGCTCTCACCCGTGTTGTACTGACGGTGCTCGGCGAATTCCACCGAAAAACCGTGAAACGGGCTTTTGTGGAGACCGGTAATAAATCCTTCAACTACCTGTCCTGCCAAAAACTCAAGTTTGGTGAGGTTCTGATAACGATTGCGATCGATGTTCAATGGCATGGTTCGAAGATAGAACGTTTAATGCACAAAAAAAGCGTCCACCGAGGGCAGACGCTTTAGTTTTGAATCGTGCTCAACTTATAGCTGGCCTTCCAATTTTTCAGTAAGTACATTTTTAGGAACGGCACCTACACTCTTATCAACTACTTCTCCATTCTTCAAGAAAAGAATAGTTGGAATGTTTCGGATTCCATATTTCATCGAAATCTCAGGATTTTCATCCACGTTTACTTTTCCGATTACTGCCTTTCCGTCATATTCTTGTGCAATTTCTTCTACTACGGGACCTACCATGCGGCAAGGACCACACCATTCAGCCCAAAAATCAATCAATACGGGCTTGTCTGATTGAAGAGCCATTTCTTCGAAGTTTGCTTCAGTAAATTCAACTGCCATGATAAAATTCTTTTGTTGTAAAGGTCGCTTTCGGTCGGGTAATTTCTTGACGTATGTGCGACAAACTATTTAACGGTACAAAATTAGGTCATTAACTTGTAGCTAACCTGCTTAAGTGCATCTAATTGTTTTATGGATTCATCAGATAAATCTATTCTCTTGGAACGAGATGGCATACGAACCGAAAGATTCCTGACAGGATCAATTACTCGGAACTCTACAGGACACGTCCCACCGTTTCCATTTTCCACTAAAAGTGGTTCTAGATTACTCATCAAATCCTCCGTTACATCGTCTGCCCGCACCTCCAAGAGGATTTTCTTAGTTCGTTTCTCACGGAGTTCATTCATCAATTCGATTCCGTGAATTTTGAATTCCAGTTCCCCGGTTTTACTCCATTTCTTTGGAACGACTTTTCCCTTCACCAGAACGAAGGTTCCTGACACCAAGAAGTGTTTCAGCTTGAGGTAATCTTCGGAAAAGAGGAAGAACTTGTGAACGTCAAAGTAATCCTCCATTTCGAAGGTTCCAAATGGATTTCCGCTACGACTGGTGCGGTGCTGGACATCCCCCAACATTCCTGCCAGTGCTAGCTCCTTTCCATTTATCGCATCCAAATCTTGTAACAACCTTAAATCTCCTCGGGAAAAATTCTTCAGCTCCAAATGAAAATCATCTAGCGGATGGGCCGAGATGTAAATTCCAACTACCTCTTTTTCTTTATTGAGTCTTTCCAAAGTTCCCCAGGTTGGAACTGCTGGTGCCATGGGTTTTTGTACCTCAACCGTGACCGTATTTCCAAAAAGATCCGGAGGAGCATCAGCCGATTCCTGAAGCGCCGCACCAAAGCGGACCAACTGTTCGGCAAAATTTCCCGATCCATTTACCTCGGCAAAGTATTGGCTTCGATGAAATCCTTCAAAGCAATCCAAGGCTCCGGCGAGGGCGAGGTTCTCTAACGTCTTTCTATTAACGTGACGCTTATCGGTTCGGGTGACGAAATCGTAAATATCCAGAAAAGGACCATTCTTCTCGCGTTCTTCGACAATCGAGAGAACCGCACTGGTTCCAACGCCCTTTATAGCTGCCAAACCGAATCGAATCTGGTCCTTGTCGTTTACTTTGAACTTTAGGTTCGATTCGTTAACGCTTGGACCCAAAACGGGTGTTCCCAATCGTCGGCACTCCTCCATGAAGAATGTGACCTGCTTGATGTCGTTCATGTTGTTGCTCAACACGGACGCCATGTATGCAGCCGGATAATTCGCCTTTAGGTACGCCGTTTGAAATGCTACCCAAGCATAACAGGTGGAGTGCGACTTATTGAATGCATAGGAAGCGAAGGCTTCCCAGTCACGCCAAATCTTCTCGAGTACCTTTTCAGGATGCTCATTCGCTTTTGCCTGTTCGATGAATTTGGGCTTCATCTTGTCTAGTACGTCCTTCTTTTTCTTACCCATCGCCTTCCTCAAAACGTCTGCCTCACCTTTGGTGAAATTGGCCAGCTTCTGAGAAAGCAACATCACCTGCTCCTGGTAAACGGTAATCCCATAGGTGTCTTTGAGGTACTCTTCACAAGCCGGAAGATCGTATACGATTTCTTCCGAACCGTGCTTTCGCCGAACGAAACTTGGAATGTACTCCATCGGTCCCGGACGGTACAGCGCGTTCATCGCAATCAGGTCGTCGAAGGTCGTCGGCTTGAGATCCTTCATGTGTGCCTGCATTCCCGGTGATTCATATTGGAATACTCCAATGGTTTCCCCTCTTTGGAAAAGCTCGTATGTCTTTTCGTCGTCCAGCGGGATTTCATCGGGATCAATATCCACGTCGTAACGATCCTTGACAATGGCAATGGCATCTTTGATCAGGGTAAGTGTTTTCAATCCCAAAAAGTCCATCTTCAAGAGACCGGCATCCTCCACCACTGAATTATCGAACTGGGTGCACCACATCTCGGAGTCTTTGGCGAGGGCCACCGGAACGAATTTGGTGATGTCATCCGGAGTGATAATTACTCCGCAAGCATGTATCCCCGTGTTTCGCACGGAACCTTCCATGGCATGGGCTTGCTTAACCACCTCTGATTCGAGTCCTTCACCTTTCAATAATTGCTGCAATTGCTGAATGGCGGGAATTTCGTTGTCACGGAACTTCTCTTTGATGGTTTTCTCATCCATCGCGAAGAGCTTCTTGAGTTTGGCATTGGGAATAAGCTTGGCAATTCTATCCGTATCCGAAAGCGGAAGCTCCATCACCCTCCCCGCATCGCGGACAGATGATTTAGCCGCCATTGTGCCGTAGGTAATGATTTGTGCTACCTGGTTCGCACCGTACTTATCAATCACGTAGTCGATAACCTTTTGCCTGCCATCGTCATCAAAGTCTATGTCGATATCGGGAAGAGATATCCTATCGGGATTCAAGAAACGCTCGAAAAGCAGGTCGTAGGCAATCGGATCGACGTTGGTAATTCCCGTACAATAGGCCACGGCGGATCCCGCGGCAGATCCACGACCGGGTCCCACGGAAACACCTCTCTCACGCGCCACGTTACAGAAATCCTGAACGATCAGGAAGTAACCGGGGTACCCCGTATTTTCTATAGTCTTGAGCTCAAAATCGAGCCGCTCTTTTATCTCGTCGGTAAGTTTGTCGTATCGCTTTGCCGCTCCTTCGTAAGTGAGGTGACGCAAATAGGCATTCTCCCCTCTCTTACCCCCGTCTTCTTCGTCCTGCGGATCTCGAAACTCCTCCGGAATGTCAAATTTTGGAAGGAGGACTTCACGCGCCAGTTCATATCGCTCAAACTTGGCTAGTAACTCATCCATATTTGCGATAACCTCCGGCAAATCAGCGAAGAGCTTCTTCATTTCCTCACTCGACTTGAAGTAGAACTCGTCGTTTGGAAATCCAAAACGGAACTCTCTTCCTCGTTTGCCGACGTACTTCTTGGGTTTATTCACCGATTCAGCATCTCTCACACACAAGAGAATATCATGGGTGACTGAGTCTGACTTATTGGTGTAGTAAGTGTTGTTCGAAGCTATGGCCTTCACCCCGTGTTTGGCGCCAAATCGCAAGAGGGTTTCGTTGACGATATCCTCTTCTTCTAAGCCGTGCCGATTTAGCTCGATGTAAAAATCATTGCCAAATTCTGCCTTCCACCAAAGGAAGGCCTCTTCAGCTTGACTTTCTCCTACGTTAAGGATCAAATAAGGAACCTCACCCCAAAGACCTCCCGTCGTGGCGATCACATCTCCCTTGTAATGAGCGAGTACTTTTCGATCTATCCTCGGAACATAATAGAAACCTTGCGTAAACGAGATGGAGCTGAGCTTCGCCAAATTATGGTATCCATTCTTGTTTTTCGCGTACAAAACAGTCTGGTAACCATTGTCTTTTTTCGACTTATCACTTAGGTCCTCGCTCAAGTTGAATTCGCAACCAACCACGGGAGTGATATCGTTCGCCAGAGCCTCCCGAACGAAATGAAATGCCGCCATCATATTGCCGTGGTCACACATCCCAACGGCGGGCATATTGAACTCTTTCGCTTTCGCCACTAATCCTGCCACGGTCGAAGTGGACTGCAAAATGGAGAACTGGGTGTGGCAGTGGAGATGAGCAAAGGCGTGATCTTCGAGTTCACTGATATCTGCTTTATCCGTATTCTTTAAATCGGTAGCCGTATCGGGAGTTGGCTGCTCTGCTCTCTTAAAATTAGCCGCATCCAGAACAGGAGCTTCATAGGATATGTCAGCCAGATTCTCAACTTCAGGAACCGAAAAAACCCGTCTTTCGATTAAGGCGAAAAAGGCTCTCGCGGTGGCGTCGACATCATAAGCCGCGTCGTGCGCATCGTCGAATCCCACACCAAAAAGCTTGGTGTATAATTCTGTAAGCGTAGGCCATTTGAATTTCCCCCCTTTACCACCGGGAATAGCGCAGTACTCTGTAGAAAGGTCTTTTGTATCGAGCGATTTTGACTGTGCGACGGGATATTCCAATCCCAATCGATAAAACTCGGCCGCAGTTACGTTGATGTCAAATTCGATGTTGTGACCTGCCACGTAGGTGGCTTTTTTTAGATCTTCTTCGAACTTCTCCAAAACTTCCTGGAGAGGATGTCCTTCGGCTAAAGCCCTTTCGGTGGTGATTCCGTGAACCTTTACGGAGTTGTAAGGAATGGTAAATCCTTCGGGTTTGACTATTAGGTTTTCCGCCGAAAGAAGTTTTCCCTTTTCATCGTGCAACTGCCAGGCAATTTGAACGATCCTCGGCCAGTTATCTGAGTTGGTAATAGGGGCATTATAGTCCTTCGGAAGACCTGTAGTCTCCGTATCGAAAATCAAAAACATCTGGTGGATGGGCTTTCCTACAAAATTAGCAATCGAGGTCCGCCTTTGTTCTTCTGTTGAAAAGAATTGAAAAGTTAAATTCAGTCCATAGTTTGCTTATCTCGACACCACCAATTTCTGTCGAAACACTCGTTCTCTATAGCTACCTGTAAGAATATAAACACCTTCTGATAGATGAGATGTAGAGTAAGTGTTACCTAACTGAAAATGGTCTACACGATCTACAACTCTTCCGGAAAGGTCGACAACCGTAAGATTCATTCTTGCCCAGAGAAGATTCGAGGCTTCTATGGTGACGAGATCCTGCGCCGGATTAGGGTATATGGTTAATGGTTCGGCTTCAGGAGAAGATGCTGACAGTGTATTTTCTTCGTAAATGAAAATACCAAAGTCCCGGAAACCGCCGCCATGGATCGTTTGATGAGCGTCTGGAGTTAAACCGTAACATTCAGGATCAGAATTCATGGGAAATGCTCCAGAGCTGTAAAGTTTTGGTCCTACCAAAATAGTTTCCATCATTATCCCACAGGGATGTGATTCGGGAGCATAAGTTGACCATATCAAGTCTCCATCATCTGAAAATTTTGCAAGTATACTTGCATCAGATAGAGGGGAGGGAAGCGATACACTTTCTAAAATAGGATTCCCATTAGCCAAACCCGTTTCTGATTGAGTTCTTCCCGTCAAATAAAATGTCCCATTGTAAATTCTACTGATGTAGGGAATTGACTCAATAACCTCTGCTCCGTAATAGGTACCCCACAAACGCTCGCCCTGAGGCGAAAATTTTGCAAGAAAATAATCAATGATGCCGTTTTTCTGATTCTGAAAACTCCCTGGTGTAGATATGTTTTCCTCTGAATCCGTATCTCCGCTGATGTAAATATTCTCTTCGTTGTCAACGGAAATAGTTGAGCCTAACTCAGTATTTTCACCACCGTAATAAGTGAACCAATTCATCGTTCCCGCATTGTTATCAAAGGAGGTCAAAATGCAATCTTGACCTCCGCCAAATTCTTCCTGATGAACAAGATTGTCCGCTGGAATTTCTCCAATGGTATACCCATAAATAATTGCCGATTCAGCATTTGAAAGAACTTCTATATCTCCAACAAATGTGAAACTCGAACCCTCAATATAGGAATACCAAATTTTTTCTCCTCCAGGAGAATATTTAGCTACAAAGCCCGATGTATTGTTGGTATTATTCAATTCAGTCTGAAATGTGCCTGAAGTGCCCAGATTAGGACTCGTTGTTGTACCTAAAACAAATATGTTACCGTCGTCATCCGTATCTAGTGCACTTACTGAATCAAAACCTTCGCCACCAATCAAAATACTGAATACAACATTAAAATTGTTATCGAACTTGGTCACATAACCCATTTGAGAACCACCGAACGGTTCAGATTCACCATTAAGAGTAGGAAAGTCGGAAGAAGTGGTGCTGCCCCCCAAAAGAATTTCTCCTGAATTCGATACTGCGAAATCAAATATTCTGTCCATTTGTGATCCACCCCAGTAACTAGTAAAAACGGGTTCACCTGTCTCGGCTAAAACCGCAAAATACCCATCTGTTTCACCCTGATTTATGTTTTGAACAGGATTGATCATCTCCATGTCTGTCGACTCAGTATTGCCGAATACGAGGATACTGTCAGGTGCCAAATTAAGTATACTCAAAACACCATCATTGCCATTACCACCTAATAAACTTTGGTAAATGAGATCAATATCAGTTTGGGAAAAAACTGATAGCGGCACCCATGCCGCCATCAGAATACTCAGAGTAAGCTTTCTCATTGTTTAATTGTAACGAGGGTTTCATAAGATCCATCCAAAAAAGAAAATTTGTGGTATAACATCCCATTCGGCAAGGATACGTCCGGATTGATTCTGTGATTTCCAGTATGATCTTTTGGAAGATTAAAAACGTAAGAATAATGTAAATTACCCTGCCCGTCAAATACCTCATATTTACCTTTCAATTTCGCGGTTGTTGTAACCTCAACAAAATAAAAATCTCCGCTATGCGGATTGGGATACATGGTCGCTTCGAAGAAATCTTTATGATAAACTTGTGAACTGAAGTTCTGTTGAACCTCAAAGAAAGTCCTTTTAAACCCATGGTCTTGGGTAAAAGTAGAAAAAAGATAAAAGCCAGGGGTAAAGTTTAACGTTGGCAGAGCCGGATATCCTTGAGTATCGACGAAATCCAAATGACTACCTTCATATATCACCTCCGAAGAATCGTCCAGGAACTTTACTACCCTGAAAGACTCTGATTCCATGGCAATTTCCGTGTATCTGAACAATGGATCATCAAAGCCCCCTTTGTCAAAGCTGTAAAATGTGGAGACAAACTCTTCCCAGTTCGAACCATCTACAATTATGCCACCGTTGCCATCGCCGTTTCCATTATCCTCTAAGTCATCAAGCCATCTAACAATTTCAAGGAGCCAATCATCTACATCCCAATCAACATCGTCATCTTCTCCTCCGCCTCCGCCTCCGCCACTGCCTCCACCATCAGCTGCCGGATCAGGTAAACATTGTATTTCATTATCCCAAGAATCTGTCCAACCCCCATTATTCATCCACCATAAAAGAGGTCCTATATCGCTCAATCCAGACAAATCTGAACATTTATCTGCTATTATATTATTAAAATTAAAGTTTTCACCTACATAAGGTCCAAAATGCTTCCTTACTCCCCACACCCAGGTGCTAGGATCTATTTGAACACCTTCTTTGTCGTAGTATCCTCCTGAGGTATTCGGAAGCTTAATTAGCCACCCCTCTTGTTGATTGTAAGTGATGTCATTCGTTATACCATAATAGTCTTGATTGTAGGGACTATTCACAAACCCACTTATTTGACCATTGTAAGCTAAAAGGTTCAACCATTCGTAGTAATAATTGGGGTTTCCCGTTGATTCGTTGTATCCGTCAGTAGCCTCTAAAACTCTATAATTATGCTTGTTATCCTGCCTGTCGTATTGTTGAACAGTGTAAGCATAGGAGGCACTCACGCATGTCCAATTGCATGATGGCGTTCCAACAGGTCCTCCAGGTTGAGAAGTAACTATCTCGTCAGGAATATCGAGATAATTTTGATCTACTGCTGTTAACGTCAATTCAAAGTATACGTTCGTGTCGTTATTCAACCAATAATCAGGATGAACAAACAAATAATTTTGTCGCCAAATTTCTCCTCTTTCAATAATTGTGGAGACAGTGTCAATTGCATTAACTGTATTTTTTATGAGTTCGTATCTGTGAAACAAAACATTGTGGTCATCATTCGTCCAGCGCAAATAACTGAAGCTATTTTCAGGTGTTCCTGTTATTTGAAGTGATGCTTGGGCCGTACAAAAAAGTCCGAGCGCACAGAGCCAAAGGCTTAGGATTATTTTTAGGTATTTCATTTGATAGGATTTTGTTTAAAGAATTATAATGTCATGCTACTTTCGAGACCTAAATCCAATCCAAATCTGTTATTGAATTTGTGATTCAGATGCAAGCAAAACTGTTCTAAGTAAAGCCACTAACAAAGCAAGCTCTCCAAAAAAGATCACTGATATGAAATGAGATTATGCCAAGGTATATGACACGTAATATTTGGAAACACGGAAATCCGTGCACCCAGAGTGGGGGGGGTAGCTCTAGCATCGTCAATTCACTGAAGTACTTAAGGAAGGTATACAAAAAAATTGAAAAACCAATAATTCACTTTTTCAATCGAATTGCTATTGACGATTTTTTAATGGCAACCTTCACCTCAAGGACGACATCTTCGTAGAACTCAACTAAATCGATTTGTTACCGTCCCACTCTTCAAAAAATCTGTTGAAAAACTCCTCCATAAATTGATGTCTTTCTTCGGCCATTTTCCTTCCGCTATCCGTGTTCATTCTGTCTTTTAACAACAGTAGTTTTTCGTGAAAATGGTTAATGGTGGAAGTTCGGGTGGTAGCATATTCTTCGAAGCTATTGTGAGTCCGGGGTTTGAGCTGAGGATCGTGCAAGGGCTGGCCTTTGCTGCCACCATAGGCAAAAGTCCGGGCAATACCGATGGCTCCTATGGCATCGAGACGATCGGCATCTTGCACTACAGCTGATTCTATCGAAGAAACTGGCGTTTTGACTCCCGCACCTTTAAAACTGGTCTCGGTCACGATCGTGGCAATTGCATCCGCCAAGCCTTCGTCGCCCCCAAATTCCAAAATAATCGCCTTTGCCCGTTTTGGTCCTTCCGTAATGTCGTTATTGTGGAATTTGTGATCGGCAATATCGTGCAAAAGGGCTCCCAGCTCTACAATGTCCGGATTGGCACCTTCTTCTTGTCCAATTCTTAGTGCAACATTCACCACTCGATTGATATGGTACCAATCATGACCCGTACCTTCGCCCTGAAAATGGTCTTTTACGTGTTGTCGAACCGAGTCAATTATTTCTTTCATATGAGTAAGGGTCACTATACGAACTTGGTGTGATCAATTATTTCTCAATGATATTAGATTAAATCTTTGATTTTCTTCGGGTATTGAAATAAAAAACGGATATTTGCGGCCCTCAAAATTAATAATCGAGGTTTTCGTACCTCAAAATTTAATGATTTATGCCCGTTAAAATTAGACTTCAACGTCACGGAAGAAAAGGTAAACCTTATTTCCACATCGTAGCAGCCGATGCTCGCGCACCAAGAGATGGTAAATACATTGAGCGACTCGGATTCTACAACCCCAACACAAATCCCGCAACGATAGAAATTGATGTAGACAGCGCCGCTGACTGGCTCGTTAAAGGAGCTCAGCCTACTGATACCGCTCGTGCGATTCTATCTTACAAAGGAGTGTTGTACAAAAATCACTTGCGCAAAGGTGTTTTGAAAGGCGCTTTCTCAGAAGAAGAAGCCGAAAAAAGATTCCAGTCTTGGATGGAAGAAAAACAAGAGCGCATTGATGCAAAAGTGAAAGGATTGACAGATGCATCAGCCAAAGCCCGAAAAGAGCGCTTAGCTGCTGAATCTGAAGTAAACAAAGCAAGAGAAGCAGAATTGGCGGCAGCGAATGTTCCTGAGCCAACAGAAGAAGAAGTAGCAGCTGCGGCTGAAGCAACTGAAACTCCTGTTGATCAAGCAGCGGAAGAAGCTCCTGCTGAAGAAGTAAAAGCTGAGACCTCCGCTGAAGCTGCGGCCCCCGAGGAAGAAGCGAAAGAGGAAGAGGCTCCTGCTGAAGAAGCAAAAGCTGAGGCCTCCGATGAAGCTGCGGCCCCCGAGGAAGCAGCGAAAGAGGAAGAAGCCCCTGCTGAAGAAGCGAAGGCTGAGGCCTCCGCTGAAGCTGCGGTCCCCAAGGAAGCAGCGAAAGAGGAAGAAGCACCTGCTGAAGAAGCGAAGGCTGAGGCCTCCGCTGAAGCTGCGGTCCCCGAGGAAGCAGCGAAAGAGGAAGAAGCACCTGCTGAAGAAGCAAAGGCTGAGGCCTCTGCTGAAGCTGAGGCCCCCGAGGAAGCAGCAAAAGAGGAAGAGCCAAAAGCTGAGGCTGCTGATGCTGCCTCCGAGGAAACTCCTGCAGCCGAGGACGAAAAGAAAAAAGAAGAAGAATCAAAGTAATTCTTACTTAGACTTTTTCATCAAAACCTTCGGCAATTCTGTCGGAGGTTTTTTTGTCTAAATGCATATGATTGTTTCGCTAGAAGATTGTTTTAATCTGGGTCATGTGGCCAAAACAAAAGGCTTTAAAGGAGAAATCTCCGTATTTCTCGATGTTGATGATCCCTATCGCTACAAAAACCTTGAACGGTTCCTCATTGACCTAAACGGTAACCTTTCCCCATTCTTCATCAAGAAATTGAAGATTCGCTCTAATGGGTTTGCCGATGTGATCTTGGACGGAATTGAGACCACGGATATGGCAAAAACCATATCGGGAAAATCCCTTTATCTACCCTTGACTGACTTACCTGACTTGCCGGACGGTGCGTATTAACTG
>CAZWQX010000115.1:0-12395 GCA_964635965.1 uncultured Cryomorphaceae bacterium
GACAGGCCCTTATGGAGGTGTACCTGCATTTGACCAAATGAATGTGGCGGATGTCAAACCCGCCATGGTTCGAGGGATGGAACTTCACCTGGAAGAAATTGATGCCATTGCCAACAATCCTGAACCACCAACCTTCGAGAATACCATCGTTGAAATGGAAAGGGCAGGAGCGGAGCTCGATCGGGCTTACACCTACTATGGTATTTTGAGCAGCAATATGTCTACTCCTGAATTCAGGGATATCCAGGCCGAGTTAGCCCCACTGCTTTCAGATTATCGTTCCAAAATCTCGCAGAACAAAGAGCTTTTTGAGCGCATCAAAGCCGTTTACGATGCCTCAAAATCAGAGCCCTTAGAGGCGGATCAAGAGAGAGTGGTTGACCTGATCTACAAACGGTTTGAGATGAATGGAGCGGAGCTGGATGAAACCAAAAAAGAGCGGTACGCGGCTATCAATAAAGAGCTGTCGAGTCTTTACACCAACTTTTCCAACAACGTACTCCATGACGAAGAGAACTACGTGACTTATTTGACAGAAGACCAGCTAGGGGGTTTGTCGGAAGGGTTTATTAAGTCGGCAGCTAAGATTGCCAGCGATAAAGGGCAAGAGGGTAAATACGCGATCGTGAATACCCGTTCCTCCATGGATCCTTTCCTGACCTATTCTACGGAACGAGAATTGCGCAAGCAGGTTTGGGAGAATTACTACTCCAGAGGTGACAATGGTGATGAATACGACAACAACGAGTTAATCGCCGAGATTTTGAGACTGCGTCGCGAGCGGGTGGAGTTGCTCGGATATGAGAATTACGGACAATGGCGACTGCAAGATCGAATGGCCAAAACTCCGGAGAACGCCATGGAGTTGATGGAAACCGTTTGGCCCGCAGCCATCGCTCGCGTGGCCGAAGAAGTGGCCGATATGCAAGCCGTAGCTCATGCCATGGGGGATGGCATCACCATCGAGCCTTGGGATTACCGCTACTACGCCGAGAAAGTCCGCAAGGAGAAGTACGATCTCGATTCCGATGAGGTGAAAAAATACCTTCAGCTCGATAACTTAACCGAAGCCATGCATTACGTGGCAGGTCGTCTATTCAACTACGACTTTGCTCCTGTACCGGAAGGTTCTGTTCCCGTTTTTCACGAAGATGTGAAGGTTTGGGAGGTGACGGACAAAACAACCGGAAACAACGTTGGACTCTGGTACCTCGATCCATACGCGCGTGAAGGAAAACGATCAGGAGCTTGGGCCACCACCTACCGCAGTTATTCCACTTTTGATGGGGTGAAAAACGTTTTGGCATCAAATAACTCCAACTTCGTGAAACCCGCTCCGGGGGAGGCTTTACTCGTTTCTTGGGACGATGCAGTTACCTTCTTTCACGAGTTTGGACATGCCCTGCACTTCTTCTCTTCCAATGTAAAGTACCCAACGCTGGACGGCGGAGTGAGAGACTATACGGAATTCCAATCTCAGCTTTTGGAGCGTTGGTTGGCAACTGATGAGGTAATCGACAACTACCTCGTGAGCAGCGAAACGGGCGAACCCATGCCCGAAGAATTGGTAGCGAAAATCAAGAAGGCTTCAACCTTCAATCAAGGTTTTTCGACTACGGAATATCTGGCTTCTGCATTGATGGATATGAAACTCCACTTGGCCGATCCCGCCAATATTGATATCGATGCTTTTGAACGTGAGACTTTGGCAGAGCTTAATATGCCAAAGGAATTGCCGATGCGTCACCGCACGCCTCACTTCGGACACGTATTCTCGGGTGAAGGGTATGCCACTGCCTATTATGGATACATGTGGGCTGACGTGCTGACTGCCGACGCCGTAGAAGCATTTGAAGAAGCGCCGGGAGGATACTACGACGAAGACTTAGCAGAGAAAATGGTGACCTATTTATTCTCTCCGAGAAATGCCATTGATCCGTCTGAGGCTTACCGACTATTCAGAGGACGTGATGCGAATATCGAAGCGCTGATGCGGGATCGAGGGTTTCCGGTGAACTAAAGTCTTCCACCTCCGTCCACGATCTCCTTCGGAGCTGTGGCCACCTCCTCCCTTGGAGGAGGATAAGTTTTTGCAAATAATGAAGGTTATAATGTCCTCCTCCAAGGGAGGAGGTGGGCTTTTTGATTCAAAGAATCGAAAAGGTCGGAGGTGGGATGTTTACCTAAACCCTCACCGCACCCTCAACCGCCCTTACCTTTCGCATCATCTCGGCGAACTGACCAAAGTCCAAAGTCTGCTGCCCATCAGTGGCAGCCTTCTCGGGTTTTTCGTGGATCTCAACAATGATTCCATCAGCCCCTGAAGCCACTCCCGCCAGCGCCATTGGAATCACGTGCTTGCGAATACCAATTCCATGAGAGGGATCAACAACCACAGGTAGGTGTGACTTCTCCTGGAGGATGGGAACGGCATTCAAGTCTAACGTGTTTCGAGAGGCAGTCTCAAAAGTTCTGATCCCACGTTCACAGAGAATAACTTTCTCGTTTCCGTTTTTGAAGACATACTCGGCAGAGTAGAGCAATTCGTCAATGCTACCACTGATACCTCGTTTGAGCATCACGGGCTTGTCGACCTTTCCCAATTCATCAAGTAAGTTGAAATTTTGGGAATTACGCGCACCAACTTGGTAGATATCTACATAGTCGAACATGTCCTCAATCTGGGCGGCTTCCATCACTTCGGTGATGATTTTGATGCCATTCGCCCGACAGATGCGGTGAAAGGTTTTTAATCCCTCAATTCCCAATCCGCGGAAAGAGTAGGGGCTGGTTCTGGGTTTGTAAACCCCGCCGCGCATTATCGTTACTCCATGCTTCACCAGCTGCTCAACCACCTTTTCGATTTGTTCTTCGCTTTCGATACTGCAAGGGCCTGCCATCACGGTTAATCCATTGGCCCCGATGGATTCTCCACCGCCAATATCCACTGCAGTGCGACCCACTTTCCATTTACTGCTTACAAGCTTGTGCTTGCCGCTCACGCGGTGGAGGTCTTTCACCCCCGGCAATGCACCAATGGTCCGAATGTCAAATTCGCTTTTGCAAACACAAATCAGATACCTACCCATCTGGGTTTTTACGGGATACCACTCGATTTTCAACTTCGCCAACTCGGCTTGGATGGCTTCTTCTTCACTTTTTGAAATGTCTCGCTCAACTTGAATGATCATGATACAGGAGTGTTGCTTTTTATATAGTCGACGAAGTCTTTGCTGGCTTGTCCGACGTCGGGTTTGTCTTTTAAATACTTGATAAATGCCGAACCGATAATGCCACCGTTGGCATGTTGATTGACCAATTCGAAATCTTCGGGCCGAGAGATATTGAATCCCACTAGGATCGGATGATTCACAGGCAGTGATTTCAGTCCTTTGAGATAATCCGATGCCGCAGCCAATCCGGTTCCTTTGCCCGTAGTACTGGCCGAGCTCACCGCATAAATGAACGTCGAGCTCAAGGCATCGATCTTTTTGATTCGATCCAAAGAAGTTTGGGGAGTAATCAAAAAGATATTGCTCAATCCATGGGATTCGAAAAGTGCCTTGTACTTAGATTCAAATATCTCCATCGGAAGATCGGGAAGAATGATTCCATCGACTCCCGTTTCTTGACATCTGGCGCAGAACTTCTCTAGTCCAAATTGCATTACAGGGTTGATGTACCCCATAAGGATTTTGGGGATTTCGGGATTGCACTGCTCTAGTTGCTGGAAGATTTTTTCGATGCTGATTCCATTCTCCAGGGCAATGCTATTGCTCTCTTGAATTGTTGGTCCATCGGCAATGGGGTCTGAGTAGGGCATACCAATCTCGACCATATCGGCACCCGCTTCATAAAGGGAATTGACTATGGTCGGCAGATCGTTGAGACGCGGATAACCAGCGGTGCAGTAAATGTTCAAGAGCCCATTAGGTTTGGCCGTTAAAATTTCTTTCAGCTTTTTCATACGTCCAAGAATTCGATGTAAGTAGAAAGGTCTTTGTCGCCGCGACCGCTGAGATTGATCACAATTCGATCGGTAGATTTGATGTCCATCTTCTCCAAATAGGCAAAGGCATGGGCCGTTTCTAGCGCAGGGATGATTCCTTCTTTTCGCGAAAGCAACAAAACCGCATCCAGTGCTTCCTGATCGGTGACGCTTTCGTATTTCACTCTTCCTTCTTTGTGAAGGTGGGCATGCCATGGTCCAACGCCGGGGTAATCGAGTCCGGCAGAGACGCTGTGAGGCTCGGTAACTTGCCCGTCCAAGGTTTGCATCACCAAGGTCATGCTCGCGTGCAGAACTCCCGGCGTACCCAAAGCCATGGTTGCGGCCGTCTTATCCGTGTTTACTCCATGACCCGCAGCTTCAACCCCTACTAGTTGAACGTCCTCATTATCGAGGTAGTGGTAAAATGCGCCGATGGCATTTGACCCACCGCCCACACAAGCCAATATGTGAGTTGGAGTTCCGTTGAGTTGGGCTTTGATTTCCTCTGAGATGACTGCTTGAAGCCTAGCCACTAAATCAGGATAGGGGTGAGGTCCAACCACGGAACCGATAATATAATGGGTGTCAGTCGGATTGTTGATCCAGTCTCTGATCGCTTCGTTGGTGGCATCTTTTAAGGTCCTACTACCACTCATGGCAGGTCGAACCTCGGCGCCCAACATACGCATCCGAGCCACATTTGGGGCCTGACGGGTGATATCTTTTTCACCCATATAAACGATGCATTCCAACCCTTTCAAAGCACAAGCAGTGGCCGTGGCCACTCCGTGTTGACCCGCACCTGTTTCGGCAATGATTCGCTTTTTACCCAGCTTTTCCGCCAGGAGAATTTGCCCGATGGTATTGTTGACCTTGTGTGCACCCGTATGGCAGAGGTCTTCTCTCTTCAACCAGATTTCGCAACCATAGTGTTCGCTCAACCGCTCTGCCAGGTAAAGAGGTGTTGGTCTTCCCACATAGTCCTTGAGGAGAGCGTTGAACTCCTTTTTGAACTCATCTGAGTGAATAATCTTGAGATAGCTTTGCTTCAACTCCTCCACATTGGGAAAAAGCATTTCAGGAATAAATGCTCCACCAAACTCTCCGTAAAATCCCTGTTCATCAATTGTCAAATTCATCTATTCCGTATTTCTGAGATTAAATTTCCTGTTGCCCTTAGATCCTTCAAGCCCGGCTTGATTTCCAGGCGACTATTCGCATCAATCCCCACACATTTAGGAAGATTGAGCTTCTTGATTGTTTCAATGTCCCTTTCTCCAATTCCGCCGCTTAAGAGGTAAGGCGTATGAAGTGGATAGGTGAGGAGAAGCTCCCAATTGAACTGCTTTCCACTTCCCCCGTAGTCCTTCGTTTTTGTATCAAATAGAAAGAAATCAACCTTGTCCTCATATGCGGATAGCTCATCAAAATCAAGACTCTCCGATACGGGGAACGCCTTGATAACTTTGATTCCCTTTGCCCTAATCGCTGCAGATTCTTGGGCGGATTCATCTCCATGAAGCTGGGCATAGTCGAAGCCATATTCTTTGCAAATGCGAATCACTTCATCAACCTTTTCATTGACAAAAACTGCCACCTTTTCAATTTCGGCAAGACCTGAGGTCACTGAGCGAAGCCGAAATACCGACTGCTCTTCCAGCACATACCGCTTTGACTTCGGATAAAAAATAAACCCCATAAAATCAGGTTGCAGCTGAGCGACCTCTTTCACATTTTCTGCTTCTCGCATGCCGCAGATCTTCACTTTCATCTTCCCTCATTTACCGCTTTGATGAGATTGGCACAAGCCTCTTCGGGCTGTGCTTGCTGCATGAAATAACCTCCGATCAAGAACCCATCGAATCCTACTTCTTTCAACTTCAAAATAGACTCAGGATTTGATATCCCACTTTCGCTGATTTTGACAAAGTCTGATGGGATATGCTCAGCTAAATCAATGCTTGTTTGAATATCGGTGTTGAAATCATGCAGGTTTCTATTGTTCACACCGATGATGTCCACATCATCAGAAGCGTATTCATCGATTTCTGCCTTGTTATGAACCTCAAGGAGAACTTCAAGCCCTAATCGTTTTGCCTTTCGAGCAAGATCTTTAGAGGTTTTAGAGTCCAATGCAGCTGCAATCAAGAGTATGCAATCTGCTCCATGACTCTTGGCTTCAATCAGCTGGTATTCGGAGAGCATAAAATCCTTTCGGAGAATGGGACAGTAATTGAACTTGCGGGCAATTTCAATGTCCTTCAAAGTCCCTCCAAAGTATTTCGTATCACTCAGAACACTCAAGGCAGAAGCTCCCGCCTGCATGTAGCCGATACTCAACTGCTCTACATCCACGTATTCGTGAATCATGCCCAAGCTGGGCGATGCGCGTTTTATCTCGGCGATGATGCCCACTTTGTCGTCTCGCTTCAGGTACTGACTCATCGAAACCACTGGAGTCTCGAAGAAGATGCTTTTCTCCAACAATTTAATTGGGCGCAACGCTTCAGCCTCTTGTACTTCCTTACGCTTGTGCGCCATTATTTCCTCCAAAATGGTCATAGCTCTATCAATGTTTTTAATGTTTTAAGGGCACTGCCGCTTGTAAGCGATTCTTTGGCTAAATCAACTCCTTCTTCAAGCGATAGTTCGGGCTTTGCACATGAAATGGCCATTCCGCTATTGGCGCAGACCACTGCATTTTGTTGGTCTGTTCCATTTCCTTGCAAAACGTCTGTGAAAATCTGGGCTGCCTCCTTAACCGTGCTTCCTCCATAGAGGGATTCTTGGGTGAGTTCATTCACGCCAAAGGCTGAAGCATCAAGCATTTCTTCTTTTTCCGGACTGAGCACCTTGGTATCTGAAGTCAGAGAGATTTCGTCATATCCATCTAGTGAGTGAACGATTCGGTAGTTGATATCCGTTTCTTGATAGATGTAGTTATAGAACCGCAATAATTCCATGGAGAATACCCCAACCAACTGATTTTTGGGACGAGAAGGATTCACCATTGGTCCCAGCATATTGAAGAAGGTTCGCACTCCTATACTTCGGCGAATGGGAGCCACCGCCTTCATGGCAGGGTGGAAGAGAGGAGCGTGCAAAAAGCAGATGCCCGCCTGGTCAATTTGATTCTTGAGATCGTCGGCATCTCCTGAAAAGGTGTAACCCAATTCTTCCATCACGTTTGAGGAACCGCATGAAGAACTTACGCCATAATTGCCGTGCTTGGCTACTTTAACTCCCGCTCCAGCCGTGACAAACGAAGCCAGGGTCGAAATATTAAAGGTGTCCTTTCCATCTCCACCTGTTCCACATAGATCGATAGGATCGAATTCTTTTAAATCGATGGATCGGGATAATTCGAGAAGTGCCTCTCTGAATCCACTTAGTTCTTCAACCGTAATTCCTCGTACGCGAAATATGGTGAGAAAAGAAGCCACTTGATAGGGGTCGAACCGCTCTTCCGAGATCTCAGTCAGGATCTGTTTCGCCTCAGCTTGAGTAAGCGTGTTATGGGCAAATAAATATTCCAGTGTCTCTTTCATATTCCTACTCCTATGAAATTTTTGACCATCTTATTTCCCTCGGGTGTCATCACACTTTCAGGGTGAAATTGAATACCAAAGGCGTTCATTTCCTTCACGTCAAAGGCCATAATGTCTCCTTCTTTATCTTCAGCAGTAATTGATATACTGTCAGGTAAGGCCTGTTTGCTCACTTTCCAAGAATGGTAGCGTCCAGCTTCAAATTCTTCGGGAATGCCATTGAAAATTTCCGATGTTTCTTTTTGCAGGATTGGGGTGTTGATTCCGTGATACACCTTCGACATATTCTCCAATTTACCTCCTAGATGTTCAGCAATGGCTTGGTGTCCAAGACAAATTCCCAACATGGGTTTTTTGCCGATGTAGCTCTCAATAATCTCGGGCATAAAACCAGCTTCTGAAGGAATTCCAGGGCCTGGAGAGAAAAGGATTCTTTCAAATCGATCTACTTTGGCAATATCGATCTTATTGTTCCGATGCACTTCATATGACACACCTAATTCTCTTAAGATGTGAACCAAATTAAAGGTGAAGCTATCGTAATTATCCAGTACTAATACACTCATATCTCCTCTGCTTTTGCAATAGCTCTGCGCATGGCGGCTACTTTGTTATCTACTTCCTCGAGTTCTCCCTGCGGACTACTTTCAACAACTACTCCGGCTCCCGCTTGGTAGGTTAGAACATTGTTTTTACTCAAAACTGACCGAATGATGATAGCGTGATTCACTGATCCATCAAATCCGAAAAAACCTATTGCTCCACCATAGAAATTTCTTGGTTGTCTTTCTTGTTCATCGATGATTTGCATCGCCCGGTATTTCGGCGCTCCTGAAAGCGTTCCCGCGGGAAAAGTATCGGCAAAAATCTGTATCCCGCTTCGCTCATCCATCAATTCACCGCTTACCTTACTAACCATATGAATAACGTGGGAGAAGTATTGAATCTCGGCGCATTCTTCCACCTTTACGTGATCTGTATGACGTGAAAGGTCGTTGCGAGCAAGATCCACCAACATGATGTGTTCAGCGTATTCTTTGGGATTTGCTTTTAGTTCATCGGCCGCGATCATGTCTTTCTCTGCATCCCCTGTTCTCATGGCCGTTCCCGCAATTGGGTCGATGAATGCTTGCCCATTTTTTACCTGCAGTTGTGATTCCGGGGATGACCCGAAAATTTTAAACTTCCCATAGTCGAAGTAGAAGAGGTATGGGCTGGGATTGACGTTGCGCAGACTTCGGTAAACATTGAAATCATCTCCTTTAAATGGTTGATTGAACTCTCTCGACAGCACAACTTGGAAAACGTCTCCACGCTGGCAGTGAGCGATACCTTTTTCAACCATGGATTTGAATTCCTCTGGTTTGCTGTTACTGGTTTCCTCGCCTGTTGTTTTAAATGAAAATTGAGCGATGTGATTTACCCCGATCAAAGACTTGAGATGATTTATGTCCTTGTCGTTTTGTCCCAATGTTTCAGTATCGTGTTTTACGATGAAGAGTTCGTTTTTGAAGTGGTCAATGACAATGACATATCGAAAGAGATGGTAAATCAGATCAGGGTTCGATTTATTGACTGCCGCCTTTTCGGTTAGTTCCAAATCATCAAAGTACTGGAATGCTTCAAACGAAGAATAGCCAAACAGCCCTGCCGTGTGGAAAGGCAAGTCATCCTTCTCTGAAGTAAAGCTCGAAACAAACGATTCAAGTGCAGGGAGAACCTTATCAAAACTTTCCACCTCAAGAGATACCTTTTCTTCATTGGGAAGGTGATAGCTGTAATTCTTTCTCTTGGCTTCGAATCCTGCGATTGGATCAAGGCAGATAAAACTCAAGCTGTCTGCCTTTGAGTGATAGTCAGAACTCTCAAGAAGATGACTACCGGGGTAATGGTCACGAAGTTTCAAGTAAATGCCTACAGGAGTTAAGGTATCGGCCAAAAGCCGCTCGTAGGTTCGATATATTTTAGTTTCCGTCATTATTGCGCATAAAAAAAGCCTGCGAGAAGCAGGCTTGAATATCTTGTTTGGTACAAACGCGTTAGTGCTTCTCTTCTGTTTTGAAGGAAGACCACCACCACATATTTTGTACTTGGTTTTTCATTTTGATGGGCTAAATTAAAATGAAAGAATTGTGATTTCAAATTATGGAGTCAAAATTCTTCAATTTGAATTTGAAGATTCTTGCTTTCCTGATCAAATCATGTTTTTCACGGTTGAATTGTTTTAAACTAGAATTTGGATGAATTATTGGGGCGAGTATTCTTGCGATTTTTAGGTCTTAAAGACGCCTTTCTAAATGTCCTACGTCCGCTACAGCTTCATTTGTGAGCCAATTAATCCAACGAGTGAGATCCTTGTTGCTCTCCTGGCAGAACTGGAATTTGAAAGCTTTGAGGACAACGAAAACGGAGTCGATGCTTACATCGAATTAGAAAAAGACGACAAAGTAAGAGTTGAGACCAAATCACGGGGTATCATCGGTGTTCAGGAAATTGAGAGAAAAGAGATTCCCAAGCAAAACTGGAACGCTATTTGGGAAGCAGACTACGAACCTGTCCGCGTGGATAAGTATTTCAGGGTACGTGCGCCATTTCACGAAAAGGATGATTCCTTTAAATACGAGATGGTAATTCAACCTAAAATGTCTTTTGGAACAGGTCATCATGAAACTACATGGTTGATGCTCAAGACATTGTCTGATATGGACGTTCAAAATCTAGAAGTTGCTGATGCAGGAAGTGGTACAGGGGTTCTTGCCATAGCAGCAAAAAAAATGGGTGCAAACTCAGCTTTCGCTTACGATGTTGAAGACTGGGCCTATGAAAATACCGTTGAAAATGCTGCGTTGAATAATACAGAACTTGAAATTGCCAAGGGTGATGTTGGCCTGATTCAAGGTCGGTCCTTTGATTTAATATTGGCAAACATCAATAAAAATGTTCTCTTAAGTGATATGAATGCTTTTGCCAACTCATTAAACCCTAATGGTAACCTGATAATAAGCGGTTTCTTCATAACAGATCAGTCTGATCTGGAATCTGCAGGGATAAATGCAGGATTGAAGAAGGAATCTAGTATTGACCGCAATGCTTGGTGTTCCATGACTTTTACTAAAAGTATTGATTGATGAAGAAGTATTCCCTTATCATATTTCTATCTGCATTTACTCTTTCATCTTTTGCTCAAATCAGGCAGTTCACTCATGAAAAACTGGCCTTTTATGAAGAGCTTTCCAAAATAATGACTGATGCCGATAAAAAAGAAGGTAAGGCACTCATGGAAGATAATTTCGGTCAGTTTTGGCTGAATGCCGAAGTGTACAATTCACAGCAGCAAGAACAGATATACACAGTGGCTGATATACTTCTCAAGAAAAGAGTAAGGCCATTTCCCTTTTTTAAAGCATTTGTGATTTCATTGATGTCTTTTCCAGGTTCCCCCCAAGAAGGAGAAGGTTTTCAGACTTGGATTGACATATTGACTTCGCTCGAAAAGAAGAGTAAGAAAGACTTGGAAGAGTTTCTCGTAACAACGGAAAATCTCTTCTTGGAAAATGCCTTTTACAAGTCAACATCAACCACCTGGAAGGGAACGAATGCAGGATGGGAATTTCAATTTGACGGGAAAGATTATTTCATCAATCTCCCAAATACCGACCTGGTTTGTTTAGCCAAAGGAGATAGCTCTGTTATCTACGCCACCAGTGGTCGCTTTGATATCAAAAAGGAAAAGTTTTATGGGAAGGAAGGAAAGATTACGTGGGAGAGGGCTGCTCTTGATCCAAATGAGACATACGCAGTTATTCAAAATCCTTATGAACTGAATATCAGATCATCCTTTTACGAAATTGATTCGGTTCTTTTCTTCAACAATTTCTTTCAAGCACCATTACTTGGAACCCTTGAGGATAAAATCCTGGCGAATGTTACTCCTGAAAAGGCAAAATTCCCGCAGTTTGCCTCCTATAACAAAAGACTCTCAATCGAGAATATTGTCGATAAGGTAGACTACAATGGAGGATTTCGAATGGAAGGAGCCAACCTACAAGGATTTGGGTCCAAAAGCGAGCCTGCTATTCTCACATTCAAGCGCGACAACCTTCCTCAATTAATTGCTTTTTCTCAATTCTATACCATCAAACCCGACCTTGTGGCTTCTCAAGACGCGAGTGTGATGATTCTTCTAAACAATGATTCGATCGTTCACCCAAGTCTTCAATTGCGCTTCAAGAATGAGAACAGGTTATTGACTTTAATTCGATCTGATGAGGGGTTGAGCCGCTCTCCTTATTACGACACCTACCACGATCTTGAATTGTATTTTGAGGCCTTCTATTGGAATATCGATGACCCCATAATGAGAATGGGTAACTTGTATGGGAGCACCGAGACCAGGGCGGCATTTATTTCTTCTAATTTTTTCAAAAAACGGCTCTATCATGAATTGACCGGAATGGATCGTATCAATCCGCTCTATGCCATTAGGAGGTACGCTAGAAAGATTAATGATGAAAGCTTTGGTGCTGAAGGTTTGGCGAATGATTTGGGATTTCGACTAGAGAGTTATATACCAAGGCTTATAGAGCTGGCTAACAAGGGGTTTATCAATTACGACATTTCAAATCAAACCGTCGAGATCAAACAAAAACTTTACGACTACATTGCCGCAGAAGCGGGAAATATTGACTATGACGTCATCCTCTTCAATTCTAACGTTCCTGACGGAGATAATGCCGAATTAAACTTGGTAAACTTCGACTTGGTTCTTCAAGGAGTAGATCAAATACAATTATCCGATTCCCAGCAGGTGGTAATCTACCCTCGCGGTGGAGTAGTCAATGTTCGTAAAAACCGAG
>CAZWQX010000116.1:0-12341 GCA_964635965.1 uncultured Cryomorphaceae bacterium
TATAGCGCTTTGGATTTTTTAGAAAGTCTACAATTTCTTGAATCTCTTCCTTCGCTCCTTCCAGTCCCGCAACATCGTTAAATGTGACATTGGTGCCTTTTGTTTTATCAAACAACTGAGCTTTTGATTTTCCAATATTGAAGAGTTGTCCTCCTGCTCCGCCGCCACCGCTGATTCTTCTCATAACAAACATCCAAACGGCGATCATTATCCCTATAAACAGGATCCATGTAAAGAGCTCTTTTCCCCACTCAGAACGAGTCTTGTAATCATAGGTAAAAGAATACTCTTCACTCCATCTGTCAAGTTTTTCCTGGAAGCTGTCGGCAGGTCCTATATCGAATCTGTAATGCGGACCTGAGTTTTCGGCCCCTGAAATCAAAGGCTGTTTGATTCTTTTTGAGTGCTCTTCAGAGCCCAAAGCTTCTTTAGTGAGGTAAACTTCAGCCAGCTGTTTATTAAAGATAACTACTCTTTCTACTTCACCTTCTCTTACCATTTCTTCAAATTCGGGAAGACTGATTCCAGTCATGTTTCCATTGAAATTGAAAAGGTTAAGAGAAATGAGAACTACACCGATAATGGCGTAGATCCAATAGAAATTAAAGGGACGTTTCGAATTTCCACCTCCTTGAGGGGGAGTCTTCTTCCGCTTTAAGTTCTTGTAAGGGTTATTTTTTGGTTCAGACATAATTTTCCTAAATGCTAGTACGAATGTTGGATTTCTTTAACATCAGCATCCGCCCAAAGTTTTTCAAGATTGTAAAACCTTCGAGCTTCTTCTCTAAAGATATGCACCACCACATTGAAATAATCCAACAAGATCCATTCAGCCTTGTCGGTACCTTCTTTATGCAAGGGATCTTCTCCTGCTTCTGTAAACAGATGTTTTTCAACAGATCTGGCTATTGCTTCAACATGGGTATCCGAAGAACCATGACAGACAATGAAGTATTCACTGACCGCATTCGGGATCTCGCGTAAATCAATGGATATAATCTCTTTTCCTTTGACGTCTTGTATGGCTTCTACTGCCAAATCAGCCAAGTTTGTGGCCGTCTTCTCGGATTTTTTTGCCATTAACTGTTTTTACAACCCGCAAAATTAAGCAATTTCACCATCTGATGTCTCTAATAAAGATCGGATGCTCAATTGAAGAGTTCGATGTTCTGGATAGCTCGAACAACTATGTTGCCAAATCAATTTCTGAGGGTAAATACAGCTTTGGCACTGTAATTTTGGCACACTTTCAGGATAGAGGCAGAGGACAAAGGGAGGCAATTTGGCAGAGTGAGGCCAAGCAGAATTTGTTGTTTTCATTTGGATACCCCATAAATGAGCGAATTCAGGGGAATTTCTTTTTCATTTCCAGGGCGGTGAGTTTAGCAATTCTTAATGCCCTCCAAGGGTTGGTTACAGCCGAAGTCCAGATAAAATGGCCAAACGATATTCTCGTTAACGGTAATAAGGTGGCCGGAATACTGATTGAAAACAGGATTTCGAAAGATTCTTATGGAGTGTGTGGTATTGGAATCAATGTTAATCAGAACTATTTTGAGGGATTGCCATACGCAACTTCACTTTCCATATTGGAAAAGAAGAAATTCGACAGAATGACGGTGTTATACCTGATTTTATCTGAGTTGAACAGATATTGGAAACTTCTTGAAACCAAAGAGTTACGAGAGCTACAAAAAAATTATGATGAAAAGCTATTCCAGAGAGGCAAATCAGTAGCCTTTGTTACCAATGGCAAATCTTCCACAGGAATTCTGGCGGGCACATCGCCTGAAGGTTTATTACTTGTAGAGGTTGATGGGGTGATTAGACCCTATCAAGCTTCTGAGATTCGACTTAGCTATTGAATCTTTTTTCCAGTCGATCGGCGATATAATCAAACAGGTTGGTCAAAGGCTTTTCCACCATCATTTTTAAGAATGGATTCACCTTGGCATCAACCATTTGATAAGCCGTGGTCTCTCCGTTTTCTTCTTCAAGAAAAACATCAATGCTCAGAGGAAAAGGAGATTTTTCACCCCCTTTGAGGGATAATTTTGAAGGTGGATTTCCCTCTTCTCGAACAAGATCAATCGTCGCAGTTCCTTGGATTTTAAAGCTGCAATAGTCCTTATTGCTTTCCCAATCGCTAATTCTGTCTTGAGGCAGTAGTTCTTTAAAGTTGTTTAAGTCAGCAACATAGTCGTATACCTCTTGGCGAGAAGCCTTTACCGTAACTTTTTTACTCTCAATTTGCATGTTCAATTCCCCATTTTGATGGATTCGTACGCCATTTTTGAAGTGATTCAGCCACATCGGCGCTGATATAGTTTTTGTCGACTGCGAGCTTGACTAATTTCTGATAGTCAGAAAGTGTTATTAATGGGCAGTTGGCTTCTCTGAAGTTATCCGTCGCTACTTGAAATCCATAAGTGAAGATGGCACACATACCTATAACTTCTGCTTCAGCTTCACGAAGAGCTGCAACCGCATTTAAACTGCTTTTTCCAGTGGAGACGAGGTCTTCGATAACGACCACTTTTTGCCCCTTTTTCAAATTTCCTTCAACCTGATTTTGTAGTCCATGGCCTTTAGAAGAAGAACGAACATACACGAACGGCAGGTTGAGTTCTTGAGCTACAAGGGCTCCTAGAGCAATCCCACCCGTTGCTACTCCTGCAATTACATCAGGAGTTTCGAAATTTTCGCGAATATTGTTCACGAATTCATTCCTGATCAGGTCCCTTACTTTCGGGTAGGACAATGTTTGGCGGTTATCACAATATATGGGAGACTTCCAACCACTTGCCCAAGTAAATGGGTTCTCAGGACTGAGTTTAACGGCTTGGATATCAAGAAGAGATTCTGCTATTTTTTCCGATGCAGAATGTTTTATTTGCATGGCGGCAAATGTATAAAGTTTTCATCAACGAGAAGTCAATTGTGCTTACGGATCGTAGGATCCCCGAGGCTTTAGGGAATAATACGGTTTATCTCACCTACGAGGATTTTGAGGAGTTGAATTACCTTCTAAATCTTCTGGAGACATCTGATTTGCTTCAAGGAGTCATTTTTTACCACGACGATCTTGAAATGTTATGGGCCGATTTCAGGGCTCATTACAATGAAATAGATGCTGCAGGAGGCTTGGTTCGAAACGACAACGACGAAATTCTCCTGATTCACAGGAGAGGTAAATGGGATTTGCCAAAAGGTAAGCTAGATGAAGGAGAAACCCCTGAAGAAGCGGCACTGAGAGAAGTGGAAGAGGAGTGTTCCGTGAGTGATTTGAGACTTGGGCATGAACTTTTAACCACCTACCATACCTACGAAGAAAAAGGAGTAAGGTATCTCAAAAGAACTTTCTGGTATGAGATGAGGAGTAGTCAGAAAGATCTGATACCTCAAGCAGAAGAATCCATTGATAAAGCAGAGTGGAGAAGAATTAATATGGAGGCTTTGGATTCATTGGATACTTATTCGAACATTAAGCTACTGTTGGTCAGTACTACTGGCCAATCTTGATTCGGTTTTGTTCATCCGCCTTAGCTTTTATCCCGTACAGCCTCTCTTCTAAACCATCACTTGGTTTAAACAAGTCTCTTTCAACCAGCATTCCGTTCTCATCAAACCATCCGTACCATGGAAACCTAAAAATGGAAAGATCTTCAACCAATACTCGGTTATTCCCTTGGACTCTCATCCAGGTATTGGCATTATCAAGGGATGAAGACATTTGGTATTCGATTACTTGAAAATAATCTCCGTACTTCACCAGTAAATTTTCCAATGTATTGGCCTCCTTTGTGCGCTCATTTCCTCTGGGAAAAGCCACCACAAGAATTCCCGGTTTTCCTTTTTCAATGTTCATATTCCCATCCGTAATTTTCTGAACGGGCAAAGGAGTAAACCGCTTTTCGATATCAATCTGTACACCTCTAACGCTGTTCACAATCTCTTGATTGATTGCAACTAGCTCTAGCTCATCTAAAATTTTATTAAGAAGATTGCTCGGCTTATCATTTTTCAATGCCTCTTCCCGAATCGATTTAACCATCACCCATTGTCTAATTTCCTCCAATGCGAAGAACTCATTACGAGACATAAGTGAATCAAGAACAGCCAAGGACATTCCCGTTTTGAATAGACTGTCTTGAGCAGCTTCTGAAAATTCTTTGCTCTCGAAAAAATTTGGATAGAAATTATTAAAGAAATCACTATAAGCAGGATGATCGAGAATTATCGGGTCATTCTTGAGATACTCTTCATAAAGTTTAAGCTTAGAAGAACCGCTTGTCAGTTTTAAAAGAGCAACAGAGTATCTTTTGTACTGCCCTTCAAAACCTTGACTGTATGGGGCATAGGTTTCTTCGAATTTTTTTACTTCATGACGAATTGAGAGGATGTTTCTTCCTTCGTTGTTGAGATAAAGATTCAGGTATTCTGAATCAAAGTCCCTAATAATTCTGTTTACATCATTTGTATCGATATCGATGAAATAGTAGTCCAAGTTTCCAGGTCTCCAAAACGGGATGAGGTTGTATTCATCGTTGTTAGGAATGGCAATGGTATAGTTACCTCCGGGCTCGAGATAGATTGGAGTTTTAAACCTATTAACCCGTATTGAAACCAGAGTAATTTCATCCAATCGAGATTCGAGAAGGAAGTTTCCGTTTTCATCAATTGTATCTGAATCAAGAGTTATCCAATCAGAAGAAAAAGGGGCCTTTTGCTTTGCCAACTCAACGGTAAAACCGATTAATTGATTGGCTTCCCCTTCAATTCTCACTTTTTGAGCTGTGCAGAGAAGAACGGAGATCGAGAAAATTGAGCTTAAAAAAACCTTAAAAGTCATCCGTAATTTGAATGGCATTAGGAATGAATTTCGTTACATCTCCACCGTTACGAACTATATCGCGTACTATGGTTGAACTGTATGCAGATAGTTCAGGACTCGTAACGTAGAACAGCGTGTCCACCTCAGGCGCCAATTCTTTATTCATCTGAGCGATCGAAGATTCGAATTGGAAATCTTCTGCATTTCTAAGCCCGCGAATAATGAAAGAAGCATTTTTGTTTCTGCAGAAATTCACCGTTAGGCCTTCGTAATTAGACACCTCCACTTTGTCTTCAAAATTGAAAGTCTGACGAATCCAATTTGTGCGTTCCTCCAATGAGAACATATATTTCTTATTCGCATTTACTCCTATGGCGACAATGATTTTATCAAAAAGCGGCAAAGCTCTTTTGATAATGTCTTCATGTCCTTTTGTGATAGGGTCAAAGGACCCCGGGTACACGGCGATTTTTTCCATAATCAAGAGGATAAGGCCTCTCGGACGCGCATACACTTTTCCAAGATAGGCCGAAGTTTGTCAAGTCTTAACATTGTATGTGGGTCACTCTGAGCGGTTTGAGGTTCGGGGTGGACTTCCATAAAAAAGCCATCTGCTCCCGTTGCAATTGCGCTCAGTGAAATGGATTCAATCATATCGGGATCACCTCCCGTTATTCCCGAGGTTTGATTGGGCTTTTGAACACTATGAGTACAATCCATTACTACGGGCACACCTATTTTTTTCATTCTGCTTACGGAAGTGGCATCAACAACCAGATCGTTGTATCCAAAAGTTGTGCCGCGCTCGCAGACCCACACCTTATCATTTCCCGTGGCCTTCACTTTTTCCACCGCGTACTTCATTGCTTCAGGACTTAGAAATTGCCCCTTTTTGATATTTACCGTAAGCCCTGTGTTTCCAGCAGCTTGAAGTAGCTTTGTTTGACGACATAGGAAAGCCGGAATCTGTAAATGGGTAACATACTCGGCAATCTCAGCAGGCTCATGACTCTCGTGAACGTCTGTTATATTTTCTATGCTGAATCGATCACTTATAGCTTTATGAATCCTCAAGGCCTCCATTTTATCGATACCGGTAAAACTATCCAGCTTGCTGCGATTGGCCTTTTCATAGCTGCCTTTGAAGATGTACCTTATATTCAGATCGTCACAAATCTCTTTCACGCGTTCGGCGATATGAAATGCAATTGCCTCATCTTCAATGGCACATGGCCCTGCAATTAGAAAGAATTGATTCATTTTTCTTTTGCTTTTTGTCCGAGATAACCACTGTGATGACGTTTAGCGTATTCTTCTTTTGTGAACTCAATTTTCTCCATTAGAAGTACCACCAAGATATCTCCAGCCACCGTCATCACCGTTGTGGAAGTTGTAGGTGTCAAACCCAGAGGACAGATTTCTTCAGGGCCTCCGGTCCAAAGCAGGATATTTGCGCTATTTGCCAGATCAGTATCTCTCTTTCCACTCAAAACGATAAGCTTCAAATTAGGGTGAAGGTGTCTGGCCAAGTATTCTAGCTCGATTATTTCTCTGGTTTTACCGCTGTTCGAAATTGCAATTAGCACATCGTTCTTCTGGATAATTCCCAAATCACCGTGTTGTGCTTCAGCAGGGTGAAGAAAATACGCAGGGGTACCAGTTGAACTAAGAGTCGTGGCAATATTAATCCCAATTTGACCTGCCTTTCCCATTCCACTGACTATAACCTTTCCACCTTTCTGATGAACCTGTTCATAAATAAGCTCTACGGCTTTTTCAACAGCTCCTTCAATTGGAATATTTCGAATGGCCTCTATTTCCCGTTCGATTAACGATTCAATTTTTTTCTTCATGTCGCAATTGTCAACGCAAAAGTACGTGTTCTTCAGCGTTTCAAGGTAAAGAAGCTAAAATGGACATTGCCGAACCTGTATTGATCCGATAAAGAATCGTGATTCTCAAAGTTGTGATCTGAGCCATGTTCCAAGATGAATAAGCCTTTTTCATCGATCCAACCCGTTTTCAGAACGGAATCTGGAAGTGTAGCTAATCTTTTATCAGCGAAAGGCGGATCGGCAAACACCAGGTCGAATTTCCCTTTTGGGCGAGACAATAGTTTGTATACATCCGCATGAACGATCTTTAGATTATCGAGGTCCCAATTCTTCTTGAGAGTGTATAAGTGATTGGTTGATAGGCGGTTGATATCGACCGATGTAATTGATTTGACTCCGCGACTTATGAACTCCAAAGTCATTCCTCCGACTCCAAAAAATAAGTCAAGCACGGTCATGTTTGCCGGTATTCCTTTGTTTTCAAGAACATTGAAAATTCCCTCCCGAGCCATATCTGTCGTGGGCCTTGCTTTAATTTGCCTTGGCGCTTCAAAACGCCTGCCTTTTAATGAGCCTCCAACTATGCGCATATCTCACTCAATACCTCGGCTAGATGGGCGTCACCTGTTTGGATTTTTATATTGGAAAAGTACATCTTCAATTCTTCCTGAACTGCGCTACCCATCTTTTGGCTCCCCATTATTACAAAGGGGATATGGTTAGGTACGTCGAGTTTGTTAGAGGTGAAAAAAGTGAAATAGAGAAGATCCTCTGTTTTTTTGAATTCAATTGAGTTCGCAAATAGGAGTGCTCCTTTACTAAAGATGATCAAAGAAGCTAAATTCTCTGAGCAAAAGAGAAGAGCCATGTTGCCTTCATGATCAATTTTTCTACGACAGAATTCTAATAACACAGCGGTTAGATTCCCTGCTTTTAACCCTGGATTGATCTGTGTTGTAAAATCTTCAAATTCTGAATTCCTTTCATAAACGAGCACTAGCTCAAGCCCAGGAGACTTTTCGAAATCCAATCTATTTTCTTCCTGAAATCCAGTCGTTTTCGCTAGAAACTTTCCGGCATCAGCTTCTTCAAATATTGAATCAGGGATTAAGGTCCAATTCGCATTGAACAGCAATGCATAGAGTGGATTAACCTGAGTCAATCCATCAGGTCGGATTGCAGGAAGTGTTTTCGTCTCAGACTGAATCCAATTCTTTCCTTCCCGATCCGAAAATGAATGGATTTCAAAAAAGTCGGGCCCATAAATGAGCCCAAAAGATTGAATTTGTGAATGGACTTTTTTCGATGTGTCCATATGTAGAATGATTTACTCTGACCAATTACCGCTTGTACTGGCCTCAGTCAAAGAACCTACTTCATATCTTTCAGCATAAGGTTTGGGGTCACTTACTTTGAAAACGGGTGTAGGGGCACCGCTAATGTCAATGATATCCGCTTCCAACTTAAACTTATGACCTCCATAAGGTACATAGGAAAGAGAGTCCAAATAGAAGGGAGTTTTTCGTTTTGCTCTGTCATCGTCATTAAAGACAAATCCAAGAACGCCCACCTCAATTGTGTCTCGTACAATAAGTCCCTGGGCCAAGACATCCTCGTCGGTCATTCCTTCCGGCATAGACTGGATAATTCCCGCCTCCATCGCCATTTCTTCAGTTGGAAGGGAATCGGGTAGTGAACCTAACCTTTTGATCAAGGACAGTTTCCCGTATTTTAGAAAGTCCGTCAACGTATCAAAATCAGCAGCATATTTACCGTACTCTTTGTAATATGCCACCTGTGCTTTTCGGATATCCTTCAGGCGCTGAACAACTGCTGTTTTTACCTTTTCCTTTTTCTTTTGGTATGCCAGTTCTTCATCGATAACCACATAGTCCATTATTGCGAAATACAGCGCTCCTGCTGAAACAACAATTGATACGGCAATTTGTACCTTTCTGTTAATGATTCCTTTGACGTAGAGTGCACTAAGTACACCTACAATCAAAATTCCCAATCCTGCTAGTTTAAATAATGGAGTCTGACCTGATGAAGCGATAAGCAACAACAGTCCCATTAAAATTAATAAAACAGGGAAGAGATAAGCTCCGAGAATACGCCCTAAACTCTGCATGAATAGATCTTTTGTAGTGGCAACAAAACTACAATTTTTTTGATACGACAAATGCTATGGTTCATCAATTCACGAACGGTATAATTTGCTTTATTTTCGGGGCATGAAAGGTTCCTCGAGAAGGGGTTTTATTAATCATTCCGTTATCGAATCATCATTAACGGATAATTTTGGATTCGAACCAACTCCATCTCAGAGCAGATTACTCCACGCTCTAGCTCGATTTATTGCGAGTGAAAAGGAGAATTGTTTGCTAGTTGTCCGAGGCTACGCGGGAACGGGGAAAACGAGCACGGTTAGTGCACTTATCAAGACTTTACCTGATTATCAGCTGAAATATGCCATGCTTGCGCCTACAGGAAGGGCGGCCAAGGTCTTGAGTGGTTACACGGGTAAACCGGCACTAACGATACACCGCAAAATTTATTTTCGCCAACGATCGGCTTCAGGGGGCGTGTTTTTTGTGCCTGGAGCCAATCTACATACAAATACCGTTTTCATAGTGGACGAGGCTTCCATGATTGGAAGCGAACAATTCACGGGTGGAACCCCGAATGACTTGCTTACCGATTTAATGGAATATGTTTTCAATGGCAAAAATTGCAAGCTTCTCTTCATTGGTGATTCTGCGCAGCTTCCGCCTGTAGGAAGCACAGAGAGCCCTGCTCTAGATGTTAAATACTTGCAGAAAAACTTCAATATCACCGCTGCCACGGTAGAATTAGACGATGTGATTCGTCAGAAGGCAGACTCGGGGATTCTTGAATTGGCGACCTCTATACGGAGAGGTGTGTCGTCAGATCCCGATATCTTTTTTCCTCATTCTATTCCTGACCAACCCGATATCCGAATGATAACAGGGACTGAGCTTCAAGATGTCTTAGAGGATGAATTTGCATCGACGGGTCCTGAAGGAGCGATTTTCATCACCCGTTCCAACAAACGTGCTAATCAGTTTAATACAGAAATTCGTAATAGAATTTATTTCAGAGAGGAAGAGGTATCTGCAGGAGATTATTTGATGTCGGTTCGAAACAATTATCACTGGTTAGATGAAAAAAGCGTGGCGGGATTTATCGCGAATGGTGACATAATGGAGGTAATGAGACCAGGTAAGATCATTGAGCGTTACGGTTTTAGATTTCAAGAGGCCTCTGTCAGGTTGATTGACTACCCTGATCAAGATACTTTTGACTTGATTTTGTGGTTGGACGCCCTTATGGTTGATGCCGCCTCTATGTCAAAACCGGCTGTCGACGAGCTGTATCGGAGAGTGCTCATGGACTACGAACACCTCTCAACAAAAAAAGAAAGAAAAGAAGCACTCTCTAAGGACCCCATTTATAACTCCCTTCAAGTAAAGTACGCGTATGCCATAACATGCCATAAGGCCCAGGGTGGCCAATGGCCTGCGGTCATTGTCGATCAAGGTTACCTAACCGAAGAAATGATGGATACCGAATACCTTCGTTGGTTATATACCGCCGTGACACGAGCTTTCGAGCGGCTATACCTTCTGAATTTCAGCGAGAAAGTTCTCACGGATTCAGATTAGAGGGTTCTTTTAAAGATGTATCGAGTGATGAAGATTCCCGTTCCGTCTTTGGCACCTGCGTCGGATTCGACTCCGCTTGTGACAAAGGCCAGCTCCCAGTCCTCTGCAATCATTTTGTTGATTTTATCAGAAATCAAAGCATCGTTTGAAGCAATGTTTTGGAAATTGATACCGGTAAGGCTGTAGAAGTTTAAGAGTTTGGTCTCTTCGAAGTTATTGATCTTTGCGTCCTTCCTACTCACATCTCCCTGTGATGATTTTTTTCCGTCTGTTCTTGTCGTGGTAAAATCCTCATAGTTGAGTTGATCTTCTTCAGAAATAATTCTTGATCTGCCGACACCTGCAGGAACAATGGACTCTATTGTAGTTACTACCTTAAATTCAACTTGCTGAGCTTCCGCGGCTAATGCACCTAACAGGAAGAAAAGAGCTACTATTTTTTTCATGGTTTTGATTTTTTCGAAAAATAAAAAAGCGAGCTCAATTGGGCTCGCTTTCTTTATAAGTGTTAGGTGTTTTTTATTAGAATGAAACAGAAAGACCAAGTGCAAATACTTGTCTGAATTGAGTTCTTGGACCACCTGCAACGGCAGGTTCTAAAATCTCACCGCTATCTCCATCAATTACAGCATCTTTCGCTCCAATAACGATGTCGTCGTCATAGATTAACTGTGTTGTCAGGGTTGTCGATAACCAATTATTTATTTTCATGGTGATCAACGTTTCCCAGTTAACATCGACGTTTTGTGGGTTCTCAACGTAGTTAGAAAACAAATCCATACGCGTGTCCAGATTCACATTTTCGAAGATGTCGTCTTTGAAACTCACTTTCACAAATGCACCGACTTCAACACGTATATTATCGCCTTCGTCAAGACCGAAATCCGTCGCTAACCTGTCTTCTGTAACAATGGTAAGTTTGGATGTTGCCGGTGACAAAAAGGCCGAGAACTTTTTGTTTGGATTGTAGTCGGCACCGATCGCAACAATCGAGAATGCAGGGGCAAGGAAGTCAGAGATTTTATCTCCTACTTCAACTCCGTCTTCTATCTCGAATCCAGGAGCAAACTGAGTTCTGAAATTGAAGAGTCCACTGTAGTACCACTTTTCATTCTTGGCTTGGATACCATATTTCGAGGTCAAGTCAAAACGGTCATCTGTCTTAATTGCTTCTTTGTCGTCTTGACTAATTAAACCATAAGCCATATCAAGGGTAGTTACCCACTGATGTTTGTCCTTTTTGTATTTAGCATATAAACTGGTGAGTGCTGTACCCGCAATTGCGTTTTGACCCCCCGCAGCCCAATTACTAAAGTAGGATTGGCTAAAATTGAATCCAAAGGTTCCGCCGACATCCCAGGTACTATCTTGTTCGACATCCATCCTTGTTGCCAGAGCATCTCTGTCATCCGTTGTCAGATCTCCGTCATCTTGTGCTTGCAACTGCGAAAAACTCAAAAAAGCAAAGAGAATTCCCAGAATAAAAATGCGATTATTCATTTTCATCAAATCAAAAATTACTTGGTTTCGTGAACGTGTACATCCATTTGAGGAAACGGTATACCGACTCCTTCGGCGTCGAAGGTCTTTTTAACTTTCTCTTGAAAATCGAAGTAGATACCCCAGTAGTCACCTGCTTCTGCCCATACTCTCACAGCAAAATTTACCGAACTATCGGCTAATTCCTTCAACAGAATTGCAGGTGCCGGATCTTTAAGTATTCTTGAATCTTCGTCAATTATTTTTTGTAGAAGAGATTTTGCTTTATCAATGTCATCATCGTATCCGATACCAAAAGCCATATCTACTCTTCTGCGAGGTTCGGTACTGAAGTTTACCATTGCTCCGGTCGAAAGAGCTCCATTTGGAATAATTACAGTTTTATTATCCGGAGTCTTCAGTATGGTGGCAAAGATTTGAATTTCGTTTACCGTACCTGAATATCCTTGAGCATCGATCCAATCTCCAACTTTAAATGGTTTGAGT
>CAZWQX010000117.1:0-12233 GCA_964635965.1 uncultured Cryomorphaceae bacterium
CGATAGCTCCTAGCTTAAGTCCCATATAATAGGCCAACAAACCGGCACTGTAGCTCAAAACAGCCAGTAGCGTCACAATAACATAGGGAGAAGAAAACTGCTTTGACCAGACAATAAACAAGTCGGGAGGAACCAATCCTAGAAGAGTTTCGCTAACAAAGAAGAAGGTAAATATGAGTTCGCTGGAAATCGTAGAGGTATATAGCTCAAAATAATGAGCAACTCCAGGAGTAAGAAATTCAAACAGCCATAAACCAATTACTATCACTCCCATTATCGCTGCAAATTTCAGCGAAATGGACTTTAAGAATTTGTAAAATCCTTTTCTGGAATAGAAGAAGTGATAGCGTCGAATCGATCTCCACATAAATCCTAACTTAGCTACAATACTACGCTGCAACCGTCAAAAAAGTTCTCCTATCACAGCCAAAAAAACCAAATTTTTTAAGATGAGAAGTGCCGTATTGATTTTCATGGCTTTACAGATTTCTTTTTTTGCCATCTGTCAGAATCCTACACCCGTACTGGTAATTCATGGGGGCGCAGGTGCGATTAAAAAGGAAAACATGACGGAGAGCATGGAGCTCAAGATTCGCAAAGCTTTGGCAACGGCACTTGATGCAGGTTACGCAATCCTTGAAAACGGTGGGTCTTCTCAGGAGGCCATTACAAAAGCCATCATTATTCTCGAGGATGCTCCCGAATTCAATGCGGGAAAAGGCGCTGTTATAAATGCGAAGGGAGAACATGAATTGGATGCCTCGATAATGCTTGGATCAGACCTTAATGCAGGTGCGGTTGCGGGGGTTAAACACATCAAAAATCCCATTCTCGGTGCCATTGCAGTTATGGAAGAATCTCCTCATGTATTAATGGCAGGCGAAGGAGCAGAACAGCTAGCAAAAGAAGAAAACCTAGAAATGGTCGAGAATGACTACTTCACTACGGAACGAATAAAAACCCGTTGGGAAAATGGTCGTTCAGGGTTAGGCGAATCGTCTTTTTCAAAATTCGGGACAGTTGGAGCCGTCGCTCTTGATAAAAACGGGAATATCGCAGCGGGCACTTCTACCGGAGGAATGATGAACAAAGAATACAATCGTATTGGCGATAGCCCGATAATTGGAGCGGGAACATATGCCGATAATCAAACGTGTGGAGTTTCCTGTACAGGTCACGGTGAATATTTCATTCGGGTTGGAGTTGCCAAAGAAATCTCTGCTCAAATGGAATTTGGCAATAAATCATTGCAAGAGGCCGTAGATTTCACACTACACGAACGCCTTACGCAGATAAATGCAGGCGGTGGAGTAATCGCCATCGATAAAGAAGGAAATGTTGTGATGGAATTTAACACCGCCGGCATGTACAGAGGCTTCCGTAACAGCCACGAAACCAAAGTAGAAATTTACCAAGAAGATTAAATAGCCATTAGCAGTTGCTCTATTAATTTGGTGTCTCTGTTTCTTAGGTTGAGCAAGTCTCCTATCATCGCTGAAGCAGTAGGATTCCCACCTGCCCCGGCCCCCTTCAAAAGAATTGAACCTGAATAAAGTCCGGATATTGTGGCAGCATTCATTTCCCGATCGATGTGAAAGAGATCGTCATCCGGTGAAATCAAAGTAGGTCGAATATCCACACTGTATTTCCCTTTCTTTTCATTTATCACGGCAATGAGTTTTATCTTCTGATTAACTCTCTTGGCCGCCTTGATATCGTCTAAAGTAATTGACCTAATTCCTTCGACTTTTAATCGACTGAATTCAGGTTTACCACCGTTTAATGTATGAGCGATAAGAATAGCCTTATGCATGGTATCGAAACCCTCGACATCAGTTGTGGGATCTGTTTCGGCGAATCCCATCAATTGGGCTTCCTTAAGCGCTTTTTCAAATTCTAAACCCTCTTCATACATCTTAGTTAGGATGTAATTACACGATCCATTTAAAATCCCGCGAACTTCACTCACAGGTTCCGCTCGAAAATGTTCGTTAAGTGTTCGTATGATGGGAATTGCCCCGCCAACCGCGGCTTCGTAGTAAAGCTTCCCTCCTCCCTTATGTTCAGCTCGTTGAAGTGAAGTAAGATTCTCGGCAACCATCTTCTTGCTGGCAGTGATATATGTCTTGCCCCTCTCTAAAGTTTCTATGGCATATTCAAGACTATCATCGCTGTTATTGATCGCTTCTAAGATCACAGATACTTGATCATTTCTGATCAAATCAAAAGGACTTTTTACTCTCCACTTTCGGGGTAAATCAAGGTGTTTCTTCGCGTTTTTGACAGCAACTCCGTCCAAATCAAATTTGCTAAGCCTTTCAACTTGATCAATGAGGGACTTCCCCACTACTCCTCTTCCTATGATTCCAATTTTTTGTTTCATCATTCTATTCTATAAAGTGATTTTTTCTCCTATGTTTTTTTGCACAAATTCCTCGAGAATGAGACTGAGTTTTTCCGTTTCGATCAAGAATCCATCGTGCCCTTTTTTCGTAGGTATTTCCATGTGAATGGCGTCTTTGATTCCATCGGCAATTTCTTCTTGTTCATTTAGTGGAAAAAGGATATCTCCTTCCATTGAAATAGAGAGCACAGGCATCCTTAATCGACTTAATGCATTGTTTACCGATCCGTGTCCTTTCGAAATGTCATGGCTATCCATCACTTTACTCAACCTGTGGTAGCTGATAGCGTTGAATCGCCTGGCCAACTTCTCCCCTTGGTAGCGCTGATAAGATTGTGCACTGAATTCAAAGGGTGTATCTGAGGCATCGCGAGATTGATCCTCTTTGTAGCAGTTGTAATTTCGATAAGACAATAGAGCCATGCTTCGGGCAACCTTCATTCCCGCTAGACCTGAATCTGCCGTGTGCTTTTGCCATGTTGGATCATTCTCAATAGCCATTCTTTGAGATTCATTGAAGGCAATACCCCACGGCGAATGGGAAACATTTGTTGCCAAAAAAACCGCACTTCCAAAGAGATTGGGATCGTCAACAGCCCACTGCAAGGCTACTTGTCCACCTAGCGATGCTCCGATGAGCAAATCAACTTTGTCAATTCCCAAACTCAGAGCCAATTGAGCAAACGCTTTGGCCATATCCCGGACGGTGAGAACGGGAAATTCGTGATGGTAAGGTTGACCGTTTATGGGATTAATTGATAACGGCCCCGTTGAACCGTAACAACTTCCTATCATATTGGCACAAATGATCGTGAATTCCTCCGAATTGAAGAGCGAGTTATCTCCAAAAAGGCCATCCCACCACTCGAATGGATCATCATTTGCCGTGAGAGCGTGACACACCCAAATTACAGGCCTTTCATCATCTTCGGCATCACCATATATTCGGTAGGAGAGGGTCGGTTCGAGAAGAACTTGACCACTCTCCAATCGCATCTGCCGGTTTAGTCGGAAGAATTTCTGACTCATCCTTTAGAAACTTTAGTAAGCACCGTTCTTGAACCTTTTAAAGCCTGGTCTAAATCGTTTTTGATATCGTCAATATGCTCGATTCCCAAAGAAACACGAAGCATTCCAGGGGCAACACCTGCAGCTAGTTGCTCGCTTTCACTGAGCTGTTCGTGAGTGGTAGAACCAGGATGAATAATTAGGGTTTTTGTATCGCCAACATTTGCAACATGGCTAAGTAATTTTACGCTATCTACGAGAGCATCGGCTTGATCTTTACCGCCTCTAACTTTAAAACTCAACACCCCTCCAAAACCATTTCTCAGGTATTTTTTGGCCAATTCATGATGGCTGTTCGATTCCAATCCGAGATAGTTCACCTCTTCGACGTCAGGTTGGTGCTCCAGCCATTTTGCCAACTCTAATGAATTTTGAACCGTGCGTTCAACTCTTAAGGAAAGTGTTTCCAATCCTTGTAGTAGCAGGAAGGAATTAAAAGGTGATTGGGCGGCACCAAAGTCTCTTAGGCTTTCTACCCTAGCTCGAATTCCAAAAGCTACATTTGGCAAACCAAGTGGATTTCCTTCACCAAAAGTTTCCCAAAACTTGAGTCCGTGGTATCCTTCAGAAGGTTCGGAAAATTGCGGAAACTTGCCATTCCCCCAATTAAAATTTCCCCCATCAATAACTACTCCACCGATTGTCGTTCCATGTCCACCAATCCACTTTGTGGTTGAAGCTACAACAACGTTAGCCCCATAGTCAATCGGTCTTACTAAGAACCCCCCGGCACCGAAGGTATTATCAACCACGAGGGGAATATTATATCGCTGGGCCAGCTTCGCAAAAGATTCAAAATCAGGAATATCAAAACCAGGATTTCCAATGGATTCAAGATAAATCGCCTTGGTGTTTTCACCTATCTCCCTTTCGAAAGCGTCTGGATCATTCACATCTGCAAACCGTACCTCGATTCCCAAACGACTGAAATTATTCTTGAATTGACTGTAGGTTCCTCCGTAGATCGAAGATGAACTGACTATACTGTCGCCAGCTGCTGCTATGTTGTTTAAAGCCAAGAATTGTGCGGCTTGACCTGAGGCAACGGCAATCGCATTTGTTCCCCCTTCCAGTGCAGCAATTCTCTTCTCGAAGACATCACTGGTAGGGTTCATTATCCTGGTGTAGATGTTTCCAAATTCTCTCAGCCCAAAGAGTTTTGCGGCATGAGCGCTGTCTTTGAACCCATAGGAAGTAGTTTGATAAATCGGTACCGCTCTGGAACCCGTAGTTGGATCAATTTCTTGTCCGGCGTGAACTTGAAGTGTTTCGAATCTTAATTTTTCTGTTGAAGTACTCATTTTTAGTGATTTATGATTTAATTTTTGGAAGTGCGATGGGTGGAAACGCAGAAAGCCCGGCTGAAGCTGTGCTTCGGCGGGTTCAGAATTCTTTACGTTCAGGAGTTCAATCTTCGCTTAGCACATACAAGAGGGCATACAACACATCATACACATGACAGTCATACACATTGTGCTTTGCTTAGTAGCGATATTTTGCGAAGAATTATTCATAGCTCTGAGAGCGGCCTCAAAGTTAGTGGTAAAATTTTTGAATACACAAGTCTAGCTTTAAGTGAATGATCATAAACAACCAATACATCCCTGAATTTCAGATTATTAAAAATTGATTTTTTTCACTTAATGATAAGGTCTTACCTTGCAAAAAACTTCTATTATGCTTGGAAGAATCTTGTTCTCCGCCTTAGTTTTTGTCACTCTTTTGTCCTGTTCACAGACGAGTAATTCTACTTCAGAAATTCCAGTCGAGAAACCAACAACTCTACCTCAAGAAGAGTGCATTCATATGAATGAAGTCAAGTATTCAAAAGGGATGGCTTATCAGAACGATTCTCCCCTTACGGGAAAAGTTTGCTCCTACCACAGCAATGGGAATACCCATACCCTATCGACCTATGAAAATGGGATAAAGCAAGGATTATGGGAAGTTTTTTACGCCGATGGAAAAAGAGAAAAATCGGGATTCACCAGAAATGGAAGCGATGATGGATTGTACCGTGAATGGTATCCGAATGGAAACCTGAAGTATGAATATCACTATGACTTGGGTAAAAAGATCGATATATGGAAAAGCTGGTACGAAGACGGAACTCGATATACCGAAAGGCATTTCATGGATGACAAGCTCAACGGAAAAGTCTTAGTTTGGGACGAACGCGGCAAACTAGCCAAAGAATACGACTACGTTGATGGAATTTTGATCAACAGTATCATGCACTTTAAGGAGCCTGGATTCTAATAGGGTATTACTTCTCCTCCCACTCCCCAAATGGTCTTGTTTATTTTTGGATTTCCAACGTATTTAACGGATCCTCCTCCTCGAATGTGTGCGTCAAGATACTCGGCAGCATTAATTACTACCACCCCTTGTCCTATTAAGTGTACTTCGGCTGAATCGGCCAGCATCTCCGAAGCATCAACCGCGCGATTTCCTGATTCAATATTCAAGATCAGCATTTCACATCTCCCTTTGAAGGAACCCGAAGCATAAAAATCCATATCTGCTTCTAAATAATCTGACTCACTCCTTAATTCAATTTTTGTTCCAGTCAAATGTAATTTCAGGTAATCCTCAGACTTGATATGGCCTGAAAAGCTTCCATTTCCATGCTGCATTATTTCAGAAAGTGTATCGTTCCTGATAATGACCTCAGCCCTTTTAAGGAAGTTGCCCGAGACATCGTCATGATAAATTTTCAATATGTCTTCATTGATATCGATGAAGAGATTTTGAAAGGCATCGGAAGGTGCAGAAATAACTACATCTGATTGGATTTCACCGTTTATTGACAGATCGAAATTTCCGAATATTTCAATCTTCGAATATGATTCAAGGTTGAAGTTTTTACTTGTTAATTCGCCTGAATAAACAGAATAGGAACATCCGCAAAAAATGCCGCATATAAGAGGTAAGTGCAGTAGTCTGCAACTCAAAATATTCATTATCAATTTCCCCATTGGATATGCAGTAGCCTCAATCAATCAGGGCTTTCTAGTAAGACCTAATGCTTCCGGAGCCTGATACCGACTTGTCCAACTTTGAAGGGTTCCCGTGAACATCGATATCACCGGACCCTGAAATAGAAGCTTTCAAAATACCAGAAGCGTACACATCAATTTCACCCGATCCACTGATTTTCACGTCGGCATCTTTGGCTTTCAACTCAGCCAAATTGATATCACCACTTCCCGAGATGTCGGCCAGTGCAATGTTACATTCGCCGCGAACGTCGATTTCACCCGACCCGGAAACCTCTGTTTTAACCGTTGCCGCATTTGCTTGAACATCTATATCTCCCGAGCCATAAACCCCGAGAACCAAGTCTTCTTTAGGCTTAATTGATCCCTCAAACTCACCCGATCCATTGACGGTTACTTTATTGATGTAATCGTTAGATATTCTAACTGTCATCCCGGGTGACATGAAACCGTTCACGTCAAGATCTATAACTAAGACATCCCCTTTCACCTCCGTCTTGACGTATTCAAGAGCATCTTCGGGTGCGGTGATTTCTAAATCATAAGCTAATCTTGGATCAACGGTGACATCAAAAGGACCTGAAACTTTTACTTCATCATATTCAGAAAGGCTTCTTGTTTCTGTCTTGGGTGGACCTTCAAAAGTTCTGAGGGTGCAGGAAAAGAGAAAAAGCAGAGAAAATAAGAGAATGGAGATTCGGGTTTTCATGACTGAAGAAATTGGTTCTCTTCGAAGTTGCTTCAAATCAGTTGAAACTCCAACCTCAAAATGTCGGATGGGAAATTTGTAGGATAATCGGTTAGGTCACCTCGGCTAAGTGCTGGCGATAGAGATAAAGAGCAATACCATCAGACAGTCCGATTTTCGGCACGCTCATCCTGTGGATACTCGCTGCCTTCAATACTTTGCAATAAATCTCTCCAGCCGGAACAATTACGTCCGCGCGATCTGAACGTAAATTAAGCTTTATCATCCGCTGTTCAAAGGAGAGGCTTTTAACGTATTCGTGAACCTCCACAAGCTCATCATATTCCATTAACTCACCGTAATTCAGGCGGCTAATTTTGAAAAGGCGGTTAACGTTCCCTCCCGTTCCAATGGCAATCACCTCTTTGCCGTCACCAACTATTTCCTTGACCCACTCTTCCATTTCGTTCCAAACGGATTGCTTTACACCTCCTTTTAAAACTCTCACCGTTCCGATTTTAAAGGATCGCGCATTCAGCCTTTTCCCATTGTGAAGTAAGGTGATTTCCGTACTACCTCCACCAACATCGATGTAGAGATACTTCCTGGAAGGATCGAGGTTCTGGGTTTTGAAAGTTGAAAAGATCAGATCGGCTTCAGCCCTGCCATCAATCACATCAACATCTACTCCTGCATAGTATTTTACCCTATTGATCACTTCTTCTGAATTCGAAGCTTCTCGCATAGCCGAAGTAGCGCAGGCTTTAAAATCTTTGACATTGTAAACGTCCATTAGGTAGCGAAAAGCCTTCATTGTTTTCGCTAATCGCTTTGCCTTACTGCTGGAGATAAAACCTTTATCGAAAACGGAAGCTCCCAGTCTGATCGGTACACGAGTTAAGGAAAGCTTTTTGATCCGCAAATCATCCTCGGTCTCGATTACATCAGCAATGAGCAATCTAACCGCATTCGATCCTATGTCAATTGCACCGAACTTCAAGTGTTATTGATTGAAGCTATTAAGTTGTTCCTCCAAAGCACTGATTTTGGCTTCAGCGTCTGCTTCTTTTTTACGTTCATTAGCAACGACTTGTTCCGGCGCATTATTTACAAACCTTTCATTCGCTAACTTTTTCTGCACCGATTTTAAGAACCCTTTCGTATACTCCAACTCCTCTTTGATTTTCTCTGCTTGAGCAGATGCATCGACCATTCCACCAAAAGGAATGGCAAATTCATTTCCTTCTTGTACAAATTTGAATGCCTGCCCCGGAAGGTCATCGGTTTTTACAATTTCTGATACGTTGCAAAGCTTCTTGATCAATGACTCAAAAGGAATTGTATCACCTTTTCCATCTCTTACATGGAGACTTAATGCTTCCTTATTAGGCAGATTGTTTTCTTTTCTCACATTCCTTACGGCTGTGATAACATTCGTTGCCTTATTGAAGCCATTTAACAAATCTGCGTTCTCTTGATTTGCTTTTGGCCAAGATGAAATGGTTAACGCCTCCTCCGGCGATTTCCTATCCCTTAAAGCGTGCCATAACTCTTCAGTGATAAAAGGCATCAGAGGGTGAAGAATCTTAGCAACTGACTCAAAGTGGTTTATAACGGCCTCCCGGGTCACAATGTCCATCCTTTCTCCATAGGCAGGTTTTACTGCTTCAAGGTACCATGAACAGAAATCATTCCAGGTGAACTTATAAGCAGTCATTAGCACATCCGAGATCCTAAATTTTGAATAGTGGTCTTCGAGCTCACCCAATACTTGAGAAATTCGCGAATCCATCCACTCAATAGCAAGCTTAGATGATTCAGGCTGTTCTTTTTCTTCCGGATTCCAACTCTTCACAAGCCTGAGGGCGTTCCAAATTTTATTAGAAAAATTACGCCCTTGTTCGCATAACCCTTCATCAAATAGGAGATCGTTTCCTGCAGGAGAAGAGAACAACATTCCAACACGTACCCCATCAGCCCCATACTTCTGCATTAGCTCAATAGGATCAGGAGAATTACCGAGAGACTTACTCATCTTTCTACCTTGCTTGTCGCGAACGATCCCGGTATAGTAGACATTTTTAAAAGGCTTTTCACCTCGGTACTCGTAACCTGCAATGATCATTCGGGCCACCCAAAAGAACATAATCTCGGGTGCCGTAACCAGGTCATTTGTCGGGTAGTAGTAATCGATTTCTTCTTGGTCATAAAACCCGTCGAAAACAGAAATCGGCCAAAGCCAAGAAGAAAACCAGGTATCCAATACATCCTCATCGCGAGACAACTCTTCAGGTGACACTTTTCTCCCCAATTTTTCTGAAGCTTTTGCAACCGCTTCATCGAGTTCTTGCGCAATTACAAAATCATTTTCACCATTGCCATAATGGAATGCAGGAATTTGATGTCCCCACCAAAGCTGACGGGAGATACACCAATCCTTGACATTCTCCATCCAGTGCCGGTACGAGTTTTTGAACTTGGGCGGCCAAAACTGAACGTCGTCGTTCATCACATGATCTAAAGCAGGCTTGCTCAATTCTTTCATGCTTACAAACCACTGCAGAGAAATCCTCGGTTCAATCGGAACATCGGTTCGCTCAGAATATCCCACCTTGTTTTCATAGGCCTCTTCTTTCACGAGGGCACCCATTTCTTTAAGATCCGAAGCGATTTTATTCCTTACGTCAAAACGATCCTCCCCCACATAAAACTGAGCTGCTTGGCTCATGGTGCCATTGTCATTCAAAATGTCAATGGTCTCCAATCCGTATTTCGCTCCCAGCTCATAATCGTTCACGTCATGAGCAGGTGTGATTTTTAAACACCCGGTTCCGAACTCCATATCGACGTACTCGTCGGTTATAATGGGAACTTCACGATTTACCATTGGAACAATGGCATTTTTACCGTGAAGATGTTTGTACCTGTCATCTTTTGGATTAACGCAGATCGCCGTATCACCAAGAATGGTCTCTGGGCGGGTAGTTGCGATGGTGAGGTATTCATCCGTTCCTGCAACTTGGTATCGAACGTGGAATAACTTGGAGTTAACCTCTTTGTAAATAACTTCTTCATCGCTTAAGGCGGTCCGAGCAGCAGGATCCCAATTGATCATGCGTTTCCCGCGATATATATATCCTTTATCAAAAAGATCGATGAAGGTATCCATCACGCTTTTTGAATAGGAAGGATCCATGGTAAATGCCTCGCGACTCCAGTCGCAACTTGCGCCAAGCTTCTTTAGTTGCTGTAATATGATTCCGCCATGTTCATTTTTCCATTCCCAAGCATGACCCAAGAATTCTTCACGTGAGAGATCGCTCTTCTTGATTCCCTCTTTTCTGAGTTTTTGAACCACCTTGGCCTCAGTCGCAATTGAAGCATGATCAACACCGGGAACCCAACAAGCATTCTTGCCGTCCATTCTTGCCTTTCGGATCAGAACATCCTGAATGGTATTGTTAAGCATATGCCCCATATGTAGGACTCCCGTAACATTTGGTGGCGGAATTACAATAGTGTATGGTTCGCGATCATCAGGTTTCGATTCAAAAAAATTATTCTTCAACCAGAAGTCATACCACTTTGATTCTACAGTTGAAGGATCGTACAGCTTACTAATTTCCATGTGCTGAGGGTGAAAACATAAGGCTGGCAAAGTTAGAAAATTGAAAGCTGCGGATGCAATGAGAATAACGTTTCGAGAAATCTTGTTAATGTTTTGTTAAGAGAATCTGCTTTCCCTGATCGCCAACGTACATTAGTCTCGAAAATAAAACATCTAAATCATGAAAAATCTTTTTCTATCTCTTATCATGATCGTTGCTGTAGGTCTTTCCGCAAATGCGCAAGAATCTAAAGCCGTGACCGGAGGTCCTGCGATCACGGTAAATAAGGAAGTACACGACTACGGAACAATCAAGCAAGGTGCTAACGGAACCAGCGAATTCGAAATCACCAACTCAGGAAGTGAGCCATTGATCATTTCTCGTGCTAAAGGATCTTGCGGATGTACTGTACCTGATTGGCCAAAAGAACCAATCATGCCGGGAGAGGCTGCAGTAATGACAGTTCGCTACGACACCAAAAGAGTTGGTACAATCAACAAGTCAGTAACAATTACTTCAAACGCAAGTAATTCTCCTACAATGGTTGTAAGAATCAAAGGAAAGGTATTGGCTAGCGATAATAAAGACAGCATGCCTGTGAAAAAACAAGAGGGAGCTCCATTGAATAATTAATCGGATTCCTCTTTATAACACGGACCGCGTTCTAAATTGAACGCGGTTTTTTTATGCCCGATTTTTTTGAGATTTTTGCCCTCCTTAATCCTTTAAGAATGCCCAAATTATCTTCGAAAGCGGCCCAAATGCCGGAATCGCCAATTCGAAAACTTGTGCCCTTCGCCGAAAAGGCAAAATCCGAGGGTAAAAGAGTGATCCACCTTAACATCGGCCAACCCGATATTGAAACCCCCGAGAATGTTCTGAACAGGATCAAAAATCTCGAAAGAAAGGTGATCGAATACTCAAATTCGGAGGGATTCACTTCTTATAGAGAAAAGCTGGCTGCTTCTTATCAGAACCAAAGCATCCCGGTGAGCGTGGAGGATGTTATGATAACTACAGGTGGATCTGAGGCCTTGATTTTTGCCATGATGAGCTGCTTCAATCCCGGGGATGAAGTTATTATTCCCGAACCCTATTATGCCAACTATAGCGGATTTGCTGTTATGGCAGGTGTAAAAGTGGTGCCAATCACCGCCAAAATTGAAGATGACTTTTCACGACCACCTGTAGCAGAATTCGAAAAACTGATTAGCGAAAAAACCAAAGGCATCGTGCTTTGTAACCCAGGGAATCCAACCGGGGCAGTATACAGCCGGGAGGATGTAGAATCAATCGGTGAATTGGCGAGAAAGCACGACCTGTTTTTGATAGCCGACGAGGTGTACCGAGAATTCTGTTACGATGGAGCAACACCTTTTAGCGTCTATAACTTGAAGGACTTAGATGATCATGTTATACTCATCGACAGTGTATCAAAACGCTACTCAATGTGTGGTGCAAGAATT
>CAZWQX010000118.1:0-12157 GCA_964635965.1 uncultured Cryomorphaceae bacterium
ATTCGGACTAAGCACCTGTTTTTATTTGTCATTTTACTGGCTGGTATGGCTTCTTGTGTCGACGAAAGCAGAGTTTTCGAAGAAAATGTTGAAATCCCCAACGAACAATGGACAATTGAAGAAAGGGCCATTCTCGAAACGGAAATTTCTGATACCGTGAGTAGTCACAATTTCCTGATTAACGTTAGGAATACGGAAAGATACCCATATCGAAACCTCTATGTGTTTGTGAAAACCGTATTCCCAAATGGAAAATCCTCACGAGATACTGTAGGGATTGTCTTGGCCGATGCAACAGGAAAATGGCTAGGAAGTGGAAACGGATATTTGGTTAGTAGCAGCCATCTTTCAAACACCATAATGTATCGCTACAACAAGCGCTTTCCTCTCTCCGGAAAATACAGATTCGAAATAGAGCACGCCATGAGGACTGATACACTGGTGGGGATAAAAAACATTGGCCTGCGTATTGAGAAGACAGGCAACAAATAAGCACACAAGGATATCGGTTAAAAGCCGTTTAACTATCTGAATTAATCTTTAGCAGATGGAGGAGAATTCTCAAAGTCCCAATAAAGTCAGAAAGCGATCTATTTTTTTGCTTTGGGTTCTGGGGCTATTACCGCCGGGGATGTTGATTTTACTCTTGTTTTTTGCCTCGCGCAGTGACCTGCCTGATACCGAAGCATTAGCTAACCCAAAAACGAACTTGGCGACTGAAGTAATTAGCGCTGATCAAAAGGTCCTTGGGCGGTTTTTCCTTGAGAATCGAACGAACGCCTCTTTTGACGAACTGTCTCCTGACCTAATCAATGCGCTGATCGCAACCGAGGACGAACGTTTTTACGATCATTCAGGAATAGATCTGAAGGGTACCGCCAGAGCGGCTGTATATCTTGGAAAACGAGGAGGAGCCAGCACAATCACTCAGCAACTGGCAAAAATGCTTTTCACTGAAGACCCCGCAAATGGAATAGAGAGGGTTTTTCAGAAGTTTCAAGAATGGATTATCGCAGTTGAGTTGGAGCGGAAATACACAAAAGATGAAATCGTCACTCTTTATTTGAACAAGTTCGATTGGATCAATCAGGCTGTGGGCATTCGTTCAGCGGCAAACGTTTACTTCAATTCAACCCCCGATTCTCTCAACATCGAACAAGCAGCCATGCTTGTAGGTATGGCTAAAAACCCTGCGCTCTTCAACCCTTTACGAAGACCTGACACCACGTTGCATCGAAGAAATGTGGTATTAGGTCAAATGGTTAGAAATAGCTTATTATCTCAATCAGAGTTCGATTCGCTAAGAGTGTTGCCCTTGGGATTGGATGTTCAAAGTATTGATCACCAAGAAGGGCCTGCGCCATATTTCAGAGAAATATTAAGATCTGAACTGAAGGCGTTGTTTGCAGAGAAAGACGAAAAAGGGAGATATAAATACGCCAAAGCAGATGGAAGCCCTTACAATATCTACCGGGACGGATTAAAGGTGTATACCACCATAGACTCTCGAATGCAGGCTTATGCTGAAGAAGCCGTAGCCAAGCATTTAGGTGGAGAATTACAAGAAGTGTTCTGGAAGGACATTGGGAGATATACAAACTCCCCTTTCTCCAATGATCTTACTAAAGATGAAATCAGGGGAATTGAAAGATCGGCAATGAGGCGAACCGAAAGGTACCGCGTTATGACTGGAAGAGAATGTCCAAATTGCCATCGTCGCGTTAATATCGAAGAAATTTCTGAAGAAGGAAAGCCACATTATCACTGTGAAGCCGACGATTGTGGTGAAAAATGGCTGCAAATTCCGAAGGACAGTGTTGAGCATGTGTTCAGGAATAAACAGTACCCGATGAAGGTTTTCTCCTGGGGTGGAGAAATCGATACGATGATGTCCCCAATGGATAGTATTCGATACTATAAAAGCCTCCTTCAATCCGGACTGGTAAGTATTGATCCAAAAACAGGCTTTGTGAAAGCATGGGTTGGCGGTAACAATTACAAGCATTTTCAATACGATCACGTCAAATTAGGAAAGCGACAGGTTGGATCGACTTTCAAGCCTTTTGTTTATGCAACGGCCATTCGGGAAGGTTACTCTCCCTGCTATGAAGTGCCAAAAGTTCCTACCACATTTCACAAAGGGACATTCAACCTTCTAGATGACTATACTCCGCACGATCCTGGTCGAGACTACGGGTATCTGGTGTCACTCAAATGGGGTTTGGCCAACTCGATCAACACCGTAACCGCTTGGGTAATGAAGCAATTCGGTCCGGAAGCAGTAATTAGGCTGGCGAGAGATCTGGGTATTGAAAGCGAGATTGAGCCTGTCGTATCTCAATGCTTTGGGGTTGCCGATTTGTCTCTTTTGGAGATTACTTCGGCAAATGCCACATTCGCAAATATGGGGGTCCATATTAAGCCCATTTATGTCCTGCGAATAGAAGACAAAAATGGTAAGGTTCTTTTCAATATGCAGCCAAAAACGAACGAGGCAATGGATGAGAAAACGGCTTACACCATGTTGAGTTTAATGCAAGGAACGATCGATGGTGTTTACAATGAACATCAAGGGAAAAAGAATGGTACAGCCATTCGCCTGCGTTATGATCTGCCAAATAGGGATTACGATGGGTTCGAGAAAGAAATAAAAATTGCCGGTAAAACCGGAACTACCCAGAATCAGTCTGATGGGTGGTTCATCGGATTGACCCCGGATTTAGTAACTGGTGTTTGGGTAGGTGCTGAAGACCGAAGTGTGCATTTCAGAACCCTACAATTAGGAATGGGAACGAATATGGCACTTCCTATTTGGGGGCATTATATGAAAGCGTTGTATAACGATCCTTCAATCAATTTGACTAAGGGCGAATTTGAAAAACCTGAAGGCATCTCGGTCGAGTTGGACTGCGAAAAATATGCTCGTGGCAGGAACATGTTCGATTCTTCAGAAGGTGTATCTTGGTAGTCTAATTCCTCTTTTTAATGAATAAAGTTGTCACTTCTGTAGATGATGCCATTTCCGGTATTGAGTCAGGCATGACGCTAATGCTTGGTGGGTTCGGTTTATGTGGAATCCCCGAAAACTGCATTACCGCCCTGGCTAAAACGGAAATCAATGATTTAACCTGTATTTCAAATAATGCGGGTGTCGATGATTTTGGGTTGGGCCTACTTTTGAAAAAGCACCAGATTAAAAAGATGATTTCGTCTTATGTGGGCGAAAACAAGGAGTTCGAGCGACAGATGCTTAGCGGTGAACTAGAGGTGGAACTGATACCCCAAGGAACGCTTGCTGAACGATGTCGGGCTACAGGAGCAGGTATACCTGCATTTTTCACTCCTGCTGGGTATGGCACAGAAGTAGCGGAAGGCAAAGAAACACGTGAGTTCAATGGAAAAATGCATGTTTTGGAGCACGCTTTCGATCCCGATTTCGCCATTGTTAAGGCTTGGAAAGGCGACACTGAAGGCAATTTAATTTACAAAGCCACTGCCAGGAATTTCAACCCTATGATGGCGATGGCCGGAAAGATTACCATCGCTGAAGTGGAGGAACTGGTGCCTGCAGGAGAACTCGACCCTAATGCCATTCACACACCTGGAATATTCGTTCAGCGAATTCTCAAAGGAGAGGTTTTTGAAAAACGCATTGAACAGCGGACCACGCTGCCAAGAGCATGAAATCACCTATCAAGAAAGTGATTTCATTTAAAAACTTCGAAGCTCTCGCTACTTCACTTATCTTCATTTTTATCCTGACCCGAGCATGGATTGTTCCCATTTCTCACGATGAAGCTGCTACCTTTTTTCATTATATCCAACGTGGAGAATTTCTCCCGTTTAAGGCCCATTGGGATGCAAATAATCACTTCCTAAACTCCTTCTTTAGCATCATTTCGTACCGCTATTTGGGTAGTGACTTGATTTGGCTACGACTTCCGAATGTATTGTGCTTTCCTCTATATGCTTGGTACACTTACAGAATACTTACTCCTATTGAATCCGTCATACTCAAGCGATCAGGCTTTTTAGCCTTGACAATGGCATGGTTACCGTTAGAATTTTTTGGTCAATGCAGAGGATATGGTATGAGCCTTGGACTACTCATGGGCGGAGTGTATTACCTAATCACCTTTCTTAACACCTACAAGCCTAAATACCAATGGCTTACCTGGTTGTTTTTTGTGCTGGCGCTGTCAGCCAATTTATCCCTCACCAACACTTTCCTTGTCACACTTGGACTCTGTTTTGTGTTCATCTTATCAAAAAAAAGGGTCAGAAATCTAAGGAATGTATTTGCGTGGATTATCGGAGGGCTGCTTCCTTTCATCGGCTTCTCAATAATATCTTTCCAAATGAAAGAGCGAGGATTACTGTATTACGGTGAAGGAACGGGATTTATTGATGTTACGGTAAAAACACTGGTGCGATATACTTTCGGTACAGATGCCAATTGGGTTATATATTCCGTGGTAATTATCGGGGTAGCATCTACCTTGAGTCTCTTGCTAAAAATCCGAGCTTTTAACACCTTATCAAAAGGCACAATACTTGCTCTCCTATTTTTTGGGAATATTTGCGGAACCCTCGCACTTCATCACCTTCTTGGGGTTAATTTTCCTGAAGATCGTGTCGGGATCTATTATATTCCGCTATTTCTACTGTGTCTAATCTACTCAGCCGATGAACATCAAAATATTACTCCTTTTGTTTCAAAATTGGTTGGGGTCTTATTGATTGTGATTCCGATCTCAACCATTTCGAATGCGAAGTTCTCTCAAGTAAATTTATGGAAAGACCTTCCCGTCGATGAGTCCTTGTTCGAAGAAGTCAAAACGCAAAGCGCAGAATTCGATCGTTCTCCAATTATTAGCGGTTACAGGTTGCATACTTTAAGCTGGGGGTATCATAACGTTCGATCCGATGGGCAGTTACCGCCGCTTGTCAGCAGAGAATACGATCGAAAAACGGCGGATTTTCAAATCTGCTACAAAAAGAACTGCCAAGACTTCATGCCTAACTATCTCGACGTTACGCCAAATGAGTTCAGCGATGTAAGGTTGTTGAAGAGAAAAGAGGAAATAAGATTTGAAACTCTCGTTGCCAATGAAATCCAAGAGTATTCCGGCGATATTGAGTTTTTGAATTTATTGGTAATTAAGAAAGAAGAATTAATTGACACTTGTGATGCTTTGCAGATTAGCTTTGATTTGGATGCAACGGATTCTCCTTGTTTGATACATCTGGTGGTCGCCGCTCGCGACAGTCAAGAAGAGACTGTTTATTACGACTTCATCCCTTTACATTGGATCAGAAATCAGTGGGGAGGAGATAGATTGGAAATGGTTCGCCCGGTAAAATTTGACAGGAATGCCTCCCACGTGCTATGCTATCTGTGGAATACAGAAAAACGACAATTCAGTTTGTCAAATATTGATGTTCAGGCCTTAGCTGCCTCAAATCCAGGTGAAGATTAATCGTAGTAATCACTTGTTTGAAAACTGAAAAGGGACTGAATTTTGAAGTCAAGTTCAAAATTTTATTCAGACAAAGAAGCATTCTGGGAGAGGTATTGGGACGTTTTTCTCATTCTTCTCCTTGCTGCTCTTTCTTACTCAATTTACGGCGCTCCATATAGCTTCCGATTCAACTCCGATGACGGGGTCCATGTGCTCATGGCTGCTGATTTTAATTGGCAAAAAGATTTTTATTTCTGGGCACAGAACCGATTGGGTAGCCTTTCGCCATTTCTAGCCTCATGGTTGGTGGATATTGGAATTCACCCCTTGCATGCCATTTCTATCATAAAATACGGCTGGTTGCTTTGTAGCATAATGCTTGCACGAGATTTGATTCGTAATCAGACCCTGGTATCGATTCTTGCTGTTGCTATTTTCTTCCCTTCGGTTTTTTACTTCAGAATTGTTCAGCCTGCTCACCCCTATCCGGAGCAAATATTTGCAATGCTACTCGCTACACGAATACTAGCGCATTCACTAAAAACAGGTGCTGATCCAGGAGCTTTTAAAACAGGTATGTTGGGTTTTATTCTGGCCGTTGCATTTTGGGTGAATGATTCAACCTTTGTGTTTTTAGGGATTTTCTTGTTATCAACTGTCGCTGCTATAGCTCTGAATATCATTAAATTATCCTCTCAATCAATTGTTAGTTTCATCGTCTGCCTAACCTTACCCTTTACCTATATCATTTTCAGAAAATCCACAACCAGGGATTATACAGGGTACGCAGAACAATCCATCAATTCAATCCCTGTTTTTTTTAACTCCTCGGTATCATGGCTGAGGCCATATGGCAATATGTTCTTAAGTGATGTGGAAATCACGCGACCTTTCGCTTATTCATTGTTGGTTCCCATATTTATTGGAATGTCACTCATCCTAATCGTCACACATATAAGACTTAAACCCTCCTTTTTGCGTGACAACTTGGGGAGCCTGGTCTTGATCCTTACATCGATTGCCATATATGCTCTCGTTTGCATGTCAGAATGGTATATTAAGAATGGTTCCAACAGCCGCTACTTGATCTCCGCTTTTTACGTCTTCTCCATTGGAGTGTTGTGGATGATCAAATCCTCTCCCAAAAGGAAAGGCGTGATCTTAGTCTTCTCATTGGTCACGCTCCTCGGGGCAAGCACGGGGTTAACCATGAAAAGAGACGACCGATTTTCCATCAGCGCCAACGAAAGGCACGAATTGCTTCAACTCTATGACAAGGGCATCATCGGTAGTTATTGGTTCAGCTATGCAATCTCCGCGCAGAATCCCGAAAGAATTGCCGCTACACCTCGACAGGGCGATTGGATGAGAAATCACACTGAAAAGAAGAAAGTGCTGTCAAGAGATACCATATTCATCGTGAGAAACTTGTGGCTGGAATCTTATCCAAAGACTTTAAATCAATATGGCACACAGCTAAAACTTGTTGATCCTATCTACGAAATAAAAGTTGGTAACGCCGAGATGGCCGCCTATCAGAAAATTCACAATTAAGTCCTAAGTTTATCCCATGGGGTTAACAAAGAATCAAATTGCTAAAAGAATTGCAAAGGAGCTAGAAGACGGGTACTATGTGAATCTTGGTATAGGAATACCAACATTAGTAGCAAATCACGTTCCCGAAGGTATCGAGGTAGAATTCCAGTCTGAAAACGGCGTATTGGGCATGGGACCTTTTCCATTTGAAGGAGATGAAGATGCCGACCTCATAAATGCTGGCAAACAGACCATTACCGTAAAAAAAGGCGCCTCGTTTTTTGATTCTGCTACAAGTTTTGCCATGATCAGAGGAAAGCATGTTCAGTTGACCGTATTAGGAGCTATGGAGGTGTCTGAACATGGGGATATAGCCAATTGGAAAATTCCCGGTAAAATGGTTAAAGGGATGGGCGGTGCAATGGATTTGGTCGCTTCGGCAGAAAATATCATTGTAGCAATGACCCATACGAATAAGCATGGTCAAAGTAAGTTGTTAAAAGAATGCTCACTTCCGCTTACGGGGGTAAGGTGCGTAAAACGGATCGTGACCGATTTGGGAGTGCTTGATGTTTCTGAAGGTGAGGGTTTTATTCTTAAGGAAATTGCTCCTGATGTTTCTCCCGAACAAGTGATTTCGAGCACGGAAGGCAGAATTCAAATCGCTTCTGATTTGAGCACAATCCAGTTTGACTAGCAAGCCAAGTTTTTCTCAAGAAAATATGCCCTGATGCGTTTTTCAAAACTATCCGTTGCGATCCCGGCGTACAATGAGGGGGACACCATTCATCTGATACTTGATAAAATTAAAGAAGTCGTCCTATCAGGTGGATTAAACATGGAAATTGTGATAGTTAATGATGCCTCCACGGACCATACCGCCGATGCCATAAATAGTTACATAGCAATTAATACCGAGCTTGATATCAGGTATTTCGAACAGCATAAAAATAGTGGTAAAGGCGCTGCGCTGCATAGAGCAATTCAAGAAGCAACCGGAGATATAATTGTTGTCCAAGACGCCGATTTGGAATATGACCCCAGAGAATTTAACATCCTTCTTCAACCCATATTAGAAGGTCAGGCAGACGCCGTTTATGGGTCTCGATTCATGGGTGGAAAGCCTCATCGTATCCTCTTTTTTTGGCACAGCTTAGGGAATCGGTTCCTCACTTTTTTATCAAATGCCTTCACCAACCTTAACCTTTCCGATATGGAAACCTGCTACAAAATGGTTAGAACGGATATTCTGAAATCCCTTCAACTTAAGGAAAAACGGTTTGGATTTGAACCAGAGGTGACGGCCAAACTTGCTCGGGTGCCGAATATTCGAATCTACGAAGTTGGAATATCCTACTATGGCCGAACTTATGCAGATGGTAAAAAAATTGGCTGGAAAGATGGCATTCGGGCGATTTACTGCATCCTGAAGTACGGATTGTTCAAATCATCCTAAATAGCTGACTTTAATATATCTCGGGAATAGATTCCAAAAGCAATTTGGTGTAATCGGTTTTTGGTGCTTTGTAAATTTCCTCTGAAGTTCCTGATTCGACAATTTTTCCTTTCCGCATTACCATAATTCGATCTGCCATGTACTTCACCACGCTCAGATCGTGAGAAATGAAGATGTAAGTCAGGCCGAATTCATCTTTAAGGTCGTTCAGCAAATTCAAAACCATTGCTTGAACAGAAACATCAAGAGCTGATACACTTTCGTCGCAAACGATAAACTCGGGCCTTACCATAAGGGTTCGTGCAATACAAATTCGCTGACGCTGGCCCCCGGAAAACTGATGAGGATATTTACCTAAAGTTGAAACGGGCATCCCGACTTTATCCATCACAGATTTCAGCTCTTCTTGTCTTTCCTTTCTGTTATTCTTGATTCGATGAACAATCAGTGGCTCCAATAATGCTTCGCCAATGGTCATGCTCGGGTTAAGTGATGAATAGGGGTCCTGAAATATTATCTGAATCTTCTTTCGATGAGAAGCTGGAAAACCTTGTTTCGGATCTACGATCAGCTGAGATTCGTAATCGATCGAACCCAACGTTGGTTTTTGCAGTCCGACTATCACTTTTCCCAAAGTGCTCTTCCCGCAACCCGACTCACCAACAAGACCAAGTGTTTCTCCCTTCTTTACTTCAAAATTAACCCCGTCAACGGCATTAAAATAAACACCCGAGTTTCTACTGACCGGAAAACTTACACTAAGGTCTTTTACTGAGAGGATTAGACGCCCTGTTGGAGCACTGTGTCGCTTAATCTCATTTTTGGGGTTCAACCCTTCAATGGCCTCCGCTACAATAGGTAATCTTCTTGGATTAGTATTCAATCTGGGACGACACGAAATTAGGGCCCTGGTATAGGGTTGATCAGGCCTTGAAAGGACCTTTTCGGTTGTCCCTTCTTCTACCCTTTGACCTCGGTATAAAACAAGAACTCGATCTGCAATGGATTGAACCACGCCTAAATCATGGGTAATGAAAATCAAACCCGAATTGTTCTCATTGCATAAGTCCCTTAATATCTCTAAAACCTTCTTTTGTACCGTCACGTCGAGAGCTGTGGTAGGTTCATCAGCAATAATCAATGCAGGCTCACAAGCCACAGCCATAGCGATCATTACCCGTTGCTTTTGACCTCCTGAAATGAGATGCGGATATGTATCAAAAATTTCTTTAGGGCGTGGTAACTCTACACGGTCAAATAATTCAATCGTCCTTTGTTTAGCCTCTTCAAATGAAAGTTTTCGATGGTTTCTGAGCACCTCAGCTACTTGATTACCACAAGTAGCTAAAGGGTTTAATGAGGTCATTGGTTCCTGGAAAATCATTGAAATAACATTCCCTCTGATTTTCTGGAAAACCTTTTCGTCGGTAGTGCGAATTAGGTCCACCTCACCACTTTCTGTTTTCAACCTAATGGAACCTGATGCGACTTTAGCATTAGCAGGAAGTAAACCCATAATAGCCAATGAGGATAAACTTTTTCCTGAACCCGATTCACCCACTATGGCCAACGCTTCTCCTTGTCCTAAGGTAAAATCGATGTGCTTGACCACTTCTTCCATGCCTCCTGACTCACTTGGAAAGGCAATGGTCAAATCTTCTACACGGAGTAAGTCTTTAATACGCATCTTTCATGGGTTCGAAGTAATTCAAGCTGACGAATCTCAAACCCCCATCATCATCTAATTCATCTATGCTTAGGGAAACTTCGATTTTCCGATTGTCAGCGCCAGTGGTTGTCCATTGCTTGGAAAACAATAATTCATCAGGTTGGCCAAAACTATTTGTTAGTTGATCACTCCAAATATCTCGGATAGTCGAGAGCTGAGATTCAGCCTCAGGGTATGCATCTACTTGTATTTCAAACAATCCGTATGTATCGAAATTCAGAAATACCGATAAACTGCAAGGGATTGATTCAATCGCAACTTCTTCTAAAAAGACCAAAGACGAGTCAGTTTTATGAGCAGAAGACCACGTTTCTTTTTGAACTATTTCTTCAAAAGAATTGGCCATTTTATATCCACGAAAAAACCCATTCTCCGCGATCAACTCGATTTCCGGTTGCTCTAAACTTTCACTGCCTTGATTAAGGTCACATGAAATGAGCGTAATCATAAAAATGAGACTATACCACTTCAATGTAGTCATTGTGTATCGGTTCAAGATTCTGAAATCTCTGAACCAACCTTGCGACAGTGACGGTGTCTCGTTCACAGTACGCCTTTATTCGTTCGAGATCATCCTGTTCCCAAAAAACCCTTGCCACATCAGATCCGGCGATGTCTTCTTTAGGAGTAGGTATATCAAATAGCTTTGCGAGTAGTTTCAGTGATGTGAAATGTTTATAATCTCCGAATTTCCACATTTGCATTGTATCCAGGTGCTGGACCTCCCAAGGTTTTTTTCCTGTCAAGTTTATTATTGAAGGTAGTTGCAACCCACAGACCACGGCCCTCCTTGCAATGTATGGAATATCAAATTCCTTGGAGTTATGCCCGCATAAAAGTCTTTGGTTACCTCTGTCAAACCTCGTCAACATATCCAAAAATTCTGTCAACAAAGCCTTTTCATCTTTTCCGTAAAAGCTTTTTACTCTCAAGCATAATTCTCCTTTTACTTGATGAAAAATTGCGGTAGAAATACAAATGATCTTTCCAAATTCAGCATAAATTCCTGCCCGCTCATAGAGCTCTTCAGGAGACAATCCTTCGCGTTCTGAGAGGAAGCGCATCTTTTCTGACCACAGCTCTTGCCAGTCACCTTCGAGTTGGTCAAAGTGAAATTCTCTTGGAACAGTCTCAATGTCCAAGAAAAGAATACTCTCTAAATCTAATTCTGTCAGCATAAGTCTAAAATTAGAATTTTAGAACAACTTTTATGATTGTAGCTTTGCACTATGGATGTTGCATTCGAACACCGATGGCGTGAGGTATTGGCAAAACTCGAAGATCGTTTCGGAGAAGAAATCGATTTAGAAGCGGTCTTATTCTTGATCGGAGTTCAAGAGTTAGGCCATGGTTTTGGGAAATTCACTAAAGACGAAAAAGTCAATTTAATCCATATCGGCATTTGCACTGTTCTAGAGCCTTATGGGTTCTACAGATTTGAACACCTTGACCAAGAAGGCTGGCCTCATTTTGAGCTGATCAAGCCTCTTCCGCATTTAAAAGATGCCGAGCAGAAAGAGTTGATGAAAAAGGCAATTATCGATTATTTCGAAGAAGAAGGCCTTACTCCAAAACGAATGTCTTAGTAGTGGTCTCTTCCTCCACAACCTTCATAATTCCGGAAATGAAGGCAGTGCTATCAGGAAATTCTTTGGTAATCTCTACATCAAGAATGGCAAACCCGCTTTGGCCGGGCTTATAAAATCTTGAGAAATCAAATTCAGCAACTCCATTTGAATTTGTAAATCTGATTTCGTCAATGCGCAAATCACCGACTTCCGTTTCATCAATTGTTCCTTGCCCGAACATGCGGACCTCCGCTCCTCCGACTCTGGAATTCTCTGGAGTAACTACAATGATTTCGGCAATTGTATCTTCTTCCTCGTTACAAGATGTAAGCAGTACAAGTGAAAAAAGGAAAGTAAACAGGGTGATCTTACGCATTTTCATTCTCTTCTTTGTTAAATTCGCGGC
>CAZWQX010000119.1:0-8980 GCA_964635965.1 uncultured Cryomorphaceae bacterium
GAGATAGCTGATGCAGGGCCGGTATTTGATCAACTCAAAGTATTCCCTAACCCTGTTAGTGGAGAGGCTAGAGTTACTTTTGACTTAGGTACTAGCGCTGATATTGAGATGTTCATTTACAGCACGGATGGACGATTGGTAAAAGCTTTCCAAGAGCAGCGTGTAGAATCTGGTTTCGAAAGACAAATTGCTTTTGATGCATCTGACCTTTCTATTGGTCAGTACATCATTCAGCTGCGAGTAGCTGATACATGGCAAACGGGAAAATTTGTCGTGACTAGATAATTAGAATCAAAATTGAAGAGACGGGTGAATCAGAGAAATTTGATTCACCCTTTTTTATTATGATAAAAACCAAAGTAGCGATTAATGGATTTGGCAGAATCGGTAGATGTTTTCTGAGAAGAGCGATTGACTCATACTCCGACACCATTCAAATTGTTGGGATCAATGACCCCGGTTCGGCTGAGGCGATGTCACATCTTCTTCAGTTTGACAGTGTTCAAGGTAAATGGGATCGGGAGGTTGATTATTCTTCAGGAGAGATCTCTATTGATGAGATGGTGATTCCTGTTTCGCATTACCTCAGTTTGGAGGATTTAGACTGGTCCAAGTACAATGCGGATCTGGTTCTCGAGAGCACGGGTCGATTCCGAACCATCAGTGAGGCATCCAAACATCTCCTTACAGCGAATAGGTGCATTATCTCAGCTGTAGCCGCCGATGAAGAGGTCAAGACCATAGTCCTCGGTGCAAATCAAGAATTACTCTCAGTTGACGATGAGCTCATTTCCAATGCCTCTTGTACAACCAATTGTGCAGCTCCTTTAGTCGATGTGGTTGACGAGTATCTTGGAATTGAAAGTGCTTACATAACCACCGTTCATAGCTACACGGGTGATCAGGCTTTACATGACAAAATGCACACGGATTTGCGCCGTGCCAGGGCGGCGGCTCTTTCCATTATCCCCACCACAACAGGAGCTGCAAAGGCGATTACCAAGATATTCCCTCATTTAGACGGAATTATTGGTGGAGCCGGAATACGAGTGCCTGTTCCCAATGGATCATTAACGGACATCACCTATGTTGTTAAGAAAACTACGAGTGTTGAAGAAGTTAATGGCATTTTTTTGGAATCTTCCGGAACGAAATGGAAGAATTATTTGGAGTATACGGATAAGCCCCTCGTCAGTTCTGATATAATCGGAAATACGCACTCGTGCATCTTCGACAGTCAGCTCACTTCAGTAATCGGAAAAATGGTAAAGGTGGTGGGTTGGTATGACAACGAAATGGGGTATGCCAGTCGACTGTGTGATTTGATCAACTATTGGTATAAATCTTAGGATTCGTTCCATAGCCTTTAAGCTCAAATTCTTCTTCAAAAACACCATAGGTAAAATGGTTTATCCAATCACCCAAATTGATGTACTTACCGCCGTTTTTAAGGTCGAGAACCATTGGCAAATGTCGGTGTCCGAAAATAAAATAATCAGCATGTTGTATTGAAGCTATCTCATTTGAGTAGATGGCCAACCATTCATTTTCCGCACCCAGAAATTGCTTGTCTTTTTCTACTCCGGATTTCCTGCTCATCGACGAGAACATATTTGCCAAACCAATTCCGAAATTCGGGTGAAGCCGAGCAAAGAGCCACTGACATATTCTTGATCTAAAAATTTTCTTTATCAACTTATAGCCGTGGTCGCCGGGACCAAGTCCATCGCCATGCCCGATGTAAAACTCTTTTCCATTCAAGGTTTTTCGTATCGGTTCCTTGTGCAATTGCACCCCAATTTCTTTTGGTATATAATCGAAAATCCACATGTCGTGATTTCCAATGAACCAATGAACGGGAATTCCTGAATCACATATTTCAGCCAGCTTACCTAATAAGCGGGTGTAGCCCCTGGGAACAGCTGTTTTGTATTCGAACCAAAAATCGAAGACATCACCAAGAATGAAAATCTCCTCGGCATCAGCCCTGACCTCTTCTAGCCAAGACACAATTTTTTTTTCTCTGGCTAAACTCGATTCAGGTGTTGGTGCACCCAAATGGAAGTCAGAAGCGAAGTAATATTTTTTCATTTAGGACTTTAAGCGCTAAAGATTTCCTCTAATTTCTTTTCGAGCGCAGGACCTCTCAACTTGGTCGCAATAACCTTTCCATCAGGATCAATGAGCACGGTGAATGGTATACTCTTCACATTGTAAAGTTGAGCAGCTGCTGATTGCCAGAATTGAAGATCGCTAACATGAGTCCATTCCAAACCGTCCTGTTCAATTGCCTGAACCCATTTATCGTGTGTGCGATCCAAGGATACTCCGAAAATCTCAAAGTTTTTGTCGCTATACGATTTGTACATTTTCACAACATTGGGATTCTCTATTCTACAGGGTTTGCACCATGACGCCCAAAAGTCGATGAGTACGTAGTTTCCGCGAAGATCAGATAGTTTTTGCATTTCGCCGGAAGGGTCTGGCAGAGCTATATCCGGAGCAATACTTCCTGGTTTTAGAAGCGATTCAAGTCTGACTTGTTCTTCAGTTGCCGCAATCTGATCATTTAGATTATCGAAAAAATAATTGCCGTTCATATCAGCCTGTAGCGCATCTCGAACAGTTTTGAACAATTCCATGTCCTCTTTCATGTTCAGACGCTGAAGCGCCGTAAAATTTGAAAGACTGCTTGGATTGTCATTAATATGGTCTATCAAATGTTGACGATAATCTTTTCGGGTCTGATTATAGAGTTCGCCTAATTCCACTCTTTTCTCGTTTTCATCAGCTGAAGCCGCTGCTCTCAGTTCTGTCATCAGAGAATCTAAACGTCTTTCGAAATAGGTTGATTTTTCCAGAAGGTTTCTAAGCATAATACTTTCGTCGGAACCACTGATATCATATGTTTCTCGAATTTTTTCAATATCCCCGTTGAGGCTGATTTCCGTATCGTTGCTGTCAACAATTAGAATTACAGAATTCTCGATTCCAAATGACAACGTGTAAAAGTCTCTTCTTCCGGGTTTGAATAGTAAGTTAAACTCACCGGTTGGTGAAAGTCCTGCTGTTTGAATGGTGTCAGGGACACCATCTTGATATCCGATTAAATGAACGGTTGATTCAACCGAATTTGCTATTGAACCATTGATCACGGTTCCTTCAGGTTTACTCGATTGACAGGATACCAGGCCAATAAAAAGAATCACGAGTAACGATAGATTTTTTATCACGAGTCCAGTTTTTTTCTAAGTATTTCACTAGCCATTTTAGGATTGGCTTTTCTATTCGATAGTTTCATTACCTCTCCCATGAAAAGCCCTAACAAACCTTTGTTTCCATTTTTGTATGCCTGGGCCTTATCGGGGTATGCAGCAATGGCCTTTGACGCCAATTCGTCTAACCAATCATCATCGCTTTCTTGGATGAGGTTTTCTCTTTCCGCAATTTCCATGGCTGACAAATCCGAATTCTCGATGAGTTTCGGGAAGAGCTCCTGAGATGCCACAGAATTACTGACTTTTTTATCATCAATTAACGCGATGATTTCAGCAATTTTTGAAGGCTGAAGAGGAAATTCCTCGATGTGAGTAGCCGTCTGGTTTAAGTAAGACTTCACTTCACCAATCACCCAATTTGCCGCAGCCTTATAGTTTTTCGTATGGCTAGAAAGCTCATTGAAATACAAGGCTGTTGGTTTAGATTCAATTAAGATTCCCGCGTCGTAATCAGAAAGCTTGAATGTCTCGGTGTATTTCTTGTACAACTCTGAAGGTAAAGGCGGCATAGCCTCCTTTACTGTTTCAATATCCTTGTCCGTAAGAAGAATTGGTTGTAAGTCGGGCTCCGGAAAATAACGGTAATCATGCGCATCTTCTTTACCTCTCAAGGTAAAAGTAGTGCCATTGACAGCATCAAAGCTCCGGGTTTCTTGATATATCGTTCCTCCTTCTTCAATGATTTTGATTTGGCGTTTCATCTCATGATCAATGGCTCGCTGTACGTTTCGTAAGGAGTTCATGTTTTTTACTTCGCATCTCGTACCGAAAGCAGATTCACCTCTAAGGCGAACGGATACGTTTGCATCGCATCGCATGCTACCTTCTTCCATGTTTCCATCACATATCTCCAGATAACGAACTAACCTTCTGATTTCAGCCAAGTAATCATAGGCCTCTTCCAATGTCCTGATATCAGGTTCGCTCACAATTTCCAGTAAAGGAACACCTGCACGGTTCAAGTCAACCAAGGTATTAAACGGGTCTTGGTCATGAATACTCTTTCCTGCGTCTTCCTCAATGTGAATTCGTGTTATTCCAATTCGTCGTTTACCGTGACTATTTTCTTTTAGATCGATGTGGCCTTCAGTGCATATCGGCGTTTTATCCTGAGTGATCTGGTATCCTTTGGGTAAGTCCGCATAGAAATAATTCTTCCTGGCGAAATTCATTGAATGATTAATCGTACAATTAGTTGCCAATCCCAGTTTGATGGCATATTCAATGACTTTTTTGTTGATCCTGGGTAATGTACCCGGATGTCCCAAGGTTAGGGGAGAGGTATTCGAATTTGGAAGACTTCCATAAGAGTTCAAGTCTCCTGCGTATGCTTTTGATTCAGTAATCAACTGGGCATGGACCTCTAATCCAACAACCAGTTCATACTTCTTCTCTACTTCTTTTTCAATTTCGATCATAGTCTTTCTATAACACCTTCAAAAATCCGTTCCATTTTCAAAGAAGCCGCATTAGCTACTCTTACCACGTCTTCATGAGTGGTTTCCACAATTTTTCCCTCCACCCCTAAGTCGGTAATTACACTCATTCCGAAGCAGCGTATTCCCATGTGCCGGGCCGCAATAACTTCAGGTACAGTGCTCATTCCAACGGCATCCGCACCGATTGCTCGGACGTATTTGTACTCAGATGGTGTCTCCAAACAAGGACCACTCAATCCCGCATAAACGCCTTTTTGAACGGTTATTCCTTCTGCGTTGGCTACATCTTCTGAAACCGAAATCAGTTCTTTTGAGTAGGCCTCACTCATATCGGGAAATCTAGGGCCCCAATCCTCGTTGTTTGGTCCCATCAAGGGATTTGTTGGAAATAAGTTAATATGATCAGTGATAATCATCAAATCGCCTATCTCAAAATCAGGGTTCACTCCTCCACAAGCGTTCGATACCATCAGGGTTTTGACCCCTAATAAAACCATCATTCTAACGGGTGCTACAACTTGGTCCATTCCATATCCTTCATAGAAGTGAAATCTTCCTCGCATTGCCAATACGCGCTTGCCTCCTAACATTCCCAAAAGGAATTCTCCTTTATGTCCCTTCACGGTTGATTGGGGAAAATCAGGCATGTCTTCGTATCGAATGGTTGTTTCAACTTGAATCTTTTTTGCCACAGAATCGAGACCTGAGCCTAAAATTATGCCGATTTCAGGGGTTTTATCTTCAAATATCCCTTGAACGAACGAAAGTGCTTTATTCAGACTGTCTTTTGTCATCCGTTTTGAATCAATGAGTTGAATCGCTCTTTTTCAGAACCGAAGTCTATTTTTATTTTCCAATATCCTACTCGGATTTGACGCTCTTTGAAAAAGTCACTGTAAGCCAACAGCCTTTGAGCATCTTTTTCGGTTGTCAAAACGAGAGGTTTCAAGCCCTCAAAAGTATCAATAAAATCACTGAGAGCCTGAAGTTCCGATTCTTTAAAAAGATGATGATCACGGTATTTAAAATGCTTTAACACCATTGTTTTTTCCTTCGCCTGTCTCTCAAAAAGGTCGGCATTGGCAATTGCCGATAGTAATACTACTCTGTCACTTATTTCGATCTCATTATCAGTGGCTAATTCATGGACACTTTGATACTTTATTCCAGCGAAAAAGAGCTCTTGCCCTGATGAAAGTCCTAGTCTTTCTTTAAGAGCAAATTTCTCTTCTTTTCCAGCGGTACGAGGCGTTTTGGTTACGATCAAAACGTCTGCATCCTGTTTTCGTGATTTGATATCGCGCAGATTTCCGGCGGGGAAAAGATGGTCATTACAAAACGGGGATTGCCAAGTTGTTAGAAGAATCGAAAGATGAGGATTGATCTTGCGATGCTGGAGCGCATCATCTAAGAGAATCGTCTCAGTAGGGAGCTCTTTTTTTTCTATGAATTGAATCGCCCTTGTTCGATCTTCATCCACTACTACATTGATTTCAGGATTTCGCTTCTTTAAGAGTAGGGGTTCATCACCAACTTCCTCAGCACTCATTGTTTTCTCGACGAGAATTGTGCCTCGGGTTTTTCTCCCATAGCCTCTGCTGATAATTACAGATTTATTCGGGTCTAGCTGATCTGCTAAATAGTCGATTAGCGGTGTTTTTCCTGTTCCCCCAAAGCTCAGGTTACCTATGGCGATGGTTCGAATTTTCGATGTATAACTTTTGAATACACCGCGATCATATAGGAAATGTCGAAGACCTAATATCAACCCATAAATCCACGAAAGCGGTAATAAGAGCAACCGAAAGGTTCGCATTCCTTAATTTTGGTGAATACAAATAACCAAAGATGCCACAAATTAAAGATATCTGTAACTACCTCGAAGAATGGGCTCCGCGGCCATATGCGGAGAATTACGATAATGTGGGTCTCCTTGTTGGAGATTACAACGCTGATGTAAGTGGCGTTTTGGTTAGTTTGGATTGTACCGAAGCAATTGTAGACGAAGCGATAGAGAAAGGTTGTAATCTCATTGTTTCTCATCATCCAATCCTATTCAAAGGCCTGAAGAAATTGATCGGTTCCAATTATGTGGAACGAACGATTGTGAAGGCAATTAAGAATGACATTGCTCTATATGCTATTCACACAAATTTGGACAATGTTCAAGATGGTGTGAACGCGAAGATTGCCGATATAATTGGTCTGTCGAATCCTAGAATTCTGCGTCCAAATGGTGAAACACTCCAGAAGCTCACCGTTTTTATTCCGAATGCAGAAGCTGAAAATCTTCGCTCGGCACTTTTTTCTTCAGGGGCAGGTGTTATTGGGAATTACAGCAACTGCAGTTTCAACCTCGAGGGCAAGGGCACATTTAAAGCACTAGAAGATGCGAATCCAGCTGTGGGAGAGATAGGAGAGACACATACTGAATCTGAGACCAGGATTGAAGTCATGTTTCCATCGATCCTTAAAAACAGGGTGCTAACAGCTATGAAAGAAGCTCATCCTTACGAAGAGGTAGCCTACTACCTTCACTCACTCGACAATACGAATCAATACCTCGGTTCGGGTATGGTAGGAGTTTTGGAAAATCCGATTCCAACGAAGGAATTTATGAACCAGTTAAAGGAGAAAATGGGATTACCGATTATTCGGCACACCAATCTGGTAAAGAAGGAGGTAAAAACCATAGCTATATGTGGAGGATCGGGAAGTTTTTTATTGAATGACGCAAAGCGCTCAGGAGCAGATGTTTTCATAACGGGTGATTTTAAATATCATGAGTTCTTCGATGCAGAAAATGATATTGTGATCGCCGACATCGGGCACTTTGAAAGTGAGCGTTTTACGATCGATTTAATAGCTGAAAATCTCCTTAAAAAATTTACTACTTTTGCAGTCCGTTTAACGGAAGTGAACACAAATCCAATACATTATTTCTAGTTTATGGCTACAGCTAAATCCAAAAAGGGCGCTTCAACAGAAGATAAGCTCAGGGCATTGTATGACTTACAATTAATCGATTCTCGAATTGATAAAATTCGTACCGTTCGCGGAGAGTTGCCATACGAGGTTCAAGACCTCGAGGATGAAACGGAGGGGTTGGCTACGAGACTCGAAAAGCTAGAGGAAGAGAGGAAGTCGATTGAAACGGAGATTTCCAACAAAAAGAATTCAATTACTGAGAGCAAAGCTCTTATTAAGAAATACAAAGAGCAACAAGACAATGTTCGCAATAACCGCGAATTTGAGTCATTGAATAAAGAGCTCGAATACCAAGATTTGGAAATTAAGCTCGCTGAAAAGCGTATCAAAGAGTTCCAGGCTCAAATAGAAAACAAGTCTGAGGTAATTGATGCGACAAAAGAAGAGCTCGACGGCCGTAAGAAAGATCTGGAGATCAAGAAAAAGGAGTTAGATGAAATCGTTGGTGAGACGAAAAAGGAGGAAGACGCACTTCTAAAGAAGTCTGATGATGCTGCTTCTGCTCTGGACGATCGGCTTTTGAAGGCATATAAGCGTATTAGAAATGGTTCCAAGAATGGTTTGGCGGTAGTTCCAATTGATCGTGAAGCTTCTGCAGGTTCCTACATTAAAATTCCACCTCAAAGACAACTAGACGTGGCTGCGCGTCAGAAGATTATTGTTGACGAGCATAGTGGAAGAATTTTGGTTGATGCTCTTTTGGCTGAAGAAGAGCAAGAGAAGATGGATACGCTGTTCAAGAAAATCAGCAAATAATAAGAATATTTCCAATTGTTGAAAAGGCTTCTTTCGAGCGGCCTTTTTACATTCTAAATCCTAGGGTTAACATAAAAGAATCCTGTCGTGTACCCAATGTTGCCAAATTAAGATCTGTGTACGGATAAATCTCATTGAAAACGGCTCGGCTGTACGCCAAATCCAGATACCAAGTGGCTTGTCGCAGTCCCAAACCAAAATTGAAATGCTGGCGGTTCAGATTTTCATCGGTGAATTGCTCATTTGAAGTAATGGGATTTGCAAACCACGCATAACCTGCCCTGGCAGTGAAATTATTCGATAATCGATACTCACCTCCAAAGCGAAAGATATCAGAGGCGGAATAACCTTGAGCGATGGTTTGATTGATAAACGAAAAGTCGGTGTCTGCGCCACCCGAGTTTCTCAGTTCGCCTCCTCCGAAATCGATTCGTTCATATTGACCTGAAAGAATGGCCTTCTTTCCAATAACAGCCGCCACACTTCCCATGAAGTGCCATGGTGTTCGTATTCGGTACT
>CAZWQX010000119.1:8990-12057 GCA_964635965.1 uncultured Cryomorphaceae bacterium
CCTGATTCCGACGATATTTGATCATCGGGATTTTGAAGAGTCGAGCGTATGTCGGCAGTGAAATTGTCGGTCATCGAGAAAACGGTCGGAGTTCTTACAGAAGCACCGAATCGCAACACCTTTGTTCGGTAGATGAATCCCAATTTTGCATTCACTCCCAAACCGTCGCTTTCCAAGATTTCATTAAAGGTGTATCGAACCAAATCGGTATTTGGCTCCGCAACGGTTTCCTCGACGGTGGTTATTTCGTACTGATAAGTAACATCCTGAAAACCCAAGCCAAAACCTATATAAAGCCGATCATCATAATTGGCACCTAAAGTCAGTGCCGTTTCAGAAAGCCTACCGTCTCTCTCTGCCGTCTGAACTGTTCTGATCTCTTGCTCAGGATCAAAAACGAGTACGTACTCTCCATCGTCAATTGCTTCTTCGTTCGGCGTGCCTATATTGGTATAATTGGCATTGTCAATTACAAAGGCATCCCACGCCAAACCTGCACCAAAATCACTCAATTCCCCAAGTCTTCTTCCCTGGGCCTCAAACAGGAAATCGCCTGCTAAACCATCATTTGCCGCATGTCGCCCCTCTAGCCGGGTGATATCATTGAACGTATTGATACGATTGTATGACACGGAAAAATTTATGCTCCTCCACTGTGGGTGTCTAATTTCATTAGCCAAGACAAATCCAACATTGTTTACAACCATTTTGGTTTTTGAGTCTTCAATGGATGTAAAATCAGTTTCTGCATCAATTGAATTGAACTCCAGAGCCGGGGTAAAGGAAATTGTACCGAATCGATATACGCCTACGGCAGCAGGATTAAGGTGGATCGAACTCATATCTCCACCTAAGGCTCCAAATGCACCTCCCATGGACTGAAATCTCGCTGTTCCACCAAAATAGTTGGCGGTATAGCGCTGCACGTCGGCGTCATTTTGAGCGTAACCTCCCAGGGCTGCACTTGAAAGTAGTGCTGCTATCAATATTCTTTTTCTCATATACCGTTGCCTTATCTTCTTCTTGTTCCACCCCCGGAGCGACTAGGGCTGTAGGACGGACTTACAGAACGACTTGGTGGGTTTGATAATGATGGTGAAGAGGATCTCGATCTGCCGGGAGTGCTAAATGTACTTCTTGAAGGAGTACTTCTCGTTGAATTGTAATTTCGGTTTGATCGCGATCTTGAATACGTACTGGAAGCGGGATTTCTCCGTTGTTCCTGTTGTCTTGTATAGGGAGATTGTATGCTTCTCGTATTTGGCCGTGTGTACTGTTGGTTACTCTGCCTTGTGGTTTGAGTAGCGTTTCTCGTGTACTGACGACTCTCAGTTCTGTTGTAGTAGTCTTCGTCAGATGTACTCAACGGACGCATTCTGGTCCTGTTTGCATCAACCGTACGCGTTCGATTTCCTCGTTCAACTGCCGACGTATTAGCCTTAGAGCCATCTAACGTTGATGGTGATCGTGACGATCCATTGTCAACCATACCTCCTCTTGACTGTCTTCCGGTTCCTGTTCTTGGAGTGTTTTGAAAACCGCTTCCGTTTCCATCAACTACGACGACTCCACCTCCCATCCAGGGATTTCCCCAAGGATTATACCAAGGGTTAAAAGGGTCGTACATTCCCCAGGCTCCACCCCAGCCCATTCCCCAAGGTGATCCCCAAGGGTTATAAGCAATTCCCATAGACCAGCGAGAACCTCCCCACGGACATCGGCAAAATGGATCCCAGAAAGGATCGCACCACCTGTTTCCCATCCAGGGATTTCTCATACCCATGTATCCCATTGGCATTCCGTAGGAAACTCCCATTCCCCATCCGTTCCATCCATTCATCGCCGTGAAACCCATGTTCACGTTCCATTGAGGTTGCTGTGCCATGTTGTTGGCAAAGGCATCATTGTAGATGTATTCTTCTTCTTCGCTGCGATGAAAATTATCTATTCGGCGAGCGTAATCAGGATCATAATAATCATCTGATTCTGATTCGTCAACAGCTTCTATTTGCGCTGAAGGTTTCTCCTCTTCATCAACAAAAGGACTCTGCCCATAATAGCTGCTTTCGGCGCTGTTAGCACCAATGAAGCTATCCGTTTCGTAATTCGGCTCTGTGACTGCGGCCACTGTAGGGCTGTAATACAAGTCATCTACCTCTTCCATTCGAACCAAATCTTGGTTCGTACTGCACGATGCTAAAAACAGCAATGCGCCTAAGCTGAATATATATGTCGTTTTCTTCATGATCACCTCCATAAATATAACGAATGTCTAAGTTAAATAGTTTATTTTCGACCGCTCGAACATTTTCTATGCTTTCTTGAACATTCAACAATAAAGCATCAAAAATTATTCCATTTTTTCCTTATGGCGAATAAGCTAACAAAGAGAAGTGACAATTATTCCGCTTGGTATAATGAAGTGGTGAGTAAGGCCGACCTGGCTGAGCATTCCGAGGTAAGAGGTTGCATGGTCATTAAACCTCATGGTTTTTCCGTTTGGGAAAAAATGCAACTCCAACTCGATAATATGTTCAAGGAAACAGGGCATGTCAATGCCTATTTTCCTCTTTTTATTCCGAAATCTTATTTTTCAAGAGAAGCTTCTCACGTTGAGGGATTTGCCAAAGAATGTGCGGTTGTTACCCACTATCGATTAAAAAACGCGGAAGACGGAAGCGGGATAGAAGTGGATGAGGACGCGAAGTTGGAAGAAGAACTCATCGTTCGTCCGACTTCAGAAACCATCATCTGGAACACGTTCAAGGGTTGGGTGAAGAGTTATCGAGATTTACCTCTTTTAGTCAATCAATGGGCCAACGTTGTGCGTTGGGAAATGCGCACGCGATTATTCCTCCGGACGGCTGAATTTCTATGGCAAGAAGGGCACACTGCTCACGCCACGAAAGAAGAAGCGATTGAAGAAGCGGAGAAAATGCTCGATGTATATGCAAAATTCGCCGAAGAGTGGATGGCTATCCCCGTGATACGTGGTGTGAAAACCGAAAGTGAGCGATTTGCGGGCGCCTTGGATACCTATTGTATTGAAGCTTTAATGCAGGATGGA